>DFSO01000058.1:37067-48450 GCA_002378665.1 Loktanella sp. UBA3435 | reverse complement strand
GTGGATCCCAACTTACCTCGCAGAAGCACACCCAGAGCTTGCAACGCTCGAAGGTATCAAAGCAAACCCAGAGCTGGTTGGCGGCATGTTCCAAGATTGCCCAGCGGGTTGGGCTTGTGACACGATCAACTTCAACATCTACAAGGCATCTGGCCTTGAAGAAGCAGGCGTCGAGCGCTTCCAGCACGGTTCAGGCGAAACACTGGCAACAGCAATCGCATCTGCATACGCAGACAAAGAGCCATGGTTCGGCTACTACTGGGCACCAACATCTGTTTTGGGCAAATACCCAATGACGATGGTTGACTTGGGCGTCGAGTATAACGCTGAAGCGCACACATGTAACGGCGACGCGGAATGCGCGACACCAACACTGTCACCATACCCGAACTCTAAGGTTGTGACCGCAGCATCTGCTGCATTTGTTGAGCGCGAGCCAGCAGTTGCAGACATGATGTCCAAGCTGTCGTTCACAAACGAGCAGATGGGTTCGCTTTTGGCTTGGCAGGATGACAACTCTGCATCTTATGAAGAAGCAGCCGTTTACTTCATCTCCAACAACTCCGACATCTGGAGCGCTTGGTTGGATGATGACGCAAAAGCCAAGCTTGCAGCACTGATCAAGTAAGCTTAACAGCACACATCAGCCCTCCGCCGAAAAGTCGTGCGGGGGGCTGTTTTGCGAATTGGGGACAGAGAAAATGGCATTCTATGATGGGCTTTTTAACGCGTTTGGCCTGCGCGACTGGTGCGATCAAAGTGCAAGCACGGCACCGATGTCGATGGCGGATTTGCTGAAAGCAAATAACGCGGGATCGGTCGATCCGAATGCTGTCGCATTTCCTTTCCCATCGCTGGATAACCTCAACGATGCCTGCGCTCACTTTCCGCAAACGCGTGATTTGACAGCAGGGATTGAAAACGCATTTCTATCGGGGAAAGACTATCTCAAGATCGTTCTCGACCCGATCACACAACCGCTCTCATGGGCGCTTGATGGCACGCTTTACGTGTTTACCAACACGTCTTGGTGGATCATCGTGCCTTTGCTCGTGGCCTTCGCTTGGTTCGTGTCCCGCTCCAAGCCTGTGACGATTTTTGTGGCACTCTCATTCTTGTTCTTGGGCGCAATTGACCACCTGCACGTGGAGATGCAAACGCTCTCAATCATCTTTGTCTGTACGGGGCTATCTGTGCTATTCGGTGTGCCGATTGGCATTGCCATGTCGAAATCAGACCGCTTGCAACGCTCGCTTGTGCCGGTTCTCGACCTGCTGCAAACCTTGCCGACATTCGTCTATCTGATCCCGCTGATCTTCTTGTTCTCGGTGACGGAATCCAAACTCTACGGCATCGCGATTATCCTTTACGCCATCGTGCCGGTGATCCGCCTGACCGACCTTGGCATTCGTCTTGTCGACAAGGACGTGATCGAGGCCGCAGACGCATTCGGCATGGATGCCAAGCAACGCATGCGTAAGGTCGAATTGCCGCTCGTACTGCCCAACATCATGGCGGGTATAAACCAGACTATCATGATGAGCCTTGCGATGGTTGTGATCGCGTCCCTCGTGTCCGCACCCGGTCTTGGTATGTTGGTTCTGCGCGGTATTCGGAACCTTGAGCTGGGCGTCGGTATCGTTGCGGGCATCGGCATTGTGCTGCTCGCTGTCATCCTAGATCGCACATCGAAGGCGGCCCTTGGTCGCGTCGATAAAGCCAACAAGAAACATTAAGGGAGGGCACGAGACATGACCGATACACCCAAAGTCCAACTGCGTAACCTCTACAAAATCTTTGGCCCAAATGACAAAGAGATGATGCAATATGTCGAGGCAGGGATGGGCAAGCCCGAACTGCTCGAAGAGCACAAGCACGTGCTTGGTTTGCAAAACATCAACGTCGATATGATGGCTGGCGAAATCACGGTTGTTATGGGCCTGTCAGGCTCTGGCAAATCCACGCTGATCCGCCACCTCAACCGTCTGATCGAACCCACTGCGGGCGAGATCCTTGTCGACGGCGTTGATGTGATGCAACTGTCCGAGATCGACCTGCGCAAAATGCGTCAGGAAAAGATGTCGATGGTGTTCCAAAAGTTTGCGCTTTTGCCGCACCGCACCGTTCTGCAAAACGCTGCAATGGCGCTAGAGGTGCAAGGTGTCGATGTCGCAACCCGCGAAGCCGAAGGTCAAAAGTGGCTCAGCCGCGTCGGCCTTGATGGCTATGAGAACTACTACCCGTCCCAGCTTTCGGGTGGCATGCAGCAACGTGTTGGCATCGCCCGTGCGCTGACCTCGAACTCCGACATCATGTTGATGGACGAGGCGTTCTCTGCGCTTGACCCACTGATCCGCACCGACATGCAAAACCTGCTGTTGGAGCTACAAGAAGAGCTGCACAAAACCATCGTCTTTATCACCCACGACCTTGATGAAGCGCTGAAAATCGCAGACCACCTTGTGATCCTCAAAGATGGTGCCGTGATCCAACAGGGCGAGCCGCAAAGCATCCTGTTGAACCCTGCTGATCCTTACATCGAAGACTTTGTGTCCGACATTAACCGCGCCCGCGTTCTGCGTGTGAAATCGGTGATGCAGCCGCTCAGCGATCCGACTATGATGGACAAGCTGACGGGTAAGAAATTCGAGGGCGACGTCGATATGCGCGAGAACCTTGAATCACTTATTGCACGCTCAGAGGGCGACACGGCCTTGCATTATCGCGTAATGGATGGTGACACTCCCGTAGGCGAACTTCACATGCGCGATCTGGTCAAGGCTCTGGTCCCGCGGATATCTTCAACGGCGTAGGTAATCATGACCCAAGCACCCAAGCAAAGCTCTTATGACGTGATCATCGTTGGGGGGGCCATGTATGGGTCGTCCATCGCTTGGTTCCTGTCTGATCACACAGGTTTCGACGGCAAGGTGCTTGTCGTCGAACGTGACCCGACCTACGAATTTACCTCGACGGTGCATACAAACTCCTGCATCCGCCAGCAGTTCTCCGAGCCGATCAACATCAAGATTAGCCAGTTTGGCGCGGATTACGTCAAGAATTTCCGCGCCTATATGGGCGACGACGCGCGCGTGCCTGCGATCACCCTGCAATCGTTTGGCTACATGTATCTGGCAGGCAATGAGGCGGCCGCGAAATCCCTTGCCGCCACCCAAGCCGTGCAAGCCGCCAATGGCGCAGGCACCAAGCATCTGACTGCCGCCGAGATCAAAGCAGCTTATCCTTTCTACAACATGGACGACATCGTCGCAGGCAATCACAACCTGATCGACGAGGGCTATTTTGATGGGGCCACGATCTTTGACTGGTGGAAACGCATGGCCCGCGAGAAGGGCGTCGAATACATTCACAACACCGTGGTTGCGATGACCAATAACGCCACAGGCACAAAGGTCGAAAGCGTCACGCTCGCCTCGGGCGAGGTGATTTCCTGCGGCACCGTCGTCAACGCCTCTGGTCCCCGTGCGAACCTGACCAGCGCCATGGCGGGGATCGCGCTGCCCGTGGAACCGCGCAAGCGCTACACTTTCATCTTTGACGCAGCCGAACCGCTCGACCGTGATCTGCCGCTCACCATTGATCCCGTCGGCGTGCACATGCGCTCTGACGGACGTTACTACATGGCGGGCTGCCCACCTGACGAAGACCCGGCCGTTGATCCTACGGATTTCACCGCCGATCACACGATCTGGGAAGAAAAAGTCTGGCCCGCCATCGCCCACCGCGTCCCCGCATTCGAGCGGGTAAAGCTGGTCAATTCGTGGGTTGGACATTACGCATATAATACCCTCGATCAAAACGCGATTTTGGGACCGCATACGAAAGTTGAAAACTTCTTCTTCGCCAATGGCTTCTCGGGTCACGGTTTCCAGCAATCCCCAGCCATCGGGCGGGGCACGGCTGAGCTCATCGCGACAGGGGCCTACCAGACCCTCGACCTCACCCCATTCGGATATGGCCGCATTGAACGTGGCGAAAAATTTGTAGAAAAGGCCGTGATCTAAACGGCGAAAGGAACTCCCATGAAAAAGCTCGTTCTCACAGGTGCCGCAGGCGCACTCGGCTCCCAACTCCGCGCGCCACTCGCTGCGATGTGCCAAGAATTCGTGTCGTCTGATTTGGCGAATGACCTGCCAGACCTCGGCGCAAACGAGACCTATGTGAAGGCCGACGTCTCTGACCTCGCCACCATGGAGGCGCTGCTGAAAGACGCCGATATGGTCATCCACTTTGGCGCGATCGCGGACGAGGCCCCATGGGACGACATCCTGCAATCCAACATCATCGGCGCTTATAACGTCTGGGAAGCAGCCTACCGCAATGGCGTCAAGCGGGTGGTCTACGCATCCTCCGTGCACGCGGTCGGCATGCATCTCAAGACCGACACGATCGGCCTTGATGCGCCGCACAAGCCCGACACCTATTACGGGCTGGCCAAGTGCTTCGCCGAAGACCTCGCTTCGCTCTACTGGGACAAACGCGGCGTTGAGGCGGTCTGCCTGCGCATCTTCTCGGCGGCCCCACCGTCCAACGCCCGCGCCATCGGCACATGGCTCTCGACAGGCGATCTGATTCACCTTGTGGAACGCGCGATTGATAGCCCTGTTGTTGGTTTCACCACCATATACGGCATCTCCAACAATGACCGCGCCGTGGTGGATAATTCCAAAGCGGGGCACTTGGGCTTCCGCCCCAAAGACAACGCCGAAGACTTCGCCAAAGACGTCTTCGCCAAATCCCCGCCTGTGAACAACAAAGACCCGATGCACCTGTGTATCGGCGGACCGTTCGCCTCCATTTCCTTGGGTGAATCCGGCGTCGCGCAAATCAAAAAGATGAACACATAATGTCAGCACTTTTCACACCGCTTAAGATCAAAGACGTCACTCTACGCAACCGCCTCGGCATGGCGCCGATGTGCCAATACTCCTCCGTCGATGGCGTGGCCCAACCGTGGCACATGACCCACATCGGCGCACGTGCCGTGGGTGGTGCGGGCCTCATTATCGCAGAGGCCACCGCCGTCACACCCGACGGGCGCATCACGCCAGCGTGCGCTGGTCTCTGGAACGACGCGCAGGTCGAAGCCCTGATCCCGATCAACGCCTACGCGAAATCCCAAGGCGCGGTCATCGGCGTGCAAATCGCCCACGCAGGGCGTAAAGGATCGTCGGCACGGCCATGGGATGGTGGTGCACATTTGAAGGATGACGAGGGCGGCTGGCAAACCATCAGCCCAACGGATGAGGTCTTCGACCAAGACGGTACGCGTCTGTTTAAAGCACCGCACGCCATGTCAGTGGCCGAGATCAAAGCGATGCAAGACGCTTTTGTTGCCAGCACCAAACGCGCCCTTGCCGCAGGCTACGAGCTGCTCGAACTGCACGGCGCGCATGGCTACCTGCTGCACAGCTTCTTCACGCCCTTGGTCAACACCCGCACCGATCAATACGGCGGCGATTTTGAAGGGCGCAGCCGCATGATGCGCGAGACTGTGGAGGCAGTGCGCAAAGTCTGGCCAGAGCGCCTGCCGCTTGCCGTGCGCCTGTCCGTTACTGACTGGATCGACGGTGGCCTGACCATCGACGACAACATCCAGTTGATGAAAGTCCTACGCGACCTCGGCGTCGATATGGTCGATTGCTCTGGTGGCGGTGCGACCCCTGCGGCGCGTGCCTCCATCGGCACACGCACGGCTGATCAGGTTGGACTAGCCGCCCAAATGCGCAAAGAGACGGGCCTGATTACGGCGGCTGTTGGGTGTATCGACACTGCGGCAAAGGCCGAAGGCGTCATCGCATCAGGTCAAGCCGACATCGCCCTGATGGCGCGTCAGTTCCTGCGTGATCCGTTTGCGGCGATGCACTTTGCCCAAGAGCTTGGCGCAGACGCCAAATCGCAGGTCTCAATCCCTGTCGGGCATTTCGTGGCCTAAGACTTCACCTTGGCGGCGCGTGTCACCCACATGCCGCCAAGGATCAACGTAACCCCAAGGGCGCGCGCGCAAAGGTTCCCGTCAACGCCCATCGCAGCATCAAGCAGAACGCTTGAAATCATCTGCCCCGCGATAATCAGCATCGCAGTTTGCGCCGCCCCAATGCGGTTAATCGCCCAGCTCCCTGCGGCGATAAACAGAAACCCAATAGGCCCGCCAAGATAGGCCCACCAAGGGGCCTCCATCGGCGCACCTTCAAACATGCCGCCAATTGCCAGCGCAGCAATACTGACAAAAACCAGCCCGACGATGTGATTCCAAAACGACGATTCCATTGCGTTTGT
This sequence comes from Loktanella sp. UBA3435, assembly GCA_002378665.1. Classification (GTDB taxonomy): domain Bacteria; phylum Pseudomonadota; class Alphaproteobacteria; order Rhodobacterales; family Rhodobacteraceae; genus Yoonia. Next base: position 42,150 of record DFSO01000058.1, on the reverse strand, counting down.
GGACAGGGCCAAACGCCCGTTCAATTGACGGCTGAGGCCCACCAGAACACCTGCGCCGACGGCCACGGAGATAACAAAAATCATGGCGTACCTCCGAAAAAGATAATCACCAACGCACCCGCGATGATCAACGAAAGCCCCGCCAGATCACGCAACGTCGGCATCCGCTGCGGCAATCCAAACAAGCCACGCGCATCGGCAACCAGCGAGAACATGATCTGCCCCGCCAACCCCAAGGCAATCGTGCCAGACAACGCCAAAGCGGAATTCATCGCAGCCGAGGACGCAATCACCGTCAAACCACCCGAAACACCACCCAAATAGGCCCAAAGCGGCGGGCGCTGTGGCGTTGCGCGGGCAGGGCGCAGGATCAACAAGATTACAATCGCCAGCACAGTCCCCGTCAAATGCGGCACAAAGCTTGAGAATAACAGCGTGCCATATTGTGCCAACGTCCCATTCGTGAGCAACATCAGCGTGATCAATCCACCCGCAGCAAACGCGCCAAGGAAGTGGATAAAACGGGGGGCAGGGGTATCTGTCATAGCACCCCTTTTGCCCTTTATTCCCAGCATTGCAACCCACCTGTTGACTCTGCCAGCCACCCCCGTATAAGCCGCAAATTCATTGGTGTTGGTGGACCGCGCAAGCGGAACCCTGTCAGGCTTCGGCAAAAGGACAACGCCCTTCATGTTCCCACTTTGGGGACGCACGACAACGAAGGAGATCAGCGTATGACTAAACGTACAGCTGCCAAATACAAAATTGACCGCCGCATGGGCGAAAACATCTGGGGCCGTCCAAAGTCACCAGTAAATCGGCGTGAATACGGCCCAGGCCAGCACGGTCAGCGCCGTAAGGGTAAACTGTCCGACTTCGGTCTGCAGCTTCGTGCAAAGCAGAAGTTGAAAGGTTACTACGGCGATCTGACAGAAAAGCAATTCCGCCGCATCTATGGCGAAGCTGAGCGTGTTAAGGGTGATACAGGCGAGAACCTGATTGGTTTGCTTGAGCGCCGCTTGGACGCAGTTGTTTACCGCGCTAAGTTCGTGCCAACAATCTTTGCTGCGCGCCAGTTCGTGAACCACGGCCACGTCACAGTCAACGGCCAGAAGGTTAACATCCCTTCCTACCGCGTGAAAGAAGGCGACGTGATCGAAGTGCGTCAGAAGTCCAAGCAGATGGAACTTGTTCTCGTGGCAACACAATTGCCAGAGCGCGACGTGCCTGACTACATGGACGTTGATCACAACAAGATGACAGCGACATTCACACGCACACCACAACTCGGCGACGTTCCATACCCAGTCACAATGGAACCAAACCTCGTGGTCGAATTCTACGCTAAGAACTAAGGTTCTTAGTCAATCGATACGAAAAGGGCTGCACTTCGGTGTGGCCCTTTTTGCATTTGTGGGCAAAGATCGGACAAATTCGGAGGCACAAATGCATCACGATTATTCGTAAAGTTGGACCCCATCAAAAAATGTTGGTCGATCCATATTGGTAATCCTTATTATCGACATTCACGTGTAATAGAGCGATCTAATTGATCAGCCTGCGAAAAATCCATTTTGTAAAGAATACACTTCACGAGCGGCAAATCATAGTCTGAGAGCCAGTCAAGTGGGTAATGCACGCCCTTGGTGGCGGCTCCGTAAAAATCCGGGAGCATCTCAAATGGGACATCAACATATTCGTCAAAGATGGTTGCAAGAGCATAGCGCCGCCCAACGTAAATGAAGAACTGGACCAAATCGTCGTCACAGATGTTTGCTTGATTTAACTTTATACTCGCCGTTTCTAAATTTGTGATGGCCCAAAATGGCTGTCCCATCTCGAACGCTTGGTATCCAAGCAGCAAATGAAAGAGCGGGTTTTGCCTCCCCGGCCCAACATGAAATGTGTATTTAGTCCAAACGTCTTTAAACGCCTCAGCGTTAGACGTCGAACTAATCAACTCAGCCTTGAATTCTTCAATCGAACCCGTTGGAAAATCTGTCGTCGATAATTTGTTGCAATCATCAGCCGCCGCATAGCTGGCACACATACAGCACAAAAATGGTATAACTCTTAACATCGCCGCGCTCCTAAAGTGGTGCAAGTATTCTTACCCATTATTGTGGCCTACCTATTGTATCCAAGCACGATGAAACGGAAAACTTTTGATTTCAGCCCATAATTGTAGTTTCGGTCCTGACCTCGCCGTAACGCTCTACCGCGCTAATGCGACGGCCGTAGCGCTATTGGGATAGCAAGTTATAGGCATCCCGTTCTGCTCTTGCCAGAGCCCAATCGACCGACGAGTCTTATTCCCGATCAACCCGTCAGCCCCGCCAACATCATGCCCCGCCGCCTCTAATGCGCGTTGCATCGCCAAAACATCCGTGCGCGAAATCTTATCAAGATCACCCCAAGCACCGCTGAAATCTCTGACCCCAAACTTGCTCCGATCCCCCACGTGCCCCACGAAAAGGGCATAGGCATCGCTCTCGTTATAATCCTTCAAAACGTAGAAATTCGAGGTGACAATAAACGCAGGACCAGACCGCCCCGCAGGCATCATCAGATAGCCTTCCTCAGCGGATTCCGCTTGCGGGAACGGCTGGCCAGAGACACGGGTAACGCCTCTCGCAGCCCAATCCGCCACCGCTAACCCCTGATCTGGCCCCTCCAAATAGCAGGGCACATCGGCAGCAGGTTCACCTCAAACCCCCAATCCCGCCCCGCCTTCCAGCCGTGTGCTGCCAGATAAGCGCCAATAGACGCAAGCGTATCGGCCTCCGAATGCCAAATATCGACCCGCCCATCAGCATCACCATCAACAGCATATTTTAGGTAACTGCTCGGCATGAATTGCGGCTGGCCGAGTGCGCCCGCCCAACTGCTGCGCATCGCATCACGACTGGCAAATCCCTGTGCGACAATCTGCAAAGCCGCGATCAATTCGTCGGTAAAATAAGGCGCACGCGTGCTCATAAACCCCTTCGTGCCGAGAATACGAAAGGCGTCATGCGGAATGTTGGCCGCCCCGAAACTGCTCTCACGACCCCAGATCGACACGATAATCTGCGCAGGCACGCCTGTCCTCGCCTCAATTTCCGCCAAAACCGCTGCATGTTTGCGCATCAAAGCCGCCCCCGCATCTGATGCATAGACCAACCCATCGGCGTTAAAATAGCGGGCAGGGTGGCGGAACTCGGCCTGATACTGCGATGTATCCTCGGGCGCACCCTCAATGACCAAATTCGGCAAATCCCAATTCAACGTCACCCCAGACATCGCGGCATCAAACGTCGCACGGGTCACACCCGCCGCTTGGGCGCGTGGCCAAACAGTCTGCTCAATCCAGCCTTGGAACTTGCCCTCAATCGCCGCGCGGTCTTGGGCATTCGCAACACAAGGCTGGAGCAGAGCGGCAGCCAAAAGGAACGGGGCGATTTTCATTGGGGGTAACATCCTGACACAAACTTGCAACTTTCATACCATAGCTTACCCGCCACCAAGCATGTATGCAAAACGTACGCCACAAACGAAAGCTCTCCATGATCGCCTACACCTCTCTGTTCCTCTCGGCCCTGATCGCCGCGACGATCTTGCCGATGCAGTCAGAGGCCGTGCTCGTGGGGCTGATCTCGGCCACCGACCACCCCGTCTGGGCACTACTTACCGTGGCGACCATCGGCAACGTACTGGGGGCAATCATCAACTGGGTGCTTGGCCGTTACATCCTGCGGTTTCAATCCGCCAAATGGTTCCCCGCATCACCCGCACAACTGGAGCGCGCCCAAGGCTGGTATCGGCGCTACGGACGCTGGTCGCTCTTGGGCAGCTGGCTACCGATCATCGGCGACCCGATCACCGTCGTGGCAGGGGTGATGCGCGAACCTATCGTGCCATTCGTCGTGCTTGTAACGATAGCCAAAGGGGCACGATATATCGTGCTTGCGTGGGCGACATTGGCGGTGGTTTGAAGCGAAGTTGCTGTTTTGTGGAGGGCCGCTTTGCGGACCTTGCCGCCGTTGGGTTCAATTTGCGACAGCGTGTTTAGTCTAAAGCTAAGTTCTTGTGAAACGCAGATATGCAATGAAGATACCCAAGACCAATAGCAAAACCGACACCACAATTTGAATAAATGATATCATTAGGTTGTTGGATTTCCGCTCAAGGGACTTTCTTGAAAAACGTCTGAAAAGGGCTCGAAGTCCCGTCATACTGGTTCGCTCCAAACTCAAGTTTTTCTGACACGGAGCTTAAAATATGACTTAGGTTACAGTCAACAAGGGCTCTTAGAAGACATCCCCCCTCAATCCTTCCGCGTCACAAGGGGCGTTTTTTGCATCCTTTCCGCGTCAAAATTCGCAGGGTCTAGCCATGCCTCATACCCCGCCTTGATCCCCTCCCAATCCTTGTCCAAAACCGAGAACCACGCCGTGTCGCGGTTGCGTCCCTTATAGATTGTCGCCTGCGGGAACATGCCGTCATAGGTAAATCCAAACCTGCGGGCCGCCTTCTTCGACGGACCATTCAGGTTGTCGCATTTCCACTCATAGCGGCGATATCCCAGATCATCGAAAATATGCGCCATCATCAGATACATCGCCTCCGTGGCGATCCGCGTCTTTTGCAACAGGGGCGACATGGCTATAAATCCGACCTCGATCACGCCCGCATTGGGCTCGATCCGCAGGTAACTGGCAAAGCCAAGCGCGCGACCACTTAGCGCGTCGACAATGGTGTAAAATAGCGGATCGGTGCTGGCCTCGGCGGTCTTGAGAAACGTAGCAAGGCTGTCTTTATCGGCGAATGGCCCGTTGGGCATATAGGTCCACATTTGCCCTGTCGTGTCGGTGGCAAAAGCGGCGTTCAAATCCTCCAGATGGGCTGCAGCATTTAGAGGCACGACATGGGCGTATGTGCCTAATAGTGGAACCTGCGGCGGGCGCGGGCAACTGACCCAGCCGTCCACGTCATGGCCGATAGGTTGTCCAAATTCATTGATCCGTTGAGCCATTTTGCACACCTTTCTGCGCTATGGCCCAAGCCTAGCAATTCGTTGCAGGTGGCACAATCTCGGTGCACG
>DFSO01000058.1:23551-36796 GCA_002378665.1 Loktanella sp. UBA3435 | reverse complement strand
GGTGCACGGGTTGCACAGCCCGTTTTTTCGTCTCTGCTCACTGGTCATGGTGAATAGGGCAGGCTAGAACAAGCCAACCTCGGGGAAGTTTTTGATATGACCAGTAAGATTAAACCGCAAAAAGGGATCATGGATATCGCGCTTTATGTGGGCGGTGCCTCCCATGTTGAAGGCGCGTCAAACGTGCTTAAACTCTCTTCAAACGAGAACCCGATGGGACCTTCCGACGTTGTGAAAGAGGCGTTTTCGCGCGCTGTTCACAGCCTGCACCGCTATCCGAATACCGACCACTCTGGACTGCGCCACGCCATTGGCGAGGTCTGGCAGCTTGACCCCGATCGGGTGATTTGTGGTGTGGGCTCCGACGAGATTATCCACTTCCTTTGCCAAGCCTATGTTGGCGCGGGCGACGAAGTTATCTTTACAGAACATGGGTTTGCCATGTACCGCATATCGACCCTTGCTGCTGGCGGCACGCCCGCCGAGGTCAAAGAACGTGAGCGTGTCACGGACGTTGACGCGATCCTTGCGGCCTGCACCAAGAAAACCAAGATCGTGTTTTTGGCCAATCCAAACAACCCAACTGGCACGATGATCGGGCAAGCCGACCTTGCGCGATTGGCCGAGGGTATCCCGCCGCAAACGATCCTTGTGATCGACGGTGCTTATGCCGAATACGTCGAGGGATATGATGCTGGTCTTAAGTTGATCGAAGCGCGCAGCAACGTCGTGATGACTCGCACCTTCTCGAAAATCTACGGTCTTGGCGGTCTGCGCGTCGGCTGGGGCTACGGTCCCCGCGAGATCATTGACGTCCTCAACCGCATCCGCGGCCCTTTCAACCTCTCCACCGCAGCCCTCGCTGCAGCCGAAGCCGCGGTGCGCGATACGGCTTATGTTGCGAAGTGCAGGGCGGACAACGCCCGCTGGCGCGACTGGCTGGCCACGGGGTTGGCAGAGATCGGGGTGCCGACAGATACTTCGACCGCGAACTTCATTCTCGCTCGATTTGGCTCCGAAGAAGAGGCCAACGCTTGCGACGATCACTTGCGCGCCGAAGGTATTTTGGTGCGCCGCGTGGCCGGTTACAAACTGCCGAACTGCCTGCGGATTACGGTTGGTGACGAGAGTGCCTGCCGCCGCATCGTGCATGCCGTAGCGCAGTTCAAAGGGCTGCGCACATGACGCAAATCTATGACCGCGTGGCATTGATCGGCCTTGGACTTATTGCCTCGTCAATGGCGCATGCGATGAAACGTGCAGGGCTTGCAGGTGAAATCGTTGGCTATGCCCGCTCGGCCGAAACCCGCGACATTGCGCGGGAAATCGGGTTCTGCGACCAAATTTGCGACAGCGCGACTGAGGCTGCTCAGGGCGCTGATCTTATTGTGCTTTGTGTGCCTGTTGGTGCCATGGAAAGCGTCGCCGTCGAGATCGCACCTGTCCTAAAAGCCGGCGCGACGGTTAGCGACGTCGGGTCCGTCAAACGGGCCGTCATTGACGCCGTTGCCAAACACCTGCCCGAAGGCGTGCATTTTGTCCCAGCCCACCCCTTGGCTGGGACCGAGCATTCGGGGCCGCGCTCTGGCTTTGCCGAACTTTTTGACAATCGTTGGTGCATTATCGTGCCCGATCTTTGCGAAGATGAGACCGTCATTGCGCGGCTCGAAAACCTCTGGCGCGCAATGGGGTCCAACGTGGACCGCATGGACGCTGACCACCACGATCTGGTGCTCGCAGTCACCAGCCACACGCCGCATCTGATCGCTTACACGATGGTTGGCGTTGCCGATGATCTGAGCCGCGTTACCGATAGCGAAGTGATCAAATACTCGGCTGCGGGTTTTCGTGATTTTACCCGTATTGCTGCCTCTGACCCGACGATGTGGCGCGATGTGTTCCTGAATAACAAAGAGGCGACGCTCGAAATATTGGGTCGTTTCACCGAGGAACTATTCGTTCTCCAGCGTGCCATTCGCGAAGGCAACGGCGAGCATTTGCACGACTATTTCACCCGTACGCGCTCGATCCGCCGCTCAATCATTGAAGCGGGCCAAGATACTGCTGCGCCAAACTTTGGCCGGACATCATCGACAAAGCCATGATCCGCTGGCTTGTTTTGTTTCTTGTTTTTGCTGGGCCTGCTACTGCGCAAGAGACATCATTGCGCCCCGTCGCGCGGCCTGAACAGCAAGTGGCTGAACCCGAGGCCGATGAAAACACCGCAAGCGACAGTGCAGTTGCAACCTCCTTGCGCCCCCAGCCGCGGACGGCAGCTGTGGCGCAAGCCGCCGAGACCGCCCGCGTCGCTCGGGTTAAGGGGCAAATCTGCGGCGACCCTGACTTGCAAGGCGATGTGCTTGGCACGGTGGCAGGACGTGGTGCTTGTGGCGTCGAGAATGCGGTGCGCGTCAAGTCAGTTGCGGGCATCAGGTTTCCAGCCAATCCGACGATGAATTGCGAGACTGCGATTGCGCTCAAAATCTGGGTGCAGCGCGGCGCGATCCCGCAGGTCGGTGGTGAGGGCGGCGGTATTCGATCCATCAGAACCGCGTCGGATTACGCCTGCCGAAACCGCAACAATCAATCGGGTGAAAAGCTGTCTGAACACGCTCAGGGCCGCGCGATTGACATAGCAGGGATCAAACTGAACTTTGGTCGTGAGATCACGGTTTTACAGGGCTGGGGCAGCGGCGACGACGGCAAGCAGTTGCGCGGGATGTGGCAGGCGGCTTGCGGACCTTTTGGGACGGTGCTGGGACCAGAGGCGAACCGCTATCACCGCGACCATTTCCACTTTGACACCGCAAGCTATCGTAGTGGACCGTACTGCCGTTAAACGCCGCGCATCGGGTTGACCATGCTGCCGCAGACAATCGCGGTCAGCAGTTTTGGGATCGGCTGGATTTGCGAAGCAGGGAACAAGAACCTGTCACGCAAAATCGGTAAAACGCGGCTATCAGATTGATATTGCGGTGTGAAAATGGCGCTCATCGCTTGATAAATGCCGACATGTAACCTGCGAGACTTGGCGTAAAGCATCAGGGCGTCTTGCCCCTTGGCCCAATTGCGGGCTGGCGCGGTGGGCAGCATCGCCGATATGCACAAGGCCCGTGCCGTAGGGCTTGCGCAACGTACCGTGCGAATAGCGGGCCATTGTCATCTGGGAGGGGGCGGTGATTTGTGTGGCGAACGGTGCAAATTCGGGCCAAAGGCCTACGGCCTCCGCCTTCCATTTTTCCAATCCAGACGCCAACCAGTCGTCGTATTTATCACGCGGTAGCGACCAGAAGATCGCTGCCTTTTGCGCGGCGTCATTGGGCATTTTCCCGATTGGTAAGGCCCCGATCATGCGGTCAGCACGGCGATAGCATTGCGACAGTTGGGTGATCGGCAGCGCTGTTTCAGGCCAGTCCACCGTGCCCCAAATCGCGCCGTATGGGAGCGGCCTTGATGTGAGTGGAGAGAGCGGCGAAGTGACCCCCGCCGCGTCAATGATCAGATCAAAGGGCCCGTGTTCGGTGCCATCTTGCAGGGTCAGAATGCCGTCCTTTGCGCTTTGCACGGCGGCGCTTTGATGCAGTGCAATGCCCTGCCGTTGGACTGTGTTCCAAATCGCGGTGAAAAGGCTGGCGCGGTGAATGGCGAGGCCGAACCGAGGGCCACCGTCGTTGTCGTACCGCACGTTCAAAACAGGGCGACCTGCTTCGGCCTCAAACCCAAGCATGTGATAGACCGAGTTGCCCAATTTCAGCGCCTCATCCAAGGCATCGATTTCGGCCAAGACCGCCTGCCCGACAGGCTGGATCACAAGGCCAGAGCCGACGGGGCGGGGGCTGTCGAACTGGTCAAACACCGCGACATCATGGCCGTCCTGTCCTAGCAATGCAGCGACCGTCAACCCGCCAATCCCTGCGCCTGCAACTGCGATTTTCATAACCGTGACCACCCCTTAAATGCCTCTTGGCACTATAAGAAAACATGGGGTGAGGGCTAGGCCTTGTTCTGGCTTTTGCACAGGTCTATAAGCCGTTTTATGAATTTCTGGGCGCACATACGAATTATGTCCCCGGCGCGCTGACGTCAGCGCCGCCGGGCCAATGGTGCAGACTTTCTCGCGCCGCCCAACTCCTTGAAAAGATGATGAAAAGGACGCCCCTTATGTGCGCCGACACCCCTGAATACAAAGATACACTGAACCTGCCGAAAACGGATTTTCCGATGCGTGCGGGCCTGCCGCAGCGCGAGCCTGAATGGCTTGATCGTTGGGTCAAGATGGACGTTTACGGCCAGCTGCGCGCAAAGACAGGCCGTCAGCCTTTCACACTGCACGATGGCCCTCCCTATGCGAACGGTCATTTGCACATCGGTCACGCGCTGAACAAAATCCTTAAGGATATGGTTGTCCGCTCCCAGCAGATGATGGGCAAAGACGCGCGTTATATCCCTGGATGGGATTGTCACGGTCTGCCGATCGAGTGGAAGATCGAAGAGAAATACCGCGAGAAGGGCCGCAACAAGGACGACGTGCCTGTTGTTGAATTCCGTCAAGAATGCCGCGAGTTTGCCGCAGGTTGGGTCGATATTCAGCGTGAAGAGTTCAAGCGCCTTGGCGTGCAAGGCAACTGGGCCGATCCGTATCTGACGATGAATTTCCACGCCGAGCGCGTGATCGCGGAAGAATTCCAAAAGTTCCTGATGAACGGCACGCTGTATCAAGGCTCCAAGCCTGTGATGTGGTCGCCTGTCGAGCAGACCGCCTTGGCCGAGGCCGAGGTCGAGTATGCCGATAAAGAGAGCTTTGCGATCTGGGTGAAGTTCACGGTGCAAAATGCGGAAAGCGAATTGCAAGGCGCGAAGGTTGTGATCTGGACAACAACGCCTTGGACGATCCCGTCGAACAAAGCTGTCGTTTATAGCGACGACATCGAATACGGACTTTATGAGGTCACGGGCACGCCTGATGAATGCTGGCTGAATGTCGGCGAGCGTTTTATTTTGTCGGACAAAATGGCGAATGCGGTGTTTGCGAAGGCACGGCTGGAAGAGGGCATGTGGACACGTGTTCGCAGCGTGACTTCGGAAGAATTGTCGGGCCTTGCTTTGTCCCATCCGTTGGCTGGTGCTGAAGGTGGTAACGGCGAGTGGGATGGTTTGCGCGATTTCCGCGCCGCGCCGTTTGTGACCAATGACGAAGGCACCGGCTTTGTGCATTGCGCCCCGTCGCATGGTATGGACGAATTCGAACTTTACCGCGATCTGGGTATGTTGGAGCAGGTCATCACCTATAACGTGATGGAAGATGGTCGTTTCCGCGATGATTTGCCGTTCTTTGGTGGTGCTGCGATCCTGCGCGATAAGCCGAACAAAAAGAACAAGAACAACCCTTGGGAAGGTGATGCGAACACGGCTGTTATGACCAAGCTGGTTGAGGTTGGCGGGCTTTTCGCGCGCGGCGTCATCAAGCACAGCTATCCGCATTCTTGGCGCTCGAAAGCGCCGATCATCTTCCGCAATACGCCGCAATGGTTTGCAGCGATTGATAAAGCGGTGGGCGACGGGCAGGACACTTATGGCACCACAATCCGTGAACGTGCGCTGCGGTCCATCGACGAGCTTGTTACTTGGACCCCGCAAAAAGGCCGCAACCGCCTGTTCGCCATGATCGAGCAGCGCCCGGATTGGGTGCTGTCGCGTCAACGTGCGTGGGGCGTGCCGCTGACCTGTTTCACCAAGGTGGGTGCCTTGCCGACGGATGATGATTTCTTGCTGCGCAACACCGATGTGAACGCGCGGATTGTAGAGGCCTTTGAGGTCGAAGGTGCGGATGCTTGGTATAAGGACGGCGCGAAAGAGCGGTTCCTGAGCGGTATCGTGGACGTTGATGCTTACGATCAAGTCACGGACATCTTGGACGTTTGGTTCGATAGTGGCTCGACCCACGCCTTTACCCTGCGCGACCGTGCGGATGGATCAGAGGACGGCATGGCTGACCTTTATCTTGAGGGAACTGATCAACACCGCGGTTGGTTCCACTCCTCGCTTTTGCAGGCCTGTGGCACCATGGGTCATGCGCCTTATCGGGGTGTTTTGACCCACGGGTTTACGCTGGATGCGAAGGGCATGAAGATGTCCAAATCCATCGGCAACACCATCGTGCCCGAGAAGATCGTACAGCAATATGGCGCGGATATCTTGCGTCTTTGGGTGGCGCAGACCGATTATACCAACGATCAGCGGATCGGTGATGAGATCCTGAAAGGGACAGCGGATAGCTATCGCCGTTTGCGCAACACGCTGCGGTTTATGCTGGGTTCGCTCTCTGATTTCACAGAAGCAGATCGCGTCGCTGTGGCGGATATGCCTGAGCTGGAGCAAGTGATCTTGCACCGTTTGAGCGAGCTTGATGAGGTCGTGCGCAAGGGCTATGCGGCGTATGATTTCCAAGGTGTGTTCAGTGCTGTGTTTACGTTCGCGACCGTTGATCTGTCGGCGTTCTACTTCGATATCCGCAAGGATGCGCTGTATTGTGATGGCGACACGGCACGCCGTAAGGCTGCGCGCACCGTGCTTGATATCTTGTTCCACCGTCTGACAAAGTGGCTGGCCCCTGTGCTGGTGTTCACGATGGAAGAGGTTTGGTTGGAGCGCTTCCCGGGTGACGCAAGCTCGGTCCACTTGGTCGATTTCGACGAGACCCCAAGCGATTGGCGCAACGATGCGCTGGCCGCGAAATGGGCGACGGTGCGTTCTGTGCGCCGTGTTGTGACGGGCGCGTTGGAGGTCGAGCGGACGGCGAAGGTCATTGGTGCATCGTTGGAAGCAGCGCCAACGGTTTACGTGACTGCGGAGACTGCGAAGCTGTTGGAAACCGTGGCGTTTGACGATTTGAGCATCACGTCGGGCATCTATGTCTCGACTGACGCAGCCCCCGCGGGTGCGTTCAAATTGGACGATGTGGCGGATGTTGCGGTGGTCTTTGCCAAGGCGGAAGGCGAGAAGTGCCAGCGTTGCTGGAAGATCTTGCCAGATGTCGGCATGCATTCCCATGCGGGTGTGTGCGGTCGCTGTGACGAGGCCCTCAAGTAAGATGGGTCAAGACCCATCCTACGTTGCATCACTGCCGACTAGTCCTGTTGGGCCTTTGTCAGTGATTGTTCAGGATGGGGCGGTTGTCAGGCTGGAATGGTCGGTGGTGGATGGGGTCAGTGATGCTGTGGCCACCGAAGCCATATCCCAACTGGCGCAATATTTTGCAGGCGAGCGGCAGGTGTTTGATCTGCCGCTTGGCCCGCAGGTCAGTGATTTTCAAAAGAAGTTCGGCGCGGCCCTATGCGCAATTCGCTTTGGCGAAACCCGCACCTACGGCGAGCTTGCCCGCGAGATGGGTGTACCCGCGCAAGCGATTGGGCAGGCCTGCGGCGCCAATCCGATCCCGATCATTATCCCGTGCCACCGCGTGCTTGGTGCAAAGACTCTTGGCGGGTTTTCGGGCGCTGGTGGTGTTGAGGGAAAGGTGCAATTGTTGCGCCATGAGGGCGCGGCAGGCCTTTTGATTTGATGCAGGATTTCGCATGACGGTTTGGGTTTTAGTGGCGGTGATGGCAGCGGCCTTTATGCATGCCACGTGGAACGCGCTGATCAAGCTGGGCACGTCAAAGCTCACTTCAATGTTGATCTTAACGGTGGTGCAGGGCGGTTTTGGACTGATCATCGCACTGACACGGCCCATGCCAGACCCTCATGTTTGGTTATGGCTATTGGCCTCTGGCGTGTTTCATTCGGCCTATAAACTGTTCCTCGCCTATGCCTATGAGCAAGGCGATTTGAGCCGTGTTTACCCGATTGCCAGAGGGACAGCACCGATGGTTGTCCTCGTGATCTCGGCCCTGTTTTTGGCGGATAAAATCGCAGGCTGGGAATATGTTGGGATCATCATTTTGGGTCTTGGCATATTGCTCATGGCGCGCGGCGTTTTCTCGTCTGGCGAAAGCCGAAAGCTACTGCCCTTCGCGCTTGGTTCCGCGATGGCCACGGCGGGGTATTCGATTGTTGACGGTCTTGGCGCGCGTGAGGCGGGGGATGCTGTGGCCTATGTCGGCTGGCTTTTTGCACTCGATGCGGTGTTCTTTACGCCGTGTTGTTTGGCCCTGCGTGGACGGTCAGTTTTGCAAGCCAACCGTAAGGCGTGGATCATGGGAAGCATTGCAGCTGTGTTCAGCTATGGCGCCTATGCAATCGCGGTTTGGGCGATGACAGTCGCGCCTATCGCCTTGGTGGCAGCTCTGCGAGAGACCTCGATCCTGTTTGCCGTGCTGATTGGTGCGGTGGCCTTTGGCGAAAAGATGAACCTGCAAAAAGGGATCGCCGCCGCGTTGATCGTCGCGGGCGTCATTGTGACCCGCTTTTAGCCGTCTTTACCGTAGATGATCTGCTGAGCGGCCCCTGCACATAGCAGGTAAACCGATGTGATCGTCAGGCCGTAATGCGCCCAACTTGCGGCATCAAAATCCACCCAAGCGGCCCAGCCAGCAAAGAACGTCCACGCCACTGCCATTGGCAACGTGACTTCGCGCCAGCGCTGGGTGCGCACTGGATGCACAAAGCGGATGGGGAAGAACATTGCTGCTGCAAGCACGGCGACAAGTGCCAGAATAACCCAGAAATTCGGGTGAAGCGCAAAGAGCACCAACACCAGCATGTTCCAGCATCCAGGGAAGCCGGAAAAGGAGTAATCCTTTGTTTTCATGCGGCTATCTGCGAAATACATGGCAGAAGCGAATGTAATGATAATGATCGCAATCCAACCCGTCCACCCCGGCAAGAGGTCTGATTTAAACAGCGCATAGGCGGGGACAAAGACGTAGGTCAGATAGTCGATAATCAGATCGAGCAAAACGCCGTCAAAGATCGGCGCATTGGTTTTTGTGTCATAGCGCCGCGCCAAAGGTCCGTCGATCCCGTCCACAAAGAACGCGACAACCAGCCACACGAACATCATCGACCATTGCTCATCCACCGCGGCCAACATTGCCAACATAGCGAAAACAGCGCCGGTAGCGGTTAGGAGATGTACGAGAAGGGCTTTGGTTTGAATATTCATGACGACTTCTTGTTCTATTTTGCCGACCGTTGCAATCGAATGAGCGTGTTAATTACGCGGGTGTGCCTTGTTGTAGACATCCATCAGATGGGCCGTGTCGACAGCCGTATAGGCTTGGGTGGTGGACAGGCTGGCGTGGCCAAGCAGTTCTTGGATCGCCCGCAGGTCACCGCCAGCCGTCAGCAAATGAGTGGCAAAGCTATGGCGCATCGCGTGCGGTGTGGCGGTGGCAGGCAAGCCAAGCTGCATCCGCGACCGTTCCATGACTTTCTGTATCGCCCGCGGGTTTAGTGGGCCACCACGCGCACCGCGAAACAGCGGCGCATTGGGTTCCATCGGATGCGGGCAAAGGCGCAAGTAGCTGGCGACAGCCTCGCGGGCGGCGTCAATCACAGGCACAATGCGTTCCTTGCCACCCTTACCCGTGATCCGCATCACTTGGGGCAGGGGAACGTCAGCACCTGTCAGGCTCAAGGCCTCGGAGATACGCAGGCCACAGCCGTAAAGCAGGGTCACGACCGCACTATCACGCGCTGCAACCCAAGGATCGGTTGCTTGCATCTCGACCGTGTCGATCATCGCGGTGGCAGCATCTTCGGCCAAGGGGCGCGGGAGCTTTTTTGTGAACTTCGGGCTGCGGGTTGAAAGAACAGCCGTCGGCTCGAACCCTTCACGCTCAGACAGCCAGCGATAGAATGTTTTGACCGCCGAAAGTTGCCGCGCAAGCGATCTCGCCCCCACGCCGCGCGTGCGCTCGGACGCCATCCATGCCCGCATATCGCTCACGGTGATCTTTGATAGCGGGCCTAGCCCCTGCGCTGCGCCATGGTGCTGGGTCATAAATGCGAGAAAGCCTAAAACGTCCGATTGATAGGCCTTCACCGTATTTTCAGCAGCACCACCAAGCGCACGACAATGGTCTAGCCAAGAGGCCAGCGCATGTGTCAGAGCAGGAGCAATCATTGGACTAAGATAACCAGCGGCGCATCGCGCGTTCAAACACACCCGCAAAGAACGTCAGCAAATCAGTGCCTTGTTGCGGGGTGAACTGATGTGGGTCTTCTGATCCAAGCACCAACATGCCGGGCAAACGACCTGCGCCGAAATCGAGTTTGAGACAGGCCTCAGAGCGGATGAATGCGGATTTGTCAGCATATAGACCCGCATCCTCGGACTGGATCTGGCGCAATGTGACCTGACGCACGGGGGCGGAGCGACCACGGTTCACGTAAGTATCAATGAACCCCGGCTCGACGACACCCAGCACATTGCCCATTTGGGTGATGGCTGGTTCTTCGCCCGTTTGCGCGGTCTCTAACACAAGGCGCACCTTATCGACGCGCAAAGTATCGGCCACATCGGTGGATAGATCATGCAGGAATGTTTCGAATTTAGTGGCATCCATCATACGCAAAACGGCGCGGTGAACTTGATTTGTACCCGCCAAATTTTCGTAAGCGGCTGCAATCACAGAGCGGTGGGTGTCTTCCAGACGGTCAAGACGGGCCTCAAGGCGCTCCATCGCGATTCCCCGCAGATCGACAATATTGCCGCCCATGGATTGCTCGTTTGCGGCGACTAATGCGCGCATAATATCTTGATCTTCAAGGAGAACCTCTGGGTCCGCAATGATCTTGTCACGGACATGGCTGTCCATCTGTGGTTTGCTTGTCATATGCCTGCTCGTTCTTTTAATTTTGCTCATCTATAGCAGGTGAGGCCGCTCATTTCTCCCCTAAATTTGCGTTTGGGCAAGGTTTTGCAGAACTGTGTCAGATTTGGGGATGCCGCGATTGTGGGCCACTATCTGTAGTAGGGGGCTGAAAAACTTTGTTTCATTTATGTGGCAATGCTTGGCCTTTGGTGGTGCAGGGGTTACCTCATTGGAGAGGGTATATTGCCCAAACGGATGAGGCCCGATGACAGCAGAATTTTTCCATGAAGGCGAGTTGGTGGCGGTGCTGACGGCGCAGCCAATCGACCGATTTCTGGATTATAAAGCGCCAGTGGGCGGCTGCCATTTGGGCGCATTTGTCGAGGTCCCACTTGGGCCGCGCAAGGTGTTGGGTGTCGTTTGGCGCGAGGGGGCGGGCGACTACGACTACGCCAAAATTCGTCCTGTGATCCGCGTGTTGGATGTCGCCCCGATGCGCGACGAGATGAAGGAATTCCTGACCCGCGCTGCCGATTATACACTGACGCCGATGTCCGCGATGTTGCGGCTTGCGACACGTGCGCCGGGCCTTGGTGATGCGCCGTCAATGCGGAAGGTCTACCGTTTAGGAACAGCTGATCCTGACCGTATGACGCCCGCTCGCACCAAGGTTTTAGAGGTGTTGCGTGACTATGGCGGGTTGTCGTTTACGCTTGGGGAACTGGCCGAAATGGCGGGTGTTGGCACCTCTGTTGTCAAAGGGCTGGTGAAGCAAGGCGCTGTTTTGGAAGAAGATTCCCCGCGCGATATGCCATATGGTGCGCTTGATGCCGACTATGGCGGCAAGGCGTTAAGCGCTGATCAAGCGGCGGGTGCAGAGGTGCTGCGGGCGGCTTTGCGAACTGACAAATACGGCACGACTTTGCTCAAGGGCGTGACGGGGTCTGGCAAGACCGAGGTCTATCTGGAGGCCGTGGCCGAATGTCTGCGCATGGGGCGTCAGGCGCTGGTGCTGCTGCCCGAGATTGCGCTGTCTGGCGAGTTCATAACCCGCGTCGAGGCGCGGTTCGGGATGAAGCCTGCCGAGTGGCATTCTGGCGTGACGATGACCGAGCGGCGGCGCTGCTGGCGCATGGTTGGCGAGGGTGCGGCGCAGATGGTTGTGGGGGCGAGGTCGGCACTATTTTTGCCGTTCCAAAACCTCGGTCTGATCGTTGTCGATGAGGAGCACGACACGTCCTATAAGCAGGAAGATGGCGTGCTTTATAATGCCCGCGATATGGCCGTTTTGCGGGCTGCGATTAATGGGGCGCAGGTGGTGCTGGCGTCTGCCACGCCAAGCCTTGAGAGTTGGGCGAATGTGGAGGCGGGCAAGTATCAGCGGCTCGTTTTGAACTCCCGATTTGGCCCTGCGGTGATGCCCGAAATGACCGCGATCGATATGCGTGTCGAGGATGTGCCGAACGGGAAATGGGTGTCGCCGACGCTGCGTGACGGGATAACGGATCGGTTGGAAAAGGGGCAACAAAGCCTGATCTTTTTGAACCGTCGCGGCTATGCACCGATTACACTATGTCGCGCCTGTGGGCATCAGATTGGCTGCGATCATTGCGACGCGCGAATGGTCGAACACAGGTTCCAAAATCGCCTTATGTGCCACCAATGCGGCGAGACGAAACCGATGCCAACTGTCTGTCCTCATTGCGAAGTTGAGGGAAAGATGTCGCCTGTCGGGCCGGGTGTCGAGCGCATGGCCGAGGAGGTCACAGCGCTGTTCCCAGAAGCGCGTGTTGTGGTGTTGTCGTCCGATCTTTATGGCTCGGCACGGGCGATGAAGGCGCATATCGAAGAGATCGCGCAAGGCGGTGCGGACATTATTATCGGCACGCAATTGGTGGCCAAGGGGCACAACTTTCCGAATCTCACTTTGGTCGGTGTGATTGATGCGGATTTGGGGCTTCAGGGGTCTGATTTGCGGGCCGCGGAGCGAACGTTTCAGTTGATGCGGCAGGTTGCTGGACGGGCAGGGCGCGCGGAGGTTGCGGGGGCTGCGATGTTGCAGACGTTCCAGCCAGAGCACCCCGTTATTCGGGCGATTTTGGCGGGTGATGAGGAGAGTTTCTGGGCGGCAGAAGCGGCAGAGCGCAAGGCCGCTGGCGTGCCCCCGTATGGGCGCATGGCGGGGATCATTTTGAGCAGTACAAATGCGCAAGAAGTGTTTGATCTTGGCACCGATATGGCGCGGCGAGATGGGCCTTTGCGCAAGATTGGCGCACAGGTTTTTGGACCCGCACCTGCACCGATTGCAAGGGTGCGCGGACGCCACCGCGTGCGGCTATTGGTGAAGGCGGATAAGGCCGCACCGTTGCAGCAGGCGCTGGCCGAATGGGCGGGGCAGTTTCGGCTGAAAGGCGAGCTGCGGATGGCGATCGATATCGATCCGCAAAGCTTTTATTGAGGGTGTGATTTGCGTGCACCGAGCGTGCAC
>DFSO01000058.1:14822-23321 GCA_002378665.1 Loktanella sp. UBA3435 | reverse complement strand
GCGTGCACCGAGCGTGCACAGGGCGTGCACCGAATTTACGCCAGCCGTTTACGTGTTTTTCATTTTTGACCCACAAACTCCTTTCAAACTGAAATGAGAATGGAGGGATTACAGAGAGGGTTTTCAAGTCTCGCGATGCGGCATACACCACGCTCATGAAATACATCACCCTCGCAGATGCGCAGCATCAGCCGTTTTGGCGGCGTCCGATATTCTTGTTGTTCGTGATGGCCTTGGCCATGCCGATTGCGTTTAATACGTGGTCGGCGCTGCTCAATAACTTTGTGATTGAGGTCGCGCAGTTCGACGGGTCGGATATTGGCTGGTTGCATACCGTGCGCGAAATTCCCGGATTTCTGGCGATTGGGGTGATTGCGCTGATCATCTTTATCCGCGAGCAGGTTTTGGGGCTGGTGGCCTTGAGCATGCTTGGGGTTGCCACGGCGTTGACCGCGCAATTCCCGTCGATGGGCGGGATTTTGACGCTGACGATGCTCTCGTCGATCGGGTTTCATTATTATGAGACGGTGAACCAGTCGTTGCAGTTGCAATGGATCGAGAAGAAAAAAGCGCCGCAGACAATTGGCTGGCTCATGGCGATGAGCTCTGCTGTGACGTTTGTGGCTTATGGGTTGATTGTGCTGCTCTGGGACCGCTGGGAGCTGTCTTATAATAGCGTCTATATGGTGTCGGGCGGGCTGACCGCGCTCATCGCGCTGTTTTGCCTGTTTGCCTATCCACAGTTTGAGGCGCCGAACCCGCAGTTGAAGACGTTTATCCTGCGCAAGCGCTATTGGCTTTATTATGCGCTGCAATTTATGGCGGGTGCGCGGCGGCAGATTTTTGTGGTTTTCGCAGGCTTTATGATGGTCGAGCGGTTCGGGTTTGATGTGCATGAGATCACGTCGCTTTACCTGCTGACGCTGATGTCGAATGTGTTCATCGCGCCTGTGATCGGCAAAGTGGTAGGCGTGTTTGGCGAGCGGCGGGCGTTGCTGTTTGAATATGCAGGGCTGGTGATGGTGTTTCTGGCCTATGGCGGCGTGTACTTCTTTGGCTGGGGTGTGTTGATCGCGGCGGGCTTATATGTGGTCGATCACATCTTCTTTGCCTTGGCTTTGGCGTTGAAGACTTATTTCCAGAAGATTGCCGATCCGCAGGATATCGCGCCGACGGCGGCTGTAGCATTTACGATTAACCATATTGCTGCGGTGTTTTTGCCAGCGGGCCTTGGCTATTTGTGGTTGGTGTCGCCTGCGGCGGTGTTTATCGCGGCGGCGGCTATGGCGTCGATTTCGTTTATCTTGGCGATGTTGATCCCGCGCCACCCAAGTAAGGGCCACGAGACCGTGTTTCAGCACCGATTGACGGCGGCGGCTGATTGACGAATTGGGCCCGATTGCCTAGCAGGATGGGAGACGCTTTTGAGAGGCTAACCCATGCTGTCCTATTCCGCCCTGACTGTTGCTGCCAATGAAGATATCGCGGCGGCCCTTTGTGAAGACCTAGAGGCTTTGATGCCTGAGCCGACTGGCACAGGGATTTTCGAGGTTGAGGATGGATCGGGGCTTTGGGAAGTGGGCGCCTATTTCACCGAGGCCCCTGATGCGGCGGGGCTGGCTATTCTGGCGTCGATGCACGGCGTGAAAGACTTTCTGATTTCCGAAATCCCCGAGACAGATTGGGTCAGCCATGTTCGCCGCGAGTTGGCGCCTGTCGAGGCGGGCCGCTTTTTCGTCTATGGCAGCCATGACGCGGATAAGGTGCCAGCGGGGCGCGTGCCATTGCTGATCGAGGCGGCGATGGCGTTTGGTACGGGGCACCACGGCACGACGCTTGGCTGCTTGCGTGCGTTTGATCGGTTGCTGGGCGAAGGATTCAAAGGCGGCTCGATCATTGATGTGGGCTGCGGGACGGCTGTGCTTGCGATGGCTGCGGCTGCGGTTTTGCCGTCCAAGGTATTGGCGAGTGACATTGACCCTGTGGCCGTCGATGTGGCCGAGGCCAATGTCGCCGCCAATGGGCTGACGGGAAAGGTCGAATGCGTTGTCGCTGCTGGCTTTGATGCGCCTGCGCTGAAAGAGAATGCGCCCTATGACCTCATTTTTGCAAATATCCTCAAAGGGCCACTGATCGGCCTCGCCCCCGAGATGGGCCCAGCAGTGAAAACGGGTGGCTATGTGATTCTTTCGGGGATTTTGAATGAACAAGCCGATGCGGTCATTGACGTTTATTGCGCAAATGGGTTTAATCCGGTGCAACGCTATAGCATTGTTGACTGGACAACGTTAACGCTCTCGAAAATGCCCTAATTGCCCTAGTTTTAGGCGAGTTTTAACTGTTTGCCTTATTCTTGCCTCATTTGAACGCGACATTGTTCGGGTGAGGTGGGGGCTTCACATGGAGACGTATTATGTCCCGTACTGCTACGCCGTTTGACAACCGTCTGAAGAAAATCGTTCGCCGGCACCGTCGTTTGGATGCCGCTGGAGTCGTTCACAAAGTGGACGGTCGTGGACTGATCGTGGCGCGGCCCCGCATTTATAACCCGAAATTCCCGCTCAAAGGCTTGCTTTTGCTTGTCATCGCTGGATTTTTGTTCAAGGGGTTGGTTTTTGCGAATTTGGGTGCCGGTCAATACAACGCGCATGTCACAGAATTGCAGGCTGGCACGATAGTCGAAAAGGCTGGTGCTTGGATCATGCAAGTAGATCCAGCGACTCTGATGATCGGCAAAGGTTTTGATCAGCTGGGTCTTTAAGGCCCACTGCATCACAGAATAGAAAAAGGCCACAACCGAGGGGATCGGTTGTGGCGTTTTGTCGTTTTGGGAGGATGTGGTCTTAGCGAACTGAACGTGTCGCGATTGTTTCGATGTCGCCGAACGAGAGGCCGATATCAGCAAGCTCACGCGCGGAAAGTTTGGACAGAGATTTGCGTGTGATGCGTGCATCGTTCCAAGCAGCAACAACGCCAAATGCGTTTGCTGCAATTTTTGTAAGGCGGCCAGCAGAGAAAACGGCTGGTGTCGTTGTTGTAAATGCGGACATTGGGCTTTTCCTTGGGAATGCTGCACATGCAGCAATGAATCTGATGAGGGGCATCTAGTGCGGCAGTTTCAGAAAATCCACTGCCGTTTTTGCATATCACACATGCGTTTTCGACATGGTTTCGATTGTGTCAAAATTGTGGAAGTCCTTGGTAAATATACAGTAAATTCGGCCTGATTTGTCGGTGGTCGTTTTTGGGATGTCGTTTTTTGACTTTTTGCGGGTGCAGCAAAAATAGCACGCTAAAAACCCCACTAGAATTTTGTTCGCGGTTTGTGCTAATTCTTGGTTAAGTAAAAATAACAAGAAATGAAGAGCAGGATCAAAAGATGCGCGTTTTAGGAATCGATCCGGGTTTGCGGAATATGGGCTGGGGCGTGATCGAGGTGCATGGCTCTCGGATTACGCATGTTGCGAATGGTGTGTGTAACTCTCTGGCTACGGATGACTTGGGAACGCGGCTGGCGTCGCTGCATGCGCAGTTGACCCATGTGCTGATAACCTACGCCCCTGATACCGCAGCTGTTGAGCAGACGTTTGTGAACAAAGATGGCGCTGGCACCTTGAAGCTGGGCCAAGCCCGCGGCATCGCGATGTTGGTGCCTGCGCAGGCGGGGCTTTCGATTGGCGAGTATTATCCCAATGCGATTAAGAAAGCCGTTGTTGGCGTCGGTCATGCGGATAAGAAACAGATTGATCATATGGTCCGCCTACAATTGCCCGGTGTGAAGCTGGCAGGGCCTGATGCCGCAGATGCGCTTGCCATTGCGATTTGCCATGCACATCATGCGCAATCAGCGGGCCGATTGGCGGACGCATTGGCGAGGGCATCGGCATGATTGGCAAGATTGCGGGCATTTTGGAATATCGCGCTACCGATCACATTTTGATCGATGTGCGCGGCGTTTGTTATATTGTCTATGTAACGAACCGCGTGCTGGCGAGTTTGCCTGCCAATGGCGAGGCGGTCGCGCTTTATACCGATTTGCTCGTGCGCGAAGATAACTTGCAGCTTTTCGGATTTACGACGCTGGTTGAGAAAGAATGGCATCGTTTGCTGATGTCGGTGCAGGGGATTGGTGCGAAGGCGTCGCTTGCGATTTTGGGCGCGCTTGGGGCGGACGGTGTGAGCCGTGCGATTGCGCTGGGCGATTGGAATGCGCTGGCGAAGGCCAAGGGCGTCGGTCCGAAAACCGCGCAACGCGTTGCGATTGAATTGAAGGATAAGGCGCCTGCTGTGATGGCAATGGGTGGCGCGATTGCCGAGGCTTTGGGCGAAGAGGTGATTGAGAATGAACCTGCGCCAAAGCGCCGTGCGCCTTCACCTGTGGCGAACCCTGCGCAGGGCGAGGCTTTGTCCGCGCTGACGAACCTTGGTTATGCGCCCGGTGATGCGGCGGGGGCTGTGGCGGAGGCGATGGGGGCTATGCCAGATTTGGATACCTCTGGATTGATCCGTGCGGCCTTGAAGCTCTTGGCTCCAAAGGGGTAAGGATTGCAGATGGAATCTGATCCCGATCTACGCCCCGAGCCTTTGGCCGGAGATGCCGACCGAGCGCTGCGCCCGCAGACATTGGACGAATTTATTGGGCAGCGCGAGGCGCGGTCTAACCTGAAGGTGTTCATCGAGAGTGCCAAGATGCGCGGCGAGGCGATGGATCATGTGTTGTTTCACGGGCCTCCTGGCTTAGGGAAAACCACGCTTGCGCAGATTATGGCCCGCGAGTTGGGTGTGAACTTTCGCATGACCTCTGGGCCTGTATTGGCCAAGGCGGGGGATTTGGCGGCGATCCTGACGAATTTGGAAGCGCGGGATGTTCTGTTTATTGACGAAATTCACCGCCTCAACCCTGCGGTTGAGGAGGTGTTGTATCCTGCGCTTGAGGATTTCGAGCTTGATCTGGTGATCGGCGAGGGGCCTGCGGCGCGGACGGTGCGGATTGAATTGCAGCCGTTTACGCTTGTTGGGGCGACGACGCGGATGGGGTTGCTCACGACGCCACTACGCGACCGTTTCGGGATACCGACGCGGTTGGAGTTTTATTCCGAAGACGAGTTGCACGAGATTGTCACGCGGGGAGCCCGATTGATGGGCGCACCTGCAGAGGATTTGGGTGCGCGTGAGATTGCGAAGCGGGCACGGGGGACGCCGCGGATTGCGGGACGTTTGCTGCGCCGTGTCGTGGATTTTGCGGTTGTTGAAGGTAACGGTAAGGTCACGCGAGAGATTGCGGATAGCTCATTGACGCGGCTGGGTGTGGATCATCTGGGGTTGGATAATGCCGACCGTCGGTATCTGCGATTGATTGCAGAGAGTTATGGCGGCGGGCCTGTTGGGATTGAGACGATGTCGGCGGCGCTGTCGGAAAGCCGTGACAGTTTGGAAGATGTGATCGAGCCGTATTTGCTACAAAAGGGGCTGATCCAGCGGACGCCAAGGGGGCGCATGTTGGCTATGGCTGCTTGGCGGCATTTGGGGTTAAACCCGCCGAAATCTCAGACGGATATGTTCGATGCTTGATGTGACACACTATTTCACCCGCAGTGATGGCGAGTATGTGTTTGCCCGTTGGGGCGTACCGATTGTGCCTGTGGTGTTTGGTGTTGATGATCAGACGCTGTCGGTTTTCAAGGGCGCGATTGAGGTGGTTGTGGCCTTGGCGAACCATAAGATGTCGGATTTTGATCCGAATTTGGGCACCAACCTGATGGTGTTCTTTTGCCGTGAATGGGACGAGTTGGCCGAGGTGCCGCATTTAGAGCAGATGATCCCAGATATCGGGCCGCTGGTTGGGCGGCTGAAGGCGGCGGGGGCCAACCAGTACCGGATTTTCCGTTTTGATAAGGCGGGCGCGATTTGTGGTTGCTTTGTTTTCTTGCGGATGGATGCGCATTTGGCAGAGGCGCCTGCGGATACGCTTGCGCTGTCCCAAGCGGTGCAGGTGATTTTGCTGTGGTCTGATGCTGCGTTTCGGGACGTGCCGCCGCTGGCGTTGATCAATGGCAACGCGGTTGTGCGCCCAGAGGTCGCGGCGGTGATTGCGGCGAGCTATGATCCTGTGATGCCAGTGGTGGCGAAGGATACGAGCCATGCTTTGCGCCTTGGTGCGAGGATTACGCTGTGATCCACCGCTTTCCTGTACGTGTTTATTACGAAGACACCGATTTGGCGGGGTTCGTTTATTACGCCAATTATTTCAAGTTCATTGAGCGGGCGCGCAGTGAGTGGGTCCGTGAATTGGGTGTTGATCAGGCCAAGATGAAAGCAGAGACGGGTGTGGTGTTTGCCGTGCGCCGTGTTGAGGCGGATTACTTTATGCCTGCAAATTATGACGATGAGCTGGTTGTTGAGACTGTGACCGAGATGAATACGGGCGCACGTTGGGTACTCAGGCAGATGGTGACGCGCGACGGTGTGCCGTTATTTGAGGCGCTTGTGACCATTGTTGCGATTGGGGCGAATGGCGCGGCCGCACGGCTTCCAGCGAGTATTCGCCGAAACGACGCGTAATATCACGCCGAGTTGTGTGAGACCGTTGGATTTTGTCTTTCTTTTGTTCTAAGCTCGCCCTAATGGGAGCCCAAATGGGCCAAATAGCAGAGCAGGCATTATGGAAGTAGCAACTGATTACACGATGTGGGCCTTGTTTGCCCGCGCGACACTTACTGTCAAATTGGTCATGATGATGCTGATGGCTGCGTCCATCTGGTGTTGGGCCATTATCGTCGACAAAATCATTCAATATCGCAAAGCGCGTGCCGAAGCTGAGGTTTTTGACCGCTCTTTTTGGTCGGGTGAGCCGTTGGATGCGCTGTTTGATCAGATCGGCACGACGCCGCAGGGGTCCAGCGAGAAGATTTTCGCCGCAGGTATGTTGGAGTGGCGCAGGTCGCACCGTCAGGATGGCGGGCTGATCGCGGGTGCGCAGGCACGGATTGACCGCTCAATGGATGTCGCGATTCTTAAGGAAGCGGCGAAGTTGCAGAAGGGTCTGCCTGTTTTGGCGACCGTTGGCTCGACTGCCCCGTTTGTGGGTCTGTTTGGGACGGTCTGGGGCATCATGAACGCCTTTATCGAGATTGCCCAATCGCAGAACACGAACCTTGCTGTTGTGGCCCCGGGTATTGCCGAGGCGCTACTTGCGACGGGTCTGGGTCTTTTGGCTGCTATTCCAGCCGTTATTTTCTATAACAAGCTGTCGGCTGATAGTGACCGCATTGTTGCAGGTTACGAGAGTTTTGCCGATGAGTTTGCAACCATTCTTAGCCGTCAGTTGGACAGCTAAATGGGTGCCGGTGTCATGAAATCAGGCGATGATGGGGGCGGACGCCGCCGCCGTCGGGGTCGCCGTGCGAATGTAATGGCCGAGATCAACATCACGCCTTTTGTGGACGTGATGCTTGTGCTTTTGATCATCTTTATGGTCGCCGCCCCGTTGATGACCGTGGGCGTGCCTGTGGAATTGCCAAAGACGACAGCGAACGCCTTGCCATCTGATGAGGAAGAGCCGCTGACGGTGACAATTACGGCCGATGGGTTGATCACGATCCAGAACACCGAGACCTCGCGTGAGGAGTTGGTCGCCAAGTTGCAGGCGATTGCAGCTGAACGCACCTCTGACCGTATTTTCTTGCGTGCCGATGGCGCTAACGACTGGAATACAGTTGCCGAGATTATGGGCGCGCTGAACTCTGGCGGGTTCTCGAATATCGGTCTGGTGACGGATATCGCGACACCGTCGGCCTCGAACGGTACGGGCGGGTAAGCACGTGCAATCGACGGGCGCAAAAGTATCTGCAATCGGCCACACGGTGCTGATTGGCTGGCTGATCCTCGGATGGGGATTGGATTCAGAACCTATGGATTTTGAAATCACGCCTGTATCGGTTGTGAGCGGCGAAGAATATGCGCAGATGGTTGCCGCGACGACGCCGCAGCCGAGCACGGATGAACCTGCGGCACCTGCGGCCCCGTCGGTCGAGGAAGCGCCAACGCCACCAGAACCAGAGGTTGCGCCCACAGAGCCTGCCGCACCGCCTGTGGCCGAGCAGCCTGTTGAGGAAACGCCGCCGCCAGCCGCGCTTGAGCCGCCAGCGCCGCCTGCCGAGGTGGCCGATACAGCACCTGCCGAGCCAACGCCGCCAACCGAGGCTGCCTTTCCTGATTTGACAGTTAGCCCGCGTCCGCAGCCGCGCCCTGCGCCACGCATCGCACCAGAACCGATTGCGCCGCCACCACCCGATGCGGCTGTGGCCGAAGTCGTGCAGGAAGCGGTTGTGCCTGATGAGGCAACTGCCGCTGAGGTGGTTGAGCCTGCTGTTGAAGAAACCGCGCCAGAGGAAACAGCGACCGAGATTGCGATTGCCGACGAGGTGCCAAGTGGCGCGCCGAAAAGCTCTCCGCGTCCGCCCGCGCGGCCTAATCGGCCTGCGCCTGCCGCTGAAACGC
>DFSO01000058.1:12483-14558 GCA_002378665.1 Loktanella sp. UBA3435 | reverse complement strand
GCTGAAACGCCAGCGCCTGCTCCGCAAACGGAAAGCCAAACGGCCACGGCGAGCAGTGATAACGTGAATGATGCGGCCGTTGAGGCTGCTTTGGCTGATGCTTTAGCTGCGGCCTCTGCTCCGAATGTCGCCGCTGGCCCCCCGATGACTGGCTCTGAGAGGGAAGGTTTCCGCGTGGCTGTGAACGCCTGTTGGAACGTCGATCCTGGATCACAGGCCGCAAGGGTGACGATGACGGTTGGATTTGTTCTTGATCAGTCGGGCAAGGTTGTCGGGGACGTGCGTCAGATATCTGCAGCGGGCGGGGATGCGGGATCGACGGAGATTGCGTTCCAAGCGGCGCGGCGGGCGATTTTGCGTTGCCAGTCAGGTGGTTATCAATTGCCAGCCGACAAATACGACCAATGGAAAGAAGTTGAGATTACATTCGATCCATCAGGTATGCGGTTGCGGTAGAAAAGATGTACTAAAAGGCGGTGAATTCCCCTTTGAGTTATGTCATAAACAGTTAAGAACACGCAGGGCTTGAATCCTGCTAATGAAATGAGGCGAGACATGTTGAAGCGTTTGATGATTTTGATGATGGCCTTGGTACTGGGTGGCCCAGTATTGGCTCAAAGTGGCCCTTTGCGTCTGACAATTACCGATGGTGTGATAGAACCCTTGCCATTCGCGGTGCCGATTTTTGAGGCTGAAAACGCAGAGGCTGGCCAAGTTGCGGCCGATATCAGTCGCTTGGTCGCGCAGGATTTGGCGGGTACTGGATTGTTTCGCGAAATTCCGTCTTCGGCATTTATCAGCACGCAGGCTTCTTTTGCTCAACCGGTTGCCTATCCGGATTGGCGCGCGATTAACGCGCAGGCCTTGATCACGGGCGCTGTCTTCGTTTCGGGCAACCAGATTACCGTGAAGTTCCGCCTGTACGATGTGTTCTCTGGCGCTGAAATGGGTGGAGGCCTGCAATTTGTCGGCACCGTCGATGGCTGGCGTCGCATGGGCCACAAGGTCGCTGACGCGGCTTACAGCCGTATCACTGGCGAGAGTGGCTACTTTGACAGCCGCGTTGTTTATGTGGCCGAGGCTGGCCCCAAAGATAACCGTCAAAAGCGCCTTGCTGTTATGGATTACGATGGTGCGAACCTGAAGTATCTGACCGATAGCGGTTCGATTGTTTTGGCGCCGCGTTTCTCGCCTTCTGGGGATCGCGTTTTGTATACGTCGTTTGAATCAGGTTTCCCGCGCATTAATATCCTCGACGTGGCCTCTGTTGGTCGTCGTCAGTTGGAAACGGCGCAGGGCGAAATGGCGTTCAGTCCGCGTTTCTCGAAAGATGGCAGCCAAGTTATCTATAGCCTCGCGAATGGTGGCAACACAGATATTTATCGTTCCGATTTGAATTCAGGTGCCAGCAGCCGTTTGACAGAAGCGCCGTCGATTGAGACCGCGCCAAGCTTCTCTCCTGACGGGTCGCAGATTGTATTCGAGAGCGACCGTTCCGGATCGCAGCAGCTATATATCATGTCCTCTGGTGGTGGTGAGCCGCGCCGTATTTCGTTTGGTGAAGGCCGCTATGGCACGCCTGTGTGGTCGCCCCGTGGTGATCTGGTTGCGTTCACAAAGCAGAATGCAGGCCGTTTCCATATTGGTGTGATGCGCACGGATGGCTCGGAAGAGCGTTTGCTGACAGCGTCTTTCCTTGATGAGGGTCCAACGTGGTCGCCAAATGGTCGTGTGCTGATGTTTATACGCGAAACCCAAGGTGCAGGCGGCACATCGTCACTTTATTCGGTCGATATTTCTGGCCGTAACTTGAAACCGGTACCTGTACAGGGCGGCGCGTCCGACCCGTCATGGGGACCACTCCAGCCGTAACAACGCGTTATTTCCAAGCGGATACATTCCATGCTAATGTCATCGCAAACGAGCAGAGAAAATGGGAAACCTACTATGAATATCTTGACCAAAGCCGCCCTCATTGGGCTGGTTCTTACGACCGCAGCTTGCACACGCCCTGATCGCTTTGGCGGCGCGGGTGATGGCGCTGCAAATGGTGCTGGTGCGTTTGATCCAAATGC
>DFSO01000058.1:0-12218 GCA_002378665.1 Loktanella sp. UBA3435 | reverse complement strand
CAAATGCCAATCTAGGTGGTGCAAACGATCCTAAGAGCCCGTTGTATTTTAACCAAACAATCGGTGACCGTGTTTTGTTTGCGGTGGATACATCCACGCTGACCGAGCAGGGCAAACAGATTTTGGTGGGTCAGTCTGGCTGGTTGCAGTCCAACCCTGAGTATCTGGCGATCATCGAAGGCCACGCCGACGAAGTGGGCACACGTGAATATAACATCGGTCTTGGTTTCCGCCGTGCCAATGCTGTGCGCGAGTTCCTTGTGTCACAGGGCATTCCGTCCGACCGCTTGCGCGTCACATCTTACGGCAAAGAGCGCCCGATTGAGGTTTGTTCGGACGAGTCTTGTTATTCCAAGAACCGTCGCGCTGTGACTGTGATCTCGATAGCTTCACTTAGCTAAGGAATACTACGTATGATGCACCGTCTTGCCCTGATCTTGGCACTTGGATTAAGCGCCCCTGCGGCCTTTGCCCAAGATGCAACATTGGCCGATATCCGTCAGCAATTGACGGTGCTTTATACGGATGTTCAGCGCTTGCGCAGTGAACTCTCCACAACGGGTGCTTTGACGACGGGATCGGTGGGGAACACGCCGCTGGACCGTTTGAACGCGATTGAAGCGGAATTGGTACGGTTGACGTCCAAGTCCGAAGAGGTTGAGAACCGCGTGAACCGCGTCACAACTGACGGCACAAACCGTATTGGCGATCTTGAGTTTCGCCTGTGCGAATTAGAACCTGGCTGTGATATCGGCAGCCTTGGTGACACGCCAAGTTTGGGCGGTGTGGATAGTGCGGCGAGTATCGCGACTGCTGCGCCTGCGCCGACACCTTCCAGTGGTCCAGAACTCGCTATTGGCGAAAAAGAAGACTTTGAGCGGGCGCAGGAGGCGCTCGCATCAGGTGACTTTCGCGGCGCCGTTGACCAGCTTGAGACCTTTGGCACGTCCTACCCCGGCTCTCCAGTAGCCGCAGAAGCCGCATATCTGCGCGGTGAGGCCTTGGAAGGTTTGGGCGAGTTGACCAATGCGGCACGCGCTTATCTTGAGGCTTTCTCAACCAATCCTGCGGGCGATAAGGCGCCTGACGCATTGTACAAGTTGGGCTATACGCTCGGTGCGATTGGCCAAGTGCAGGACGGCTGTATTACGCTGGCCGAAGTCGGCACGCGTTTCCCGGGCAGCCCTGCCGAATTGGATGCCCGTTCTGCGATGCAAAACTTCGGATGCAGCTAGATCAGAGCTGGCTTGTCGCACAGGGCGAAGACGCCCGGCTGATTGGCTTAATTCATGCGGAATGCCGTAGCGCGGTAGTCGAGGGCGGGATCGCGGTTGCGGTGTCTGGCGGCGGCGATTCAATGGCGTTGCTGCATGTGATGTCCCGTTGGGCGCACAAGGTCGGTGTTCAGCTATGGGCTGTTACGGTTGATCACGGGTTGCGCGATGAGGCCGTGGCCGAAGCCGAAGCTGTCGCCGACTTTTGTGATGACATCTGGGTTGCGCATGAAACCTTGCGCTGGACCACTTGGGACGGGCACGGCAACGTGCAAGCACAAGCGCGCACAGCCCGATATAAATTGATGGCTGACTGGGCCGCAGAAAATGGGATCGAGACCATCATCTTGGGCCACACGCTCGATGATGTCGCAGAAACGTTTGTCATGCGTTTGGCGCGCAAGGCGGGTATTGACGGTCTGGCGCTGATGGACCGCGTTTTCAGTCGTCATGGTCTTGTTTGGCATCGTCCATTGCTCACGGTGCAGCGTAATCAATTGCGAGATTACCTAAAACGAAACGCGGTGGCGTGGATTGATGATCCAAGCAACGAAAACGTGGATTTCGAAAGAATTCGCGTGCGTAAAGCTTTGGCCCATCTTGCGGAATTGGGTGTTACACTACCTGTTTTGCATCACAGCGGCATGGCTGTGCGACAAGCCCGAGATGCTTTGGAGCACTACGCGCGCGCCGAGGCGGAACGGTATATTTCCACGCATGATGGCGATTTGGTTTTGGCTGACGTGGCGCATCTGCCGGTTGAAATGAAAAGACGTTTGTTTGCAAAGGCAATTGGATGGGTTGGCGGCCTTGGCTATCCTCCGCGCGCGACAACGTTGCAGCATCTCAATGAGGGGCTGGTATTGTCGGGTACGGCGACGGCGGCGGGATGTTTGGTGGTGAAAGAGGGCACAGCTCTTCGGATCATGCGCGAACCCAATGCGGTTCGCATGACCGTTTGCAAAACGGATGAGATTTGGGATGGTCGTTGGTCCTTAAGTGGCCCCCACGCCGATGATTTGCGGGTCCGCGCCTTGGGTGAGGGAATCGCAAGCTGCCCTGATTGGCGCGAAACGGGATTGCCGCGGGCATCTTTAATGGCGTCGCCCGCCATTTGGCGCGGTGATGTCCTTGTTTCTGCCCCTATTGCGGGCTATTCGCAGGGTTGGGCAGCGCGGATTGTCGCGGATTTCCATTCTTCTTTGGTTGCGCATTGAAGATTAGGGTTTTGTCACTATTTTAGAGGAAACGTTTGACGCGACTCTGTCGCCTCTCTTTCCCGAATTTAAGGAGTGTCCCCTTGGGCAACACACGTAACGTCGTATTCTGGGTCGTCTTGTTCTTGCTGGTGCTTGCGCTGTTCAATTTGTTCAGCGGCAATACCGAAAACGCGATGAGCAACGGCAAAAGCTATTCCGAGTTTGTCACGGCAGTCGAGAGCGGCAATGTCGCGCAGGCCACGCTTGATGGCGAGCAAGTCCGATACCGCGGCACGGATGGCAAGGACTATGTCACAATCATGCCGTGGGACGCGAAAGTCACCGATATGCTTTTGGCACAAGACGTTCCTGTCGTCGCAAAGGCACAAGAACAGTCTGGTTTCTCCAGCTTCCTTCTCACAATTGCGCCAGTGATCCTGTTGATCGGTGTCTGGATTTACATGATGAACCGCATGCAGGGCGGCGGTAAGGGCGGAGCGATGGGCTTTGGTAAGTCCAAGGCGAAGCTTTTGACCGAAAAGCATGGCCGTGTGACGTTTGATGATGTGGCCGGCATTGATGAGGCCAAGGAAGAGCTTGAAGAGATCGTTGAATTCCTACGCAATCCGCAGAAGTTTAGCCGATTGGGTGGTAAAATTCCAAAGGGCGCGTTGCTTGTTGGTCCTCCAGGTACGGGTAAGACGCTTTTGGCGCGTGCGATTGCAGGCGAGGCTGGCGTGCCGTTCTTTACGATTTCTGGTTCCGACTTTGTCGAGATGTTTGTCGGTGTGGGTGCCTCCCGTGTCCGCGATATGTTTGAGCAGGGCAAAAAGAACGCGCCGTGCATCATCTTTATCGACGAGATCGACGCAGTTGGTCGCTCGCGTGGCGCAGGCCATGGTGGTGGCAATGACGAGCGTGAGCAGACATTGAACCAATTGCTGGTTGAGATGGATGGTTTTGACGCCAACGAGGGTGTGATCATCGTGGCCGCGACCAACCGTCCCGATGTTCTTGATCCGGCATTGCTGCGTCCGGGTCGTTTTGACCGTCAGGTGCAGGTGCCGAACCCAGATATCAAAGGCCGTGAAAAGATTTTGCAGGTTCATGCCCGCAAGACCCCGCTTGGTCCTGATGTTGATTTGCGGATTATCGCACGCGGCACACCTGGTTTCTCGGGTGCGGATCTTGCGAACTTGGTCAACGAGTCTGCTTTGACCGCGGCCCGTATTGGTCGCCGTTTTGTGACGATGATCGATTTCGAGAACGCCAAAGACAAGGTGATGATGGGTGCTGAGCGCCGCTCGATGGTGATGACCGACGACGAGAAGAAGTTGACAGCGTACCATGAGGCGGGTCACGCGATTGTGGGCCTGAACGTTCCTGACCACGATCCGATCCATAAGGCGACGATCATTCCGCGCGGACGTGCGTTGGGCCTGGTTCTGTCCTTGCCTGAGCGCGATCAACTGTCCGTCAGCTACCGCAAGTATAAGTCCAAGATTGCAATGGCGATGGGCGGCAAGGTTGCGGAAGAGCTGATCTTTGGCCCTGAGTTCGTGACCTCTGGTGCGACATCCGACATTCAGCAAGTCACGCGGATTGCCCGCGCGATGGTGACGCAGTTTGGGTTCTCTGAAAAGATCGGCCACATTGATTACGCCAATGAGCAGCAGTCGCATTTGGGTGCCTACAGCGGTGGCACAACACATTCGGCTGAGACCCAAAAGCTGATTGATGAAGAGGTACGCCGCTTTATTGATGAGGGTTACGAGACCGCAAAGCGGGTTCTGACCGAAAAGGCTGATGATCTGAAGCGTTTGGCAGAGGGCTTGTTGGAGTATGAAACACTGACGGGCAATGAGATCGCAAAGGTGATTGCGGGCGAGGCCTTGAACCGTGGCGATGATGTCGACGATACGCCACCGGAAAGTGGCAGCTCGATCACGTCTATTCCGAAGACGAAGCCGAAAAAGCCCAAGGCACCCGATGCGGGCCTAGAGCCAGAGCCAAGCAAGTAAATGAAAACGCCGCGCCAGAGATGGGGCGGCGTTTTTCGTTACGGGTCGCGTCACAAATTGCGATTTGATCCTGCGGGTTGGGCCCGTTACCAATGTCGAAAATTGGAGTAAGACATGCCTGCACTAGCCCCCACAGAACAATACGGCGAAATCACTTGGTTGGGTACCGTGCCACCCGATACGGGGCTGTGCAGCGTTGCCACCGCCGAGATGCGCCTGACCTATGCGGGCGCCGAGGGCGAGGCGCATAGTGGGGTGACGCGAGCGTCTTGTGTGCGGGTTAAATCGCTATGGAAGCAAGGCACCGAGATTCGCAATGAACGGCAGTTGTCGGTGATGTCGCAGGAAGAGATTGATGCGATTGCCGCCAAATGCGGGCTGGACTGGCTTGATCCAGCGCTGCTTGGCTGTTCGATTGTCGTGAAAGGCATCTCTGATTTCACCCATGTGCCGCCGTCGTCGCGGTTGCAGGCCGAAAACGGCACGACAATTGTGGTCGATATGGAAAACCGGCCCTGCGTTTTGCCCGGACGCGAGATTGAGGCCGCGCATCCTGAGAAGGGTGTATTGTTCAAACCTGCCGCGCAGGGCCGTCGCGGTGTGACCGCTTGGGTGCAGCATGAGGGCGCAATCAAGGTCGGTGACAAGCTGCGGCTTCATGTGCCTGACCAGCGTAGATGGCGCCCATAAAGGCGTCTTTCGTTTCGCATCCGAAACGCATTTTTCAACCACCGACGATTCCGACGGTCAAAATGTCGCAATCGCGGTTCTAGGTCGCAAATTGGCTCGTTACACATGTGGGAGAAATTATGAGCCGATGGCTCGCGCACAGGGAAAATTTACATGGCCTATAAGACTGACATCGAAATCGCGCGCGCCGCGAGCAAGCTGCCGATCCAAGAGATTGGCGCAAAGCTGGGGATCGGCACCGACGATCTGCTGCCATATGGCCATGACAAAGCGAAGGTCAGCCAGCGCTTTATCGATTCTGTACAGGACCGTCCAAACGGTAAGCTGATCCTTGTGACAGCGATCAACCCGACACCTGCGGGCGAAGGCAAAACGACAACAACTGTTGGCCTTGGCGACGGTTTGAACCGTATCGGCAAGAAGGCGGCTGTTTGCATCCGTGAGGCTTCGCTTGGGCCAAACTTTGGTATGAAGGGCGGGGCTGCTGGTGGCGGCATGGCGCAGATCGTACCGATGGAAGAGATGAACCTGCACTTCACAGGCGACTTCCACGCGATCACATCCGCGCACAACCTGTGTTCTGCGATGCTTGATAACCACATCTATTGGGGCAACAGCCTTGAGATCGATATTCGCCGCGTTGTTTGGCGTCGCGTTCTTGACATGAACGACCGCGCACTGCGTCAGATCAACGTGTCGCTTGGCGGCGTTGCAAACGGTTTCCCGCGTGAAACCGGTTTTGACATCACTGTTGCGTCCGAGGTTATGGCGATCCTTTGTCTTGCCGAGAACCTGAAGGATTTGCAGGAACGTCTGGGTTCTATGATCGTGGCATATCGCCGTGACCGTAGCCCTGTGTATTGCCGCGATCTTAAGGCTGACGGCGCGATGACTGTATTGCTGAAAGATGCGATGCAGCCAAACCTTGTGCAGACACTTGAGAACAACCCTGCGTTCGTACACGGTGGCCCGTTCGCCAACATCGCGCACGGCTGTAACTCTGTGACGGCGACAACAACGGCGCTTAAGATTGCCGATTACGTTGTGACCGAAGCTGGCTTTGGTGCTGATTTGGGTGCTGAAAAGTTCCTGAACATCAAGTGCCGCAAAGCGGGCCTTGCGCCTGACTGCGTTGTGCTCGTTGCAACAGTCCGTGCGATGAAGATGAACGGTGGCGTGGCCAAGGCCGATCTTGGTGGCGAAAACGTGGATGCGGTGAAGTCTGGTTGTGCCAACCTTGGCCGTCACATCGGGAACCTCAAGTCGTTTGGCGTGCCTGTTGTGGTCGCGATCAACCACTTTGTGACCGACACAGAAGCCGAAATTCAAGCGGTTAAAGATTACGTAAAGACCCAAGGGTCTGAGGCGATCTTGTCCCAGCACTGGGAGTTTGGTTCCAAGGGGTCCGAAGAGTTGGCCAAGAAAGTTGCTGAGATTGCGGAAAGCGGCATCTCTAACTTTGCACCGCTGTACCCAGATGACATGCCATTGTTCGACAAGATCAACGTGATCGCAAAGCGTATCTACCATGCTGACGAAGTGCTGGCCGATCAAAAGATCCGCTCACAGTTGAAGGAATGGGAAGATCAGGGCTACGGTAACTTGCCGATTTGCATGGCAAAAACCCAGTACTCATTCACAACCGATCCAGAGCGTCGGGGCGCTCCAACCGGTCACTCTGTGCCTGTGCGTGAAGTACGTTTGTCTGCTGGTGCGGGCTTTGTGGTCGTCATCTGCGGTGAGATCATGACGATGCCAGGTCTGCCACGTGTGCCATCTGCCGAAAGCATCATGCTGAACGCTGAAGGCCAGATCGAAGGCTTGTTCTAAACAAAACGCGGGCGCGCAGGATTTCTCTGCGCGCCCGTTGTCCGCTTATGGCGGGCAGATTTAACCTCGAAAGAAGAGACCATGACAGCGACAGTAATCGACGGAAAAGCCTTTGCAGCAACAGTGCGTGAAAAGGTGGCGGCTCATGTAACGATGCTTAAGTCAGAGCATGGTATCACACCTGGATTGGCTGTTGTTTTGGTTGGCGAAGACCCTGCGAGCCAAGTTTATGTGCGCTCCAAGGGCAAGCAGACCGTCGAAGTTGGCATGGAAAGCTTTGAGTTTAAGCGCGACGATGACATCACTGAAAAAGAACTACTCGCGCTAATCGACCAGTTGAATAATGACCCAAAGGTGCACGGCATTTTGGTTCAGCTGCCATTGCCTGCGCATCTTGATAGCGATTTGGTGATCAATTCGATTGACCCTGCAAAGGACGTGGACGGGTTCCATATCTCGAACGTGGGTCTTCTTGGCACAGGTCAAAAGAGCATGGTGCCTTGCACGCCGCTTGGTTGCCTGATGATGCTGCGTGACCACCACGGCAGCCTATCTGGCCTGAACGCTGTGGTTGTTGGCCGCTCCAACATCGTCGGAAAGCCGATGGCGCAATTGCTGCTTGGTGATAGCTGCACGGTGACGATCGCCCATAGCCGCACTAAAGATTTGGCCGAAGTTGTGCGCCGCGCTGATATCGTCGTGGCCGCCGTTGGTCGCCCCGAGATGGTGATCGGCGATTGGATTAAGCCGGGTGCGACGGTGGTTGACGTAGGTATTAACCGCATTGAAAAACCTGAGGGTGGCACACGTCTTGTGGGCGACGCGGATTACGCAAGCTGTGCGGCTGTTGCAGGTGCGATAACGCCTGTTCCGGGCGGTGTTGGGCCAATGACGATTGCATGTCTATTGGCCAATACAATCACTGCGTGCTGCCGGGCGAATGGCTTGCCCGAGCCAGAAGGACTTACCGCGTAAGTCTTTGATTTTCTGAAGTTGCACATGGTTGTTTAAAGAATTTTTTCCCCTTCTGAAAAATTTTCGTTTGAGATATCTCGAAAAGATATATTGGGCGTAAATTTGTAGGGCATAAGGTGTATAATTTTTTCCACAACTTTGTGCGAACGACATTCAGGGTGAAGCATGTCGTTCTCGCGGCACTCGTCACGACGATTTATGTGTTCTCAGGCCCCTTTGGCACTTATGAACAAATGGACATGTCCGAACGCCTCGTATTTTGGGCGCCACAGGGGATTATCGCCTTTGTTGTGGGTGGGGTGGCCTGCGCGATTGCGAGGTTCATTTACCCGACAGACCACCGCGCTTTGCATGGATTGTTAAGCGCATTCGTGTTCGCAATTCTCTTTGCGCCGCTCAACTACATGTTCATCCGCAATGAATATCTTGGCCCTGCCGAATTCTATATGCCGTTCTGGCAGGTCCTGCTGTTGAATTTCACTTTCGCATCTATCTTGGTTGCCTGGATTTTATTGAATAGCCCCGAAGAGGATGCACTGGCGGATCAGCTTCCACGGCTCTATTCGCGACTGCCCGAAGGGGTGACAGGAAAGATTTCTCACATCACAGTGGAGGATTACTATACCGTTGTTTTCTTGGAAGACGGGACCCAGCACCGGCTTTTGATGCGGTTCGCGGACGCGGTCAAAGAAATGGACGAAACTCTCGGTCCTTGCACGCATCGGTCTCATTGGGTTGCAATGGCATTTGTCAAAGAGGGCAAGCGCGTTGGGAATAAGGAATTTGTCGAGTTGGCCTGCGGTGTCGAGGTGCCTGTTAGTAAGACATACCGCGGGAATCTTGTGGCCGCTGGTTTTTTCCAAGAGGCGTAGCGATCGCCGATTTTCCAGTCAGCACCGCAATTGCGCCGTGCGGGAACAGCGCCTTAAGCGGCGCAGCATCGCTGCGTAAACCGCCAGTGTAGGTGCCAAAAGCGGGCATGATAAGCCGCCGCGTATCGTAGAGAAAACAAGGTCGCGCTGTACCCGCAACGGCATGTTTGGGGTGATAGTGCCCCGAAATTTCGGCTTCTTCGTCCGTGGCGATATGTCTGAGCGTGAGGTTCCCGATAGTGGTTTGCGCCACGTGCGTGCCGCCGATATCGACAGGTCCTGCGTCATGGTTGCCCTCAATCCAAAGCCATTTACGCCCCGCTTGCAGTTGGATGATGTGTGATTTGGCGTCTGGCGCGAGATCATTGGCGGCGGTCAAATCGTCAAAGCTATCCCCAAGGCAGATCACGGTTTTTGGATTAAGGCGGGTGATCGTTTCGCCCAACCGCGTCAGCGTATCGAGGGTTTCAAACGGCGGCAGCATGAGGCCAGCGCGGCGCGCGATCCGCTCAGATTTACCTAGATGCAAGTCAGAAACGCAGAGAGTTTCACTTTCGGGCAACCAAAGCGTGCCGTTGGCGCATGCGACAAGCGAGGCCCCGCAGAATTGAAAGTCGTGACCGCTCATGCGTTAAACTGGTCGAGACCAGCCTCTGCCATCAATTCTGCAGCGGCCCTGCGCATCAATTGTTCACGCGCTTCGCCCGCAATCGGCACGCGCCCCATCTCTAACATCATAGGGGCCGCTAGCGGTGAAAGGCGATCAAGGGTGACATGATCAATCGCTCCTTGAGTGCGGGCGAGCATTTCTTCGATCCGCCCGAAATCAACCAGTCCGCGCATCGCCTCTTCGCGCGTGATTTGTAGCATTAGGTGATCGGGGTCATATTTGGAGAGCGTGTCGTAGAGGATATCGCTAGAAAACGTCGCCTGCCGTCCCGATTTGCGGGCTTGGGGTAAGTTCCGCTCAATCAGCCCTGCAATGGTGGCCGACGCGCGGAAGGTGCGTTTCATCACGGCGTTACCTGCGAGCCAAGTCTCTAACCCGTCACGCAGACCGTCAGGCGTCAGCAATGCCGCAGAATCGGTGACCGCATCCAAGCCCCAGATTAGCGTGGCGTAATCAGTGGCGACAAAACCAAGCGGGTTAAGGCCCTTTTCCTCCATCCGCTGGGTGAGCAGTAGGCCAAGAGTTTGCTGCGCATTACGCCCTGCAAATCCGTAGAAACAGGTATGAGCATAGCCGTCATGGGGGAAGCTTTCCACGAGGATACGCCCCACTTGCGGGAGCTGTGACACCTCGCGTTGCAACGCAAGCCAAGCGGCTGTGTGTGCGGGCAGATTGGGCCAGTCGGGTTGTTGGAACATGGCAAGGATACGGGCCGAGAGCTGTGTTGAGGTCGCGAATTTGGTGCCGGCGAAGGTCGCGATTTTCGGGGCTTTGTCGGCGCGGCGGGTGACCTCGACAGTGAGGTCGCGGAGCCCCTCATAGCGCACGATTTGCCCACCGATCAGGAAGGTGTCGCCTTTGGTCAGGGTTGCGGCAAAGGCCTCCTCTATCTCGCCCAAAGGCTTGAAGTTGCCCTTGAGGCGAACCTTGAGCGTGTCGGTGTCCTGGATCGTGCCGATGTTCATACGGATGCGTTGGGCGGCGCGGGGATCGCGCAATTGCCACAGACCGTCTGGTCGCTGCAATAGCCGTTTCCATTTGTCGTAGGCGCGCAACGCGTAGCCGCCAGTGGCGCAGAAATCCAAACAGTCGTCGAAAGCGGGGCGGGTGAGGGCGCTATAGGCGCCGACGGTCGTAACTTCGTTGAAGAGCGTATCTGCGTCAAACGGACCCGCGCAGGCCGTGATCAGGATGTGTTGGCACAGCACGTCACGGGGGCCTGCGCCGCGTGGGTCGCCGTCAAGATCGTGGGCTTTCACGGCTTCTAGGGCTGCGACACATTCGACGACCTCAAAGCGGTTGGCGGGAACCAGCAATGCCTTGGAGGGCGCGTTGTAGCGGTGGTTGGCGCGGCCGATCCGTTGCACGAGGCGTTTGACGTTTTTGGGCGCGCCGATCTGGATCACAAGGTCCACGTCGCCCCAGTCGATGCCCAAATCAAGCGTGCCAGTACAGACGATAGCGCGGAGTTCGCCCGCAACCATCGCCGCCTCGACGCGGTCACGTTGGGTGCGATCAAGGCTGCCGTGGTGGATGCCGATGGGCAGATAGTCGTCGTTAGCGAGCCAGAGATTGTGGAAGAAGATTTCGGCCTGTGCACGGGTGTTGTGGAATATAAGTGTGGTTTTATGATTTTTGACTTCCCTGAGGACTGCATGAATGCTGTATTTTGCACTACCGCCCGACCAAGGGGGCTGTTCGTCAGTGGTGAGAATGGCAATGTCAGGTTCTGGCCCTGCGTCTGCAATCAGGATCGGGCAGAGGTCTGGATGACGTGCCAAGAGATGGGCAATCGCTGCGGGGTCTTCGACGGTGGCGGAAAGACCGACGCGGCGCAGGTTGGGCGCGACGGATTGCAGGCGGCTGAGGGCCAACATCAGTTGGTCGCCACGTTTACTCTCCGCGAGGGCGTGGATTTCGTCGATGACGACCCGTTGCAGTCCCGCGAACATGCGGGGCGCATCCTCGTAACTGGTCAGCAACGCCAGACTTTCCGGGGTGGTTAGCAGGATATGCGGCGGGTCGGCGCGTTGACGGCGTTTTTGCGTATAGCTTGTGTCGCCTGTGCGATCTTCGATGCGGATTGGCAGGCCGATATCCTCAACGGGACGGCGCAAGTTGCGTTTGATGTCTGCGGCCAGTGCTTTGAGCGGAGACACATATAACGTGTGCAGGCCTTGGTGAGTACCATCGGCAAGTTCGGCCAATGTCGGCAGAAACCCAGCCAAAGTTTTGCCGCCACCCGTGGGTGCGATGAGCAGCAGGGAGGGGTCCTGTGCACGGGTCAGCATATCGATTTGATGCGGGTGAAGCGACCAGCCGCGGGTTTCAAACCAATTGGAGATGGAGGGGGGCAGGGTGGTCATAGCCCTAAAGTGACGCGTGAGCGGCGATGGTCAAGGGCGATTGTGAGTGATGGCGTCGTGCTGAGGACCATCACTCACAATCGTTTAAGTGTCTTAGTGTACGATATCTTCTTCGGCCACGAACATATTGCCCCATGCGCGGTCGATAAGTTCTGGCGTCATTTGATAGGGAATGCCTTCGTAATCACAAATCGCGATCATCTGGTCGATCAGGAAAACCGGTTGATAGTTCGCATAGACGTTGTCGATCTCGGGGTAACGGTTGTTCAGCAGGTGAATCAACGTGGCCTCATCGAGGGGCATTTTCTTTTTGCGCGCAAC
>DFSO01000046.1:51438-52202 GCA_002378665.1 Loktanella sp. UBA3435 | reverse complement strand
TTAACCGAAAATTTGGGAAATTCCTTATGTTGAACTCCATGAAACCACTTTTAGTTGCGGCGATTTTTGCTGTTGCGACAAACCTTTCTGCACAAGAAGCCACAACGACCGAAGCGCCCGCTGCTGACGCAGCCGCGACGGAAACACCCGTTGCGGACGCCCCTGCGGTAAAGGTGCCAGCAGCAGATGCTGCCGCGGCTGAAGCCCCCGCTGACCTGAGCATGGGTAGCGAAGTTGCTGCTGCTCCCGCTGCTGCTGATGAAAATGCAGTTGGCACACCTTATATTCGCGAAACACAGGGTGATTGGTCGGTACGTTGCTTGCGCGCCGCACCGGGTGAAGCCGATCCTTGCCAGCTTTACCAATTGCTGCAAGACACGGAAGGAAATTCCGTCGCTGAGATCAGCATGTTCGCGCTTCCAGAAGGCAGCAAAGCGGCTGCTGGTGCAACAATCGTTGTGCCTCTCGAAACACTTCTGACCGAGCAACTGCAAATCTCTGTCGATGGCGCATCAACCCGCCGTTACCCGTTCACATTCTGTAACCGTGCAGGCTGCGTCGCACGTGTTGGTTTCACACAAGACGAAGTGAACCAGTTCAAACGTGGCAATGCAGCCTCCGTCCGGATGGTTCCTGCAGCCGCGCCAACAGAAGAAGTTGTGCTGAAGATTTCACTGGCCGGCTTTACAGCGGGCTACGAGGCTGCAAGCAAATAAGCGCTTCTCGTTTGCGTTTAATAATGGGCCCTGACAGAAATGTCGGGG
>DFSO01000046.1:1086-51110 GCA_002378665.1 Loktanella sp. UBA3435 | reverse complement strand
GCGCAGTTTCTATTTGCGTAGTGCGATCACCGCATTAAGCCCACCAAATGCGAAAGCATTCGACAGGACCACATCGACATCCGCATCGCGGGCCTCGTTTGGCACCACATCAAGTGCGCATTCGGGATCGGGTTCTTCATAGCCAATCGTCGGCGCAATCACCCCGTCGCGGAGCGCCATGATGCAGGCCAATAGCTCTACAGCCCCTGTCCCGCCGATCAAATGGCCGTGCATGGATTTGGTGGATGAGATCATCAGCTTATCGGCATGAGGGCCAAAAACATCAGCGACCGCCGCACATTCTGTTTTGTCATTGGCCGCCGTGCCTGTGCCATGCGCATTGATATAGCCGACCTCAGACCGATCAATCTTGGCATCGCGCAGAGCCCCCGCAATCGCGCGCGCCGCACCTTGCTTGGACGGCATCACGATATCAGAGGCGTCAGACGACATCGCAAAGCCCGCAACTTCGCACAAAATATCCGCGCCGCGTTTCACCGCATGCTCGTAATCCTCAAAGACGAAAACCCCAGCGCCCTCGCCTTGCACCATCCCGTTGCGCGTGGCCGAGAACGGGCGGCAGGCATCTTTGGACATGACCCGCAGACCTTCCCACGCCTTGATCCCGCCAAAGCACAACATGCTTTCTGATCCGCCCGTCACCATGACCGTGGCCATGCCAGAGCGGACCATATTAAACGCCTGCCCCATCGCGTGATTGGATGAGGCGCAAGCCGTCGACACGGTGAACGACGGGCCGCGCAAGTTCCATTCCATCGACACCTGAGACACAGCTGCGTTGTTCATCAGCTTTGGCACAATGAACGGATGCACGCGATTTTTGCCCTCTTCATAGACGGAGCGGTAATTCTCGTCCTGGGTCGTCAGCCCGCCGCCAGAGGTGCCAAGGATCACACCCGATTGATCAGCCAAAGCGCCGTTAAAAGTCAGGCCAGATTGGGCTAATGCCTCACGCGCAGCCAAAAGCGTAAACTGGGTAAAGCGGTCATAAAGCGCGATTTGTTGGCGGTTGAAATGGGATTGTTCGTCGTAACCTTTGACCTGTGCGCCGATCTGGATCGAGAGCCTGTCCACGTCGCGGATATCAAGCGGGCCGATGCCACAGCGCCCTTCTTTCATGGCCGCCATCGTACTGGCCACATCATGGCCCAAGGCATTGATCGTCCCTGCCCCTGTGATGACGACGCGGCGGCTCACCTAGGCTTGCTCCGCTTTCAGCTTGTCCACAGCCGCGATGATTGCCGCCACTGTCGAGATGTCAAAATCACCGTTCTGCGGGTCATTGGCGTTAAAAGGAATAGAAATATCAAAGGCTTCCTCGATCGCAAAGATGCTCTCGACCAGCGCCATGCTGTCGATGCCAAGATCTTCGAGCGAATTGTCCAAAGCGACATCGGACGGCTGCAAAAGCGCTTGATCCGCGAGGATCGCGATAATCTGGTCTTGTGTGCTCATCTTGGTCCTCCTTGCGTTAACTTAGTCATTTTGGCTCGTGTTTGAAACAGGCTTATGACGCAAAATCGCTTGGCGCAGGCTGCGTTCGCGGGCGCGGTAGGTCATCATTGGTTGCGCAGGGTATCCCATCATAAAGCTGCCCGCTGGCACGTCAGACAGGACAATCGCTGCCCCGCCAATCACGCTATCCGCACCGATCTTGAGGTTGTCAGCAATGCCCGACTTACCCCCCAAAACGCAGCGATCCCCGATCACCGCAGAGCCAGCCACAGCCGTTTGCGCACAAAGCAGACAATGCATACCGACGATAACATTATGCCCGACTTGCACGAGGTTATCGATCTTGGTGCCAGTGCCGATCTTTGTCGCACGAATGGTGCCTGCGTCTACGGTGCTACCCGCGCCAATTTCGACATCGTCGCCGAT
Organism: Loktanella sp. UBA3435; assembly: GCA_002378665.1. Lineage (GTDB taxonomy): Bacteria > Pseudomonadota > Alphaproteobacteria > Rhodobacterales > Rhodobacteraceae > Yoonia. The sequence goes on along the minus strand of DFSO01000046.1, from coordinate 49,208 downwards.
TTCTACGCCACCAAGCGAATGAATACGGTGCTGGACGGGGTCATTTGGCGGCTCGAATGGGGTTTTCCCCAAAGTCTTGCGCCCGATTTCAACGTTCGAAGGGGCAGAGGTCACAAAGGAGAATCCGTCGCCCCCAATCACAACATTTGGCTGGATCAGGCAGCCTGCGCCAAGACGCACCCGACCTTGAAGGCGCACGCCGGCAGCGATTTGTGTATTGTCACCAATGATGACGCCTTTTGCGATGGTAACATGCTCCGCGATTTGCGCACCCTTGCCGATAATCGCACCTGCGCCGACCACCGAGAAATGACCAATGGAAACATCGGTCCCAATCGTTGCCGTCGGATCAATGATCGCATGGGGGCTGATGCCAGTGCTATTTGGTCGCTGGTCCATCATCTGCGTCAGACCCGCCATCGCAAGCCGCGCACGCGGTGCCTCGATCGCTGCCTCAAGCCCAAGGGCCTCCCAGTCAGCCCCCGCCCAAACCACAGCTGCGCGAGCTTTGCCCAGCTGTAACGCCTCACCATAGGCAGGCGACATCGCCAGCGCCAGATCATCGGGTCCTGCGTGCGCAGGTTCAGACAAGCCTGACACCAAAAGATCAACGGCGCCAAAGGCCTTTGCTCCCAGCGCCGCTGCGATATCTTGAACAGATTGTGCCATGTGATCTGACCCCATAATTACGGGGACAGACTTACCCTTGAACGGCGCGCACTGCTACCCCTTGGCGTGCCAAAGCGTTCCAGATCTTTGCGTCACGCCCATAAATGTCGCGGCGGAATTGCAGGCTGCCTGTAACGTTTGTGAATGCTGTGCGGTAAACGATGTGGACCGGAACAGGGGCATCTAGGTTCACGCGGGCCTCTTTGCCAGTACTCAAGCGAGACTTAAAAAAGCCTTCTGGGTCAGATGTCTGTTTTGCAAGCAACGCATAAGCAAAATCAAACGGATCTGCGAGACGGATACAGCCGTGGCTAAATGCGCGAACTTCGCGACCAAAGAGGCTCTTGGACGGGGTATCGTGCAGGTAGATGTTGTATTTGTTCGGGAAAATGAACTTCACAAGACCCAGCGCATTACCCTCAGATGGGCCTTGGCGCATCGAATAAGGGAATGTCTTTTCGTTGAAGCTACTGAAGTTAACAGACGAACGGTCTACGACGCGGCCACTGCTGTCTGTGATATCAAGCTGGCGGACCGCATTCCGGTTGGCCTGCAACATCGGCAGATACTCTTTCGTGACGATTGAACGCGGCACGTACCAACTTGGGTTGATAACCATGAATTCCATCACGTCTGAAAACTCTGGGCTTTGGCGATCTTCGGCACCGGCCCCAATCACGGAACGCGTTGAGAACGTCACACGATCATTATCAACAATAGACGCCGAAAAGTCTGTCAGGTTCACCCAGATATGACGGGCGCCACGCGGGCGGTTGAGCCAGCGCTCACGTTCCATGGCGACGATGACCGACTGCAATCGGGACGCCATCTGCACGTTGATTTGGCTCAATGTTTCGCCACCCACGCTGCCATCGGCAGACAAGCCATGGGCTTGCTGGAACCGCTGAACGGCTGTCTGAATGGATGCGTCGAATGTTTCGGTTGCTGTGCGCTCTAGGAAACCCATCGCAATCAAACGGTTACGAAGAGCAACAACACGCGCCCCAGAAGAGCCAAGCTCCAATTTGCCAGCAGGAACAGTCGGCCCCCAGCCACCTGCGCCAAGCATCACTTCAAGACGCAGCTTCTCACGCATCAGACGGGTATATTCAGGAGAGCTGGGAGGAAGTGAACGCAAGAATGACGCGGGGTTGGACTGCGCAAAAGCACGCAATGTCCCAAGGCGGGAACGATAAGGCACTTCGCGCTTGATCTCGGCAACAACAGAGCTTGGCGTCAAAATACCCGTCTGAATGTCGCGCGCATATTGCATGAACAAGCGGCTCAACTCGACTTCCATCGCACCTTGTTGCGCGGGTGTTGTCGCCGCGCGCATTTTCGCCATCAGTGCATTTGCATCATAACGTGCGGCTGGGAGGCCGTGCTGGGCTGCGTCAGCGAAAGCCGCCATCAGCGCGTTGCGTCGTCCTGCATCACGTTGGTCACTCCAAATACCTTGGAATTCGCGTTCACGGTAAAACGTCGCAAGCTCTTCGTCACGAGACGCGGCCTCTGCGACAGCTTGACGGAATGCTGTGGTTTGAGCCTGTGCAAGCGGCGCGGAAATAGTAAAAAACAATGCTGCGGCCATCATTAGGCGCAGTAACTGCGAATTCAAAGATAAGAACATGGGTCCCCCAACAGAACAAATTTAGCGCGAAATTAGTGCAGATTCCGCGGGTTATCGTACTATCGGAAACTGCGGCCTACCTTGTCCATTCACAATGTCACAAATGACAGCAAAGCCGCAAAGTTGTTGCCTATTCGCAAGCGCAACCATGCAACACCACAAAATTACATGAAAAGTTGCGCAAAAAATCGCCTACTTGCCCCTTGCTTAACCGTTGATCCCGAATGAGGGCTTGGTCCACGAATCGAAATATGGCATAGAGAGCGTGCATCTGGGGACAAGATTGCAAACTCTGCTTATCGGCAGACCGACATTGAGCGACGGGACAGGCGCAAAAACATGACGAATATTAAATCAACGGGCCTAACCCGCCGTGGTCTTCTTGGTGCCTTCGCAGCGACAGTTGTGACAGCAGCGCCATCTTATTCCAATGCCGCAGGGTTCCTGCGCGGTGGTGGCGATGTGCGCCGCATTTCGATGTTCTCGGGTCGGACCGGCGAACGCCTTGATACGATCTACTGGATCGAAGGTCAGTATATCGGGGAGGCTATTCGTGAGATTAACCTCTTTATGCGCGACTGGCGCACTGGCGATGCTGTTCAAATGGACACCCGCACCATTGATATTATGGCCGCAGCTCACAACCTGATGGACGTCAACGAGCCGTATATGCTCCTGTCCGGTTACCGTTCGCCAAAAACCAATGCAATGCTGCGCAGCCAGTCTTCTGGTGTTGCGCGCAATTCCTTGCACATGCGCGGCCAAGCTGCCGATTTGCGTTTGCAGGGCCGCACAACAGCACAAATGACCCGCGCCGCACAGTCTTGTGCCGCTGGTGGTGTTGGCCGTTACTCTGGTTCCAACTTTGTGCACATGGATTGCGGACCTGTTCGCGTTTGGGGCGGCTAACCCCCTCCACTCACAGAATTTTCATTAAAAAAACCTTGGTGTCCCGCCAAGGTTTTTTTGCATAAAGCAACCACCAAAATTGCAGAGACCGCACGAGTTGGCAGTCAACGAAACAACCGAAAGAGCGAAATGTGAGATATGGTGCACCCAACTGGATTCGAACCAGTGACCTCTGCCTTCGGAGGGCAGCGCTCTATCCAGCTGAGCTATGGGTGCGTCTGAGGGTTTCTATAACCATGCGCGGCGCTGGTCGCAACGTCGAAAAGCTTTAGCCAAACAGATCGTGGCACAACTCAAGCGCATCGACCAACGCGTCGACCTCCGCGTGGGTGTTATACATCGCGAATGACGCGCGGCAGGTGGCGCCGACGCCCATGTGTTCCATCAAAGGCATTGCGCAATGGGTCCCTGCCCGCACAGCCACGCCCTTTTTATCCAGCACCGTTGAGATATCATGCGCATGGGCCGCGCCCGCCATGGTGAAACTAAAGATTGCGCCCTTGGTCGCCGACTGCCCTTGGATATTCAGCCAGTTCAGCCCGTCGAGTTTGGTCCGCGCATAAGCGCCAAGCTCTTTCTCATGGGCCGCAATCGCCTCCATGCCGACGCCCATCATATAGTTGAGCGCCACGCCAAGCCCGATCGTCTGCACGATGCCTGGTGTGCCCGCCTCAAACTTCATCGGCGCGGAATTATAGGTCACTGCATCGCGCGACACTTCGCGGATCATATCGCCGCCGCCCATAAACGGGCGCATCTCGGCCATACGCTCAGGTTTGACGTAAATCGCGCCTGATCCTGTAGGTCCGTAAAGCTTATGCCCTGTAATCGCATAGAAATCCGCGTCGATGTCCTGCACATCCACAGGCATATGCACGGCCCCTTGCGATCCATCAACCAGCACAGGCACGCCCTTTGCATGGGCACCCGCGCAGATCGTTTTCACGTCTACAACTGTGCCAAGCACGTTGGACATTTGCGTCACTGCAACCAATTTCGTCTTAGGTCCAATCGCGGCAATCACTGCTTCGGGATCAAGATCGCCATTCGCGTCCACATCAACCCATTTGATCACCACGCCCTGACGTTCGCGCAGGAAATGCCATGGGACGATATTGGCGTGATGCTCCATGATCGACAAAACGATCTCGTCGCCCGCCAGCAACCGTGGTGCTGCCCAAGCGTAGGACACCATATTGATGGCCTCTGTCGTGCCCGAGTTGAAGATAATGTCATCCTCGGACGGTGCATTGAGGAAGCGTGCAATCGTGGCGCGCACGCCCTCATACTTCTCGGTCGCAATTGTGGATAGCGTATGTAACCCACGGTGAACATTGGCGTATTCATGCGCGTAAGCCGTGTTGATCGCGTCAATGACGACCTGCGGCTTTTGAGCGGATGCACCGTTATCGAGGTAGACCAAAGGCTTGCCATTGATCTGGCGCGACAAGATCGGAAAATCGGCGCGAATGGCGTTGATATCATACATCAGAATTTCTTTCCGCTTCGCGCAGTGTTTGCAGCCAAATCACCGCGAATGCGGCCAGCCAGAAAAAGCCAACCAAATGTGTGCCAGCAGCTATCGGCCCCAAGAACCCAGCCATCAAACCGTAAAGCAGTGCCGCTGGTGTCGTCGCCAATAGCGACCAGAACAGCGCGAGGCGCGCAGAATACCACGTGCCCTGCCCGCCGAAAAGCTTTGCGATCGCATGGGAAATCCCACCGATGACATAGAACATAAGCGGCCAAACTAAGAGCCAGCCAAGGAATTCATAGGCCACCAATTGCGACAGCTCTGGCACCACTGACCCTGAAGGCAAATCAAACCCCGCCGCAATCCGCGACAAACGCGGCCATTGGGCCACGAAGATAATGACGCAGGCCGACATGAGGAAGGCCAGCGCTAAGTCTTCACGCTGCCCACGTGCAAGCAACTTGCGCATAACCTCACGCGGCTTGCGCCATGTGCGCATCATATCGGAGGAAACAGCCATCAGCCGCGCCGTGCCATCCAGCCTTCGAGGCGTTCGCGCAGATCATCGGCCAAGGCCTCATCCGCGATTTCCTCAAGGCTTTCGGCCAGAAATGCCAATGTGAGCAAATCCGTCGCCGCCTGACGTGGAACGCCACGCGATTGCAGATAGAACAACGCATCCTCGTCAATCGCGCCAGAAGTCGATCCGTGTGAACAAGCCACATCATCGGCGTAAATCTCAAGCTCTGGCTTGGCCAAGAACTGGCTGTCTTCATCCAGTAAAAGCGATTGACTGATCTGATAGCCGTCGGTTTTCTGCGCGCCAGCTTTCACCAAAATCTTGCCTTGGAACACGCCAACAGCGCCATTGCGCAGCACCTTTTTAAACACCTGACGGCTTTCGCCGTTCAGCGCGTCATGGGTGATAAACACGGTGTCGTCGTGGTGGAAATCGTTCCCATCACCCACACAAGCGCCCGCAACATGGGCCACCGCATCATCGCCGAGCATCTCAATAATGCATTCGTTGCGCGTCAATTTTCCGTTGACCGTCAGCGTAAAGGACTTGAACAAAGCCTCGTCCTCAATCCTTGCAAAACAATGGGTTACGGCGCGACGTTCATGATCACGACCTTGACTGCGCACGTGATGAAATGCACCCTTTGAGGCCACATCAACTTCAAGAACCGAGTTAAACCGCGCCGCGGCAGGGCCTGTTTCCAGCAGGGTCACTTCCGCGCCCGCGTCCACTTTCACAAGCGAATGCAGCATCACGTCAGAGCCCGTGTCGCCATGCAAGTAGATCAAGTTGATCGGTTTGGACGCTTTGCCAGTTGCATGGATCAGCACGCCGTCGGAGGCAAAGGCAGAGTTCAACGCCGCCAATGGCCGTTCAACAGGTGTCTGCCCGCGTGCTTCCAGCGTGCCATATAGCTCGGTGGCCCAATGAATGTCCGCATCCGCAACATCACTCAGCCGCGTAATTGTCACGCCATCAGCTGCCAGATCGTCAGAGGCATCCGCATCAAAAACACCGTCGACAAAAACGATTTTCACGCGGTCAATCGCGTCGAACATCGGACCTTCGTCGTTGTGAAACAATGCCGCCTGAGGTGCGTCGGCTTGCGTCAATGACGCAGGATCGGTGTATTTCCAATACTCGTCGCGCTTATGTGGCAGGCCCGTTGCAATAAGGCGGGACAACGCGTCCTTACGTGCTGTATCCAGCCCCGCAGGCAAAGTCAGACCAGCAAGACGGGCCTCCGTTGCGTCCGATTTCAGCTTGGCAACAGCCATTACACCACCTCTGCCAACAGGTCGGCATAGCCGTTGTTTTCAACTTCCAAGGCCAACTCTGGACCGCCTGTTTTGATGATGCGACCGTCAGCCATAATGTGCACAACGTCTGGTTTAATATGGTCAAGCAGACGCTGGTAGTGGGTGATCACGAGGAACGAGCGACCCGCAGAGCGCAGCGCATTCACGCCTTCGGCGACCAGTTTCATCGCATCGACATCAAGACCCGAATCCGTCTCGTCCAAGATGCACATCTTCGGCTCTAGCATTGCCATTTGCAGAATTTCATTACGCTTTTTCTCGCCGCCTGAGAAACCAACGTTCACAGGACGCTTGAGCATATCCGCATCAATCTGCAAATCTTTCGCCTTAGCGCGCACGATTTTCAGGAAGTCACCAGCAGAGAGTTCGTCTTCGCCGCGTGCTTTGCGCTGCGCGTTTACGGCCGTGCGCAAGAACGTCATGTTGCCCACACCCGGGATCTCGACAGGGTATTGGAACGCAAGGAACAGGCCCGCTGCGGCGCGCTCTTCTGGCTCCATGTCCAAGAGATCATCACCGTCCAACGCGGCCGAACCACCAGTGACTTCATAGCCATCTTTGCCCGACAGAATGTAGGACAGCGTCGATTTGCCGGAACCGTTTGGTCCCATAATCGCGTGGACTTCGCCTGCGCCAATATTCAGGTCAACACCTTTGAGGATAGTCTTATCTTCATCTTGAAGGTCGGCCATCAAGCCTTTGATTTCTAGCATCTTTTACTCTCCTACAGAGGGAACGAATGGAATTTGAGACGAGGAAAACCCCGTGCGCCCAAGAGCGTACGAGGTTGAATTAGTTGGGCCGCACTGGCCGCTTAGAACATGTAAGTCATGCTCATAAAGGCGATGCTGTTCGCTGTTGTTGTGGCCTGAATTATGTCCACAAACTCCGGTGAATAGATCACCGCGAAGGGTTCTGGGAACGCCCAAATCAAATTGTGCATTCCGACCATCATCGCGCCGACGCCCACAAATTGCGCGCCCATATCGGTCATCGACTTGAGCCTGAACATGCCCCCCAACACGATCGCAAGAATCCCTGCGATACCGTAAACCAGCATTGGCGCGTCGTGATTGATTAGATCGAGACGGAGACAGATCAGATAGCTGAGCATTAAGCAAACCGCGCCCAAAAGCAGCGATACCACTATGCTTGATCCGCCAGCCTGTTTGGTTTTCTTGCGGTTGATGAACTCTTTCGACACGCGCTTGGGAATGTTCATCCCCAACTCTGGATCGTAGTACGACGTGTTGCCAGACTTCGATATCCGCACGACGCGCGAATTGAAGTCGGTAAGTTGGTCTGCCATCGCCATTTGCGTCAATCCTCAGGTAATCCCTCTGATTAACTTTATGACAAACACTGCGGCCCAAATAAGGCGCAGGTCGGGCAGAACCACGACAGATATGATCAATTCGCTGAAACACGATTAGCCCACGGACCCTTCCAAGGAAATCGCCACGAGAGCTTGTGCTTCCATCGCGAATTCCATCGGCAATTCTTGCAACACGTCCTTGATGAACCCGTTGACGACCAAGGCCACGGCCTCTTCTTCATTCATACCGCGGCTGCGGCAATAGAACAGTTGTTCGTCGTCAACTTTGGATGTTGTCGCCTCATGTTCTACGCGGGACGAATTATTCTTTACCTCGATGTAAGGCACTGTATGCGCGCCACAATTCGAGCCGATCAGAAGGCTGTCGCACTGCGTATAGTTACGGCTTTCCTTGGCTTTCGGGTGCATCGACACCAGACCACGGTAGGTATTCTGCGCCTTGCCTGCGGAAATCCCCTTAGACACAATCCGCGACTTCGTACGCTTGCCCAAGTGGATCATCTTGGTACCCGTATCTGCCTGCTGCATGTTGTTGGCAATGGCGATGGAGTAGAACTCGCCTTGGCTATCGTCGCCGCGCAGGATGCAGCTCGGGTATTTCCACGTCACCGCAGAGCCCGTCTCAACTTGGGTCCAGCTCACCTTCGCACGCGCACCACGGCAATCGGCCCGTTTGGTCACAAAGTTATAGATGCCACCATTGCCGTTCTCATCGCCCGGATACCAGTTTTGCACGGTGGAATATTTCACCTCGGCGTCTTCCTCGACGATGATTTCGACGACCGCCGCATGAAGCTGTGCCACATCGCGCTTTGGCGCAGTGCAGCCTTCAAGGTAGGACACGTACGAGCCCTTATCGGCGATAATCAACGTACGCTCAAACTGGCCGGTATTCTCAGCATTAATGCGGAAATATGTGGACAGTTCCATCGGGCAACGCACACCCGGTGGTATGTAAACAAACGAGCCATCCGAGAAAACAGCCGAGTTCAGCGTCGCGTAAAAGTTGTCGGATGCAGGCACAACGGTGCCCAGATACTTCTTCACCAGATCAGGATATTCGCGGATCGCCTCGGAGATTGAGCAAAAGATCACGCCAGCCTTTTTCAACTCGACTTGGAATGTCGTGCCAACGGATACGGAATCGAACACCGCATCAACAGCGACCTTGCGGCCCTCAGCAGGCGGCATATCAGCGCCTTCGACGCCAGCAAGAATAGCCTGCTCTTTCAAAGGGATACCAAGCTTTGCGTAGGTCGCGAGCAGCTTTGGATCGACGTCATCAAGCGACTTTGGTTTCACCGCCATGCTCTTTGGGCGAGCATAATAATAGATGTCTTGGAAATCGATGTCAGGATAGTTGACCATCGCCCAAGTCGGCTCGTCCAGCTTTTCCCAACGCGCAAAGGCATCCAAACGCCAATCGGTCATCCACAGCGGCTCTTCGTTCTTGGACGAAATCAGCTTTACGATATCCGTGTTTACACCCTTGGGGGCGTAATCCATCTCAATCTCGGTTTCCCAGCCATATTTATACGCGCCAGAAAGGGCTGCCACCGCATCCACGGTGTCCTGATCGACGCCGTCTTTGACGTCTGTTTGATCTAATGTCGCCATCTGTCTCGCTCCTTAACTACGTGCGTTCGCGCGCGCGTGTTTCTCCGTCCATGCCTGCGCAAAACGCAGAACCTCATCCATCGTCGTCTCGATGCCCAGCGACACGCGCACAGCGCAGCGGGCCTCATCGTCACTATATCCCAAAGCCGCCAACACGGGGCTGGCCTTGACCTTGCCGCTTGAACACGCAGAGCCCGCCGAAATCGCAAAGCCCGCAAGATCAAGCGCCATCACTTGGGTCTCGCCCTTCCAGCCTTTTGCGATGAAGCAGCTGGTGTTTGGGAGGCGCGTAAATTGTTTCCCGACAAAAATAGTTTCTTCTGCCGAAGTCTCAATGGCCTTTTCTAGAATATTTCTAAGTTGCGCAACCCGCTCCCAGCGTCCATCGGCCAAATCTTGTTGGGCAGCCGCACATGCGGCCCCAAATCCAGCAATCGCCATGACGTTTTCCGTACCAGACCTGCGGCCCATTTCCTGACCGCCGCCCTTGATCTGTGCTGCCAAATCAGTCCCCGCAGGAAAGATCAACGCGCCGATCCCCTTTGGGCCACCAAACTTATGGGCCGACAGGAAAACCATCTGCACGCCGGACCACGCGAAAGAGAACGGCACTTTTCCAAACCCTTGTGTCAAATCGCTGACGGCCAAACCTTTTGGCAAATCCTGCACCAACCCAGTCTCGGAATTGGCCAATTGCACCACGGACCGCGCAGGATCACCGACAACCACACGCCCCTCCAAAACTGGCAAAGACGCCTCAATCCAAGCGGCAACCGCAGCGTGCTCTAGCCCGGAGGCCTGCAATCCGCGCCCCGCCAAACAAAGCGCAGCAGCCTCCGTCGCACCAGACACGAACACAACATCCGCGCCAGATGCCCCAACAGCCTCTGCCACTTGGGCGCGCGCGGTCTCGACAAGCCCCTTGGCGGCACGCCCCTCGGCATGCACAGAGGACGGATTGCCGACAACATCCATCGCCGCAATCATCGCTGCCCGCGCCTCGGCCCGCAAAGGGGTCGTCGCATTATGATCCAGATATACGCGGCTCATTCTTCGTCGATCACCTCAAATAGCGCAGGGACCGCAGGGCACGGCACCATATCATTGGCCACCACGTCAGACAGGCGCGTTTGATGCAGGAACACGTAAACGTTCGCGCTTAAACCTTCCCAAAGCCGGTTGGTCAGCGATTGCGCACGGCTACCAGAAGTCGCACCAGAGGCACCTGCCCCCTTGTGCATCGCACTTACGGTTTCATCGACAGCGCCCAAAATTTCGGACACGCGAATTTCAGATGCGGCACGCGCCAAACGATACCCGCCACCCGGACCACGTACAGAATCCACCAATTCGGCGCGGCGCAGCTTAACAAACAACTGCTCCAGATAGGCCAATGAGATATCCTGACGCTTTGAAATCTCGGTCAAATTCACCAAACTGCCCTTGGGTTGCAGCGCCAAGTCAGCGAGGGCGACCATCGCATAACGCCCTTTTGTGCTGAGTTTCATCCGCAAAGCCCTCCTGATAGGCGCAAAGGCGCAATTTCGTTGACGTTTGGGCCTCGCGTCATTAGGTGCAAGGCAACCGAGCGTATGGGGGTCACCCCCATGTGTTTAGAATCTTTCTAAAGTGCCTGAGCGTTTTCGTCAAGAATAGCAAACGGCCCCTATAGCGTAAAGAAGGCCTAATTCATGCCCGAAGTCATTTTCCCTGGTCCAGAAGGCCGCCTCGAAGGTCGTTACCACCCACAGAAAGACCGCGACGCACCAATCGCCATCGTTCTGCACCCGCACCCACAGTTCGGCGGCACGATGAACAACCGCGTCGTCTATAACTTGCACTATGCATTTTATAACATGGGCTTCACAGTGCTGCGTTTTAACTTCCGTGGCGTTGGCCGTAGCCAAGGTGAATACGATCAAGGCGTGGGCGAACTCTCTGATGCAGCTTCCGCACTCGATTATTTGCAGTCGATGAACAACAACGCGAAACATTGCTGGGTCGCGGGCTTCTCCTTTGGCGCATGGATCGGCATGCAGCTTTTGATGCGCCGCCCAGAGATCACAGGCTTCATCTCTGTCTCGCCACCCGCGAACATGTATGACTTTAGCTTCCTAGCACCCTGCCCTGCGTCTGGCCTGATCATCAACGGCTCCAACGACCGTGTGGCCCCTCCTGCGGACACCGTGACACTTGTCAACAAGCTGCACGAGCAAAAAGGCATCACCGTCACACATGACGAAATGGATGGCGCGGGCCACTTCTTTGAGGATCCTTACATGGACCCAATGATTGGCACAGTGAAATCCTACGTGCGCCGTCGCCTGACAGAGAACACACGTTAAATGTCTGATTATACGCTCAATACCGCCAATGAGCTGGCCGATCTTGCCCTTGCCGAAGCGATGGCTTGCGGTGACGACAAGATCGTCGATCAAATTGGCGAAATCTTGGGCGCATCGTCTCAGTCACTTCAAGAAGCCTACCTGACAGCAGTCCGCGTGCGCCGCGCCGAGGCCCGCGCACGCGAACTGCTTGCCGCATCTGCGGCCAAACGCGGAGCTTAAACCTTGTCGCGGATTGATCAGCAATTGGCCTTTCTGATCGAGGCCGATAAGCTAAAATCGGTCGAACGTGGCACGACCCTGCACGATAATTCACGCCATGAAAACTCGGGCGAGCATAGCTGGCACATCGCCCTTTACGCGCTGATCATGGCCGAACACGCGACCAAGCCCGTTGATGCGAGCCGCGTGATCAAGATGCTGCTCATCCACGATCTCGTGGAGATCGACGCTGGTGACGTGCCGATCCATTCCACCGCAGCCCGTGACACCGCCGCCCAAGAGGCAGCCGAGCAGGCCGCCGCTGACCGCATCTTTGGCCTACTTCCCGCTGACCAAGGCGCATCTTTGCGCGCCCTTTGGGAGGAGTTTGAGGCCTCTGAAACGGACGACGCGATATTCGCAAAGTCTATCGACCGCGTGCAGCCCGTGATCTCGAACCTTGAAGCTGGCGGCGCAAGCTGGATTGATTACAATGTGACGCGGGACCAGTTGGAAAGCCGTGTCGCAGGCAAAGTCAAACGCGGCGCACCCGCAATCTGGGACGCGTTAAAGCTGCGGATTGACGATTGGTTCGCAAAATGAGCCAGCCCCCAAGCCCCCTCAACAAAAATGTTCAGGCCAGTTTGCTGGAAATCCTTCAAGCGGAACCGACAACATTGCAGTTGGAACACGCGTTGCGCCTTTTGGCAAAATGGCGTGCAAAATTGATTCACAATACGATCCTGCAAAAAACAGGGCACATCATAAAGTATGGGCCATTTGCTGGCATGAACTACGATGTGGCCGCGTCTGAAGGCGGCGGCGCCCCACGCCTTCTGGGCGGGTATGAAGCGTCTCTCGCCCCGATCATCAACGACATCGTCGAGGCCAAACCAGACCTCATTATCGATGTGGGATGCGCAGAGGGCTATTACGCGATTGGCATGGCGCGCCGCCTCCCCAATGCGACGATCTGGGCACGTGATGCAAATAAAGACGCGCGGTCAAAATGTGCCCATCTTGCAAAACTCAATGGCGTCACCGATCGCGTCGAAATCGGGGGCATCATGACCCATGCGGATTTTGACATCTGCCAAAGGCACAAATCTGTTGTGATTTGCGATATTGAAGGTGGCGAAAAAGACCTGCTCGACCCGCATCTCGCAAAGGGGCTTTTTGCGACTGATATCTTGGTAGAATGCCACCCGACCGCCGATAGTGATATGGTCGGCGTCCTGACAAGGCGTTTTGAGAAGACGCATAATATCAAACAAATTGACCGTGAGTTGGATACAGCTTCCCTTCCCAAATGGATGGATGGAACGAGCGATCTAGACCGTCTTTTGGCGCTATGGGAATGGCGCAGCACGCCAACGCCTTGGCTTTGGATGACGGCAAAACCCGCAAACCAATAAACCATAACCGTACGGAATGTCGCTCATTCCTGTTTGATCGTTTGACACCCAGACAATAGGGGTCTAGACGCCCCTCACGGGCCAAGACTTGACGATGGATGCAAGCAAGCGCCCTTTATGGAACCCAACTGCCGGATGCACTTGGGGCGCACAATTGAAGTATCCGTCCGAAAGCTAACTATGAAACCTATGATTCAAACCCTTGCCGATGCATTGGCAAAACAGGGTTACGAAACCCTTACTCCTGTTCAAGACGAAGTGACAAACCCAGAGTTTGAAGGCAAAGACCTGTTGGTTTCTGCCCAAACTGGTTCGGGTAAAACTGTCGGCTTCGGCCTTGCAATTGGTCCGACAATCCTGACCGAGGATGGCACGTTCGGCCCTGCTGCACGTCCCCTCGCCCTTGTCATCGCGCCAACACGCGAACTTGCATTGCAGGTGAAGCGCGAGCTTCAGTGGCTCTATGCTGGCGCTGGCGTCACTATGGCCTCCTGTGTTGGTGGTATGGACATGCGCGACGAGCGCCGCACGCTCGAGCGTGGCGCGCATATCGTTGTGGCCACTCCGGGTCGTTTGAAAGACCACGTCATGCGTGGCTCTATGGATATGTCCGAAATCCGCGCAATTGTCTTGGATGAAGCTGACGAAATGCTTGATCTGGGCTTCCGCGAAGACCTCGAATTCATCTTGGGCGAAGCGCCCGAGACCCGCCGTACATTGATGTTCTCGGCCACAGTGCCAGCGGCCATCGCGAAACTCGCGAAGTCCTACCAAAAGAACGCCGTGCGCGTGCAGACTGTCTCTAAAGAGAGCCAGCACACCGATATCGAATACCGCGCTTTGAACGTCGCAAACCACGACATCGATTCCGCGATCATCAACACTCTGCGTTACTACGATGCACCAAACGCCATCGTGTTCTGTAATACACGCGCCATGGTGACACGTCTGACGACCCGTCTATCGAACCGTGGCTTCCAAGTTGTGGCGCTCTCTGGCGAGCTATCCCAGCAAGAACGCTCCCACGCCTTGCAAGCCATGCGCGATGGTCGTGCCCGCGTATGTGTGGCGACTGACGTTGCCGCGCGCGGTATCGACCTTCCGAACTTGGAGCTGGTTGTGCACGCCGAATTGCCAACCAACGCCGAAACACTCCTCCACCGCTCAGGCCGTACTGGCCGTGCTGGCCGCAAAGGTGTCTCTGCGCTGATCGTTCCTGCGAAAATGAAGCGCCGTGGTCAGAACCTTCTGACATGGGGCAAGTTGGAGGCCACTTGGGCCACGCCACCTTCCGCTGACGACGTTGTAAACCGCGACCGTGAACGCCTGCTCGATGACCCGATCTGGGCCGAGACATTTAACGAGGACGAGGTTCTGTTTGCAAGCAAGCTCTTGGAGCTTCACGCACCAGAAACCATCGCCGCCGCCTACTTGCGTCTTTATGCAGGTAAGCAGTCCGCGCCAGAGGATCTGTCCGAATACAAAGAAGGCCCACAAAGTGCCGCACGCGCCGACCGCCCTGACCGCTCGCCAAAAGAGCGCAAGGAATTCGGCCCGTCCAAGTGGTTCTCTGTCGATGTTGGCCGCGAAGGCAAGGCAGAGGCACGTTGGTTGTTGCCAATGATCTGCACCGCAGGCGGCATCACGAAATCCGAGATTGGCGCAATCCGTATCCAGCCAAACGAGACTTTTGTTGAGATCTCCGAGCCAGCAGTCGCAGGCTTCTTGAAATCCGTGGGCAAAGACATGTCCTTGGAAAACCAAGCGAAACTGACAGCGCTCGACGGCCCTCCACAACTTGGCGAACGCGGACCACGTGTGACCAAGCGCGACTATGACGACAAACCACGCGCCCCTCGGGACGACAAACCACGCGCCCCGCGCGAGGAACGCGCCTACAAGCCTCGCGACACCTCCACGCCACCACCATCGGCACAAGAGAACGTCGCCGCGATTGAGCCTATGAGTGCCGAAGAGCGCCGCGCCGCAAAGCCACGCCACAAAAAGTCGAACTTCGCCAAGCCAGAGCGCCGCGATCACGGCGATGCGGTTGTTGCGATCAAGAAACCTTACAAAGCCCGCGACGACGAAAGCCGTCCAGCTTACAAAGGGAAATCTGAAGGCTACAAAGGCAAAGCCGACGGCGCAAAGCCAGCCTATAAGGGCAAGTCTGAGGGCTACAAAGGCAAATCTGACGATGCAAAGCCAGCCTACAAGGGTAAATCCGAAGGCTATAAAGGCAAGTCTGACGGCGGCTTTAAGGGCAAGCCAGCGGGTGCGGCTAGTGGCAAACCAAAGCCGAAAGCCTCAGATACATCCAAGCGTTTCGTTCCACCAGGTGGCAAGCCAGCAGGCCGTGCAGCCCCTAAGCGTAGCGCACCAAAGCGGTAAATAACCGCCACATTCTCGACACATTCCCGCCTCTTGGACGGCATATTGATCTGCAAAGGTTAATTATCGCCCAACAAGAGGCGCGCGGAAACCCCGCAAAACTGAGGCAGAAGAAGGATGAGAGCAATGGCACAAGCCAAGCCCATCGGGACAAAACCAGCACCGCAACCCGCGCCAGCGCCTGTTGCAACTAAGGGCACACCTCCTGTGTCCGCGCCGGTTTTCACCGATTACGCGAGCATCTAACACACGACAATCGGCCAGACGGCAGCCCTGACAATTGATCCTCCCCGATCGTCATCGCGCCCTCTGGCCCTTTTTATAGCGCGCACGTAAACTGCACGTATGACAGCCCTCACAACCATCAGAAATATCGGCCCCGCGCAGGAAAAATCGCTCAAAGCGGTTGGTATCCATACGGCCGAAGAGTTGCACGCGCTTGGCGCTGATGGAGCCTATGCCAAACTCCTTGAGGCAGGCACCCGCCCCCATTTCATCATGTATTACGTGCTGCACATGGCGCTTCAGGGCCGCCCTTGGAACGACTGCAAAGGCGATGAAAAAGCCGCTTTCCGCAAACAATTCGACGCGCTCAAGGCAGGTTCATTTAACGCAGAACGCTCCGAATTAGAGGCTTTTCTCAACAAAATAGGCGTAATCGACGTCAATCGGCGCTAGACCTTCTTCACAAGCCCGCGATTGGTCCCCATGTTAACAGCATGAACATAGAGCAAGATATTACCTTTGAAATGGCCCGCCTGCGCAAAACGGCGGCCAATATGGATGCGCTTTTCCGCATTCCGGGCACAAGAATTACCGTGGGCCTCGACAACATCCTCGGTCTCGTCCCCGTGGTCGGCGACGCAGCAGCCTTGCTCCCGTCGCTCTGGATCATCTGGCAAGCCCGCCAACTTGGCGCAACACGTGGTGCGCTGGCCTATATGGTCATGAACACGGGCATCGACTTCATTGTCGGATCAATTCCCATCGTAGGCGATCTCTTCGACGTGGCCTACAACGCCAATGTGCGAAACGTGGCGGCGCTAGAGCGGAATTTGGAGAGGAAAGCGTCGGTGGCGAGAGAAGTTAATCAGAAGTCGTCTGGGATGGTTCGCCCCAACATCAATGGGCTGCTTAACTAGTCTACTCGCCTTCTGAAACCTTCGTTTGCTCGAAGTTCTCCCAAACATGCATGCGGCCTTTTTGACGGGCATCAGCCAGCCACATTTTCTGCCTCGCATCGGGAACCTCAAGCTCACGATAAATACCTCCCGAAAACTTCGGCCAATCAATTGACAAACCTTGCTTGACCATTTCGGCCGACAAATCTCTGCCGTCGCCTAAAAAGCAATGCGCCACCGTGCGCCCATGCGCATCTTGCGTCAGGATTTTTGCGCGGATCTCCTGCCCCTTACACAGATTCAAAAGCGCCCATTTCGCTTTTTTGCCATAGGGATGTTTAAGCTCTGGGGCATCTATCCCAAACAATCTAATCTGCGTTTTCTGAATAACGATTGAATCGCCATCAATGACATAAGCGCGACCAACCACTGTCTCGACTTGTTCGAAAACGCGCCCAGTCTCTGCAGAATAGGGGGCGGACCTTTGTCGCGCAGGGTTGTGAATCGCGGGGGCTCGGCTCGGGCTTTCAAAACGCACCCATTTCAAAATAAAAAAGGCAATGAAAATAAAAATGAGTAAGACGATAAAGAATTCCAAAGCGCTCAACTTTCTTGTGTAAAGAGTTTGGAACAAACAACTATAGTTTGTAGGGCACTTCAAGGCCATACCCAAACAAAAAAGCCGCCACGCATCCTCTGCGCAGCGGCTTTTCAATTCTTAACGGGCCGATTTAGCCAACCAGTTCAAGACCGGAGAAGAAGAATGCGATTTCTTCTGCTGCTGTTTCTGGCGCGTCGGAACCGTGAACAGAGTTCTCACCGATGGACAGTGCGAATTCTTTACGGATTGTGCCTTCGGCCGCGTCTGCTGGGTTCGTTGCGCCCATAACTTCGCGGTTTTTCGCGATGGCGTCTTCGCCTTCAAGAACCTGAACAACGATTGGCTCGGAAATCATGAATTCGCAAAGTTCGCCAAAGAACGGACGCGCTGCGTGAACGCCGTAAAACTGCTGTGCTTGAGCCAAAGTCATCTGAATGCGCTTGGATGCGACGATACGCAGGCCAGCTGCTTCGAATTTCGCTGCGATTGCGCCTGTCAGGTTACGCTTTGTTGCGTCTGGCTTGATGATAGAGAATGTACGCTGAATTGCCATGTTAGGCCTCTTTTGCTAGTGTCTGGGAATGAATCCCCGTGAATTGATGCGCGCGAACTAACACGCAAGCCACACCTTGAAAAGCGGTGATTGACGCGGGCCGCTACATCGGGCAAAGCCCCCTCATGCTTAAAATATCAGACATCACATATTCCGTCGCTGGCCGCACCTTGGTCGAGCATGCTTCCGTCACCATCCCGACTGGCCATAAGGTCGGCCTTGTGGGGCGCAACGGCTCTGGCAAGACGACGCTGTTCAAAATCATTCGCGGCGAGATGGTTCTCGACACGGGCGTGGTGAACATGCCGCAGGGCTGGAAAATCGGCGGCGTGTCCCAAGAGGTGCCCGGCAACGAGGTATCCTTGATCAATACCGTGCTGCGTGCCGACACCGAGCGCGAGGCGCTTTTGGCCGAGGCCGAGACAGCCACCGACCCGACACGAATCGCTGACGTGCAAACCCGCCTGTCCGATATCGACGCGTGGTCCGCTGAGGCGCGTGCCGCGTCCATCCTCAAGGGTCTCGGCTTCACCCACGAAGAGCAACTGCAACCCTGCTCTGCCTTCTCTGGTGGCTGGCGGATGCGCGTGGCTTTGGCCGCGGTTCTGTTCTCCGAACCTGACCTCTTGCTCCTCGACGAGCCGACCAACTATCTCGACCTTGAAGGCGCGCTTTGGCTTGAGAACTACCTCGTCAAATACCCGCACACCGTGCTGATCGTCAGCCACGACCGCGAGCTTCTCAACCGCTCCGTGGGCGGCATCCTGCACTTAGAGGACAAGGGGCTGATCTACTACACAGGCACCTACGACATGTTCGCCAAGCAGCGTGCGCAAAAGCGTGCCTTGCTCGCCTCTGCTGCGAAAAAGCAGGACGCCAAGCGCGAACACCTGCAAGCCTTCGTAGACCGCTTCAAGGCGAAAGCCTCCAAAGCCAAACAAGCCCAATCCCGCGTCAAAGCGCTGGAAAAGATGGAAACGATCCGCGCACCAGAAGATGTGGCGCGCACTGTTTTCACATTCCCAAAACCTGAAGAACTGTCCCCGCCCATCATCGCCACGGAAAACGCGGCTGTTGGCTACGGCGACACAATCATCTTGCGCGACCTGAACTTGCGCATCGACCAAGACGACCGCATCGCGCTTTTGGGCCGCAACGGCGAAGGCAAATCGACCTTGTCGAAAATGCTCTCGGATCGTTTGCAAATCGCACACGGCAGCATGGTCACATCCAACAAGCTGCGCATCGGCTTTTTCGCCCAGCACCAAGTGGATGAGCTGTTCATCGACGAAACACCATTGCAGCACCTCATGCGCGAGCGCGCGTCCGAGGGTCAGGCCCGCCTGCGTGCCCGTCTTGCTGGTTTCGGCCTCGGCGCTGACCAAGCTGATACCGAAGTGGGCCGCCTGTCTGGCGGGCAAAAGGCGCGTCTGTCGCTCTTGCTGGCCACCCTGCCTGCGCCGCACCTCTTGATCCTCGACGAGCCGACCAACCACCTCGACATCGAAAGCCGCGAAGCGCTCGTTGACGCGCTCACCGCCTACACAGGCGCCGTGATTCTCGTCAGCCACGACATGCACCTGCTCTCAATGGTTGCCGACCGCCTTTGGCTCGTCAAAGACGGCCACGTCACCCAATATGAGGACGACCTTGAGGCCTACCGCAATATGCTCCTGACGCCCGATAAACCGATGGGCAAGGACAAAGGCAAAGCGAAAACCGCGGCACCAAAAGAAGAGACCTTCACGCGCGAGCAAATCCAAGCGCTCCGTGCCGAAGCCAAGAAATCCGAAGAACGTGTCAACAAAATCAATGACATGCGCGACAAACTTGCCAAGAAACTCGCCGATCCCGCACTTTATGAGGACGGAAAAGCTGGCGAACTTGCGACATGGAACAAAAAATACGCTGAGGTCATGACAGGCCTAGAGCGGGCGGAAGCCATGTGGATGCAGTCGCTCGAAAAACTTGAAAAAGCGCAGAATAAGTGACCGAACTCCCAGCCCTGATCGCAGCCTTCACAACGCTGTTCATTATCATCGACCCACCCGGTCTGGCGCCGCTTTTCGTGGCCCTGACCCAAGGCATGACGCCCGCCCACCGCCGCTCAATCGCGCTGCGGGCATGTATCATCGCGGGTTGTTTGATGCTGGCGTTCTTGTTCATCGGCGAGGCGCTTTTGGGCTTTGTGGGCATTTCAATGCCCGCCTTCCGCATCGCAGGCGGCATCCTGCTATTCCTCACAGCGCTTGAAATGCTGTTCCAAAAACGCCAAGCCCGCCGCGAAGACAACGCAGCCGAAGGCCAAGCCGAGCACCACGACGACCCATCCGTCTTCCCGCTCGCCCTGCCACTCATCGTGGGCCCAGGGGCCATCACAACGATCATTCTCTTTGCAGGCCAAGCGAAATCAGCCCTCGATTTTGTCGCCATCGCAGGCGTCATGCTCGCCGTGCTGATCCTCGTATTCGCAGCCCTCATGGTCGCGATCCCATTGGACCGCATCCTTGGCAAAACAGGAATCAACATCCTGACCCGCCTTTTGGGTATGCTTTTAGCAGCACTTGCGATCCAATTTATCCTTGATGGGATCTCACAGTCTTTTGGTCTCGGCGCATAAGCCCTATGTCTTAGCGCATGAACAGTGATGACACCGCCCGCCTAATCTATCTCAGCCTCCTCGGCATCGTAATTGCCATGTCCTACGTGCTGTCAAACCGCACGAACATAGGCAAAACAATGCAATACGCTGGGATTTGGGTGTTGATTTTTATGGGTGCGATTGCGGTCGTGGGCCTATGGGGCTCGATCAAAGACACACTTATCCCACCGAACCATGCCTTCACGCGTGGCGAAACTATCGTGCTGCCGCTTGCAAACGACGGTCACTATTACCTCACACTTGATGTAAACAACGTACCCGTCGGCTTTGTCGTGGATACGGGTGCAAGCCAGATCGTTCTGTCCCAGCAAGATGCAATGCGCATCGGCATTGACCCTAGCGATCTCGCCTACCTCGGCTCTGCCAATACCGCCAATGGCGAAGTGCGCACCGCCGCTGTCCGTCTCGACACCGTCACGCTCGATGGCCTAACGGATCGCGATGTCCGCGCCGTCGTCAATGATGGTGAAATGGATGGTTCGCTTTTGGGCATGACCTATCTGGGTCGCTTTGAAAGCATCACGATCAAAAACAATGAACTGGTTCTCAGCCGATAGGATACGCCTTGAAATCCCTGATTATTCTCAGCCTCTTAGCACTTTGTGCCTGTGCACCAACACCCGAGGTCCTGCCCGAAGACTTCAACGCAGACTTCGAATTCTAAGGCGCGCCGCTTTCGGCCTTCTTGACCCAAGATCCGTCGACTTGCGCCCAATATTGCGCCTGACAGCCCGCGTCTGACAGCATCTTCCACTGCCCCCGCGCATGGTTCAACGCGCCGTCGTCATAACCATCAAACAAGATGCAAGTGCGCTGCGCCAGACCAACCTCGGAAGCCGTAATCGCGGCCCCATCGACGCTCATCAGGCAATCAAACCCATCTGCGGCGGTGTCAGTCCCCAGCAAGATCGGTTGCTTCGCGTCATGCGGCCCACCCGCCATGCCATGGGGCAAAAACGAGGTCGGCTGCCCCGCCCATAGCCGCTCATCCAAGCGCTTGAGCAAGGCCTCACCGCGCCCACGGACCAGCACACGCCAACCCGCACCGCGCGCCTTGCCTATCAGCATGGGCAAGGTCTGATCCAGCGGCGAATCCGTCAAGTGGTAGAAGTAAACAGCGCCCACCTATGCCTCGTAACGATCTGAAATTAAACGATTTAGCGCCATAACGCCCCATCCTGTCGCACCCGCTGGCGCAAGTTTTGTGCCGCCTTTGATCGACGCCACACCAGCGATATCCAGATGCGCCCAAGGGGTCTCTGGCTTCACAAACCGCGCAAGGAACTGCGCCGCCGTGATCGACCCTGCATCGCGACCACCACCCGTGTTGCGCATATCGGCGATACGGCAATTGATCATCTTGTCATAAGCCGCCGACAACGGCATCCGCCAAGCACCCTCACCCTCAGCACTGGCTGCTTTGATGAAAGCACCGCTGAGATCATCAGAGTTCGAAAATACGCCCGCATTCTCATGCCCAAGTGCAATAATAATCGCCCCTGTCAGGGTCGCGAGGTTAATCATGCCAACAGGCCTGAACCGCTCTTGCGTGTACCAAAGCACATCCGAGAGTACCAAACGCCCCTCGGCGTCCGTGTTCACAACCTCAATCTTATCGCCCTTCATGGACGTCACAACATCACCGGGGCGCACGGCATTGCCTGACGGCATGTTTTCCACGATACCAACAACGCCCACGACATTGGCCTTCGCCTTGCGCAGTGCCAGCGTTTTCATCACGCCAGACACAACGCCCGCGCCGCCCATATCCATGGTCATGTCTTCCATACCAGCGGCAGGCTTGATGCTGATCCCACCTGTGTCGAACACAACGCCCTTACCGACCAGCGCAAAAGGAGCCTCATCGCCACCGCCATTCCACTGCATGACCACAACCTTGGACGGGCTTTCAGAGCCTTGCCCGACACACAAAAGCGCGCCCATGCCCAGCTTTTCCAACTCGGCCTCTTCCAGCACTTCGACTTTTAGGCCAAGTGCCTGCATCTCGGCCAAACGGTCGGCAAAATTGCTGGTGGTCAGAACATTCGCAGGTTCATTCGTCAAATCTCGGGTGAAAAACACACCTTCCGCAATCGCGGAAACACTCTTGGGATCAAAACCGTCCAGCTTGGAGCTCATAAACGCAACAGCGCCACGCGCCTTTGGTTCCGCCGTTTTATGCGCGTTAAAATCATAGTCGCGCAGTGCCAGTCCAAGTGCTACATCCGCTAACTTGCCAATGTTGCCAGCCAACACCGTCATATCCAGCGGCCCTTTTTCAAGCGCCAAGGCCGCGCCCGCCAAACGTGCCGCTTCCACACTCGGGCGGCGCTCTAACTTCACCACAATCACACCAGCAGCGGTCACCCCTGTCGGGAACGCAAGGCGCAACGCGCTCCCCTCACTCAGCCCAGCAAAGGCGTCAGATGCAACCAACCGTTCCACGGCCTTGCGGCTCAGGGTGTTCACTTTGCGGGCACAAGAATCCAACTTTCCATCCGCACCAACAAAGATAGCAATCAAGCCGCCCAATGCTGCAACAGCATCCAAATCGACATCTGAATAGGTCATTTTAACAAGCGCGGTCATAATCGGGGCATCCTTGTGAATATGGTTTGGGCAATACCTAACTTGATCATGTAAAAATGACCAGATAGCGGTTTTGTCGGCCACAAGTTTCGGCTAGTTTGCCTACAATATGTAGGGCTTTCATCTGGGGGATGCGCCATTGGCACGGTTCGACCGTTACATGCTATCACAGCTGATGGTCTTGTTTGGCTTTTTCAGCCTCGTTTTGGTGATGGTCTATTGGATCAATCGCGCGGTTGTCCTGTTTGACCAACTGATCGCAAATGGGCAATCTGCTAGTGTTTTCCTCGAATTTACAGCGCTCTCCCTGCCGGCAGTCATCAAGTTGGCGCTGCCGCTTTCTGCCTTCGCAGCCTCGATTTATGTCACGAACCGCATGACGTCAGAATCCGAAATGGTTGCCGTGCAGGCGACGGGTTATTCCAGCTTTCGCATTGCGCGCCCTGTTTTGTATTTTGGCCTGATCGTCATGGTGCTGATGTCCGCGCTGACCCACTTCCTCATGCCACTGTCCACCGCCCGTCTTGACGAGAGGCGCGTCGAGATTTCCCAAAACATGACCGCGCGACTATTGACTGAGGGCAAGTTTATTGATCCGATTGATGGGGTTACCTTCTACATTCGCGAGATATCAACCGAGGGCGAATTGCGAGACATCTTTCTATCCGACAACCGCAATGCAGATAGTCAGGTCACTTATACCGCAGACACCGCCTACCTCGTGAAAACCGACGATGCCGCCCAATTGGTGATGATCAACGGGCTTGCCCAAACGCTTAATACGCGGACCAACCGGCTCTTCACGACGACCTTCAAAGACTTCGCCTATAACATCGGCGGCTTCCTCCAAGTCACAGCCCGCGAAGGCCGTCGTGCTGCTGAACTTAGCACTACTGAATTGTTGCGCGCAGATGCAGCCCTGCAGGCGGAAACCGGTGAGAGCTACGGCCAGTTGATCGCTAGAGCCCATGATCGGTTTGCCCAATCCTTTATGTCCGTTGTGGCGGCACTCCTTGGATTTGCCACGCTGATGGTTGGCGGGTTTTCGCGGTTTGGCGTCTGGCGGCAAATCGTCGCCGCGATCTTTTTGATCATCGTGATCAAAGCCACTGAAACCCTATGCCTGAATATCACCCGCGAAAATCCGTCCTTCTGGATTGCCGCCTATTTCCCGACCGCCCTTGGGCTTGCGATGGCTTGGGGGCTCTTGTTCTGGTCCACCCGCCCCTATCTTTTCAAACGGCAGCCAAAGCTGGAGGTGACCGCGTGATCCTCCACCTTTATTTTGCACGTCGGTTTTTGATGGCCTTCTTGGGCGTGTTTACTGTCTTCTTGATCATTCTGGCCTTCTTGGAAGTAGTCGAGCAACTGCGCCTGTTTAGCGATACCAACGCCCGCTTTGGTGACATCCTGCAGCTCACCCTGCTCAACGTGCCGCGGGGCATTTACGGTATTATGCCGCTGATCATGATCTTGGCTGCAATCGCGCTTTTTCTGGGGCTCGCTCGCTCGTCAGAGATGGTTGTGACACGTGCGGCTGGGCGTTCTGCGTTACGCGCGCTGCTTTCGCCGCTCTTGGTCGCGTTGACGATTGGCGTCGTATCAATAGGTGTCATTAATCCGATTGTTGCCGCAACCTCTAAGCTTTACGAGCAAATATCGGACTCCTTTCTTGGTGAAGGCTCCGTGCTGACGCTTGGTACCTCTGGCCTCTGGCTTCGTCAGGGACAAGGCGCACAGCAAACGGTTATTCGCGCCGAAAGCGCCAATCTGGACGGCACGATCCTGTCCAATGTGACTTTCATTTCCTTTGACCAAGGCATCGGCGCCACCCGCCGCGTTGAGGCCGCGCGCGCCGAACTGACCGAGGGAGCTTGGCAAGTGTATGACGCCAAAAGCTGGCCTTTAAGCAGCGTCATCAACGCAGAAGCACAGGCAAGCTTGCACGATGAAATGTCGATCCCGTCGACCCTGACCGCGGGCGAAATCCGCGATAGTTTCGGGACCCCGTCGTCCATTCCGATCTGGGATCTGCCTGCATTTATTAAGCGGCTCAAGGCTGCTGGGTTCTCTGCGCAGCGCCACGAGGTCTGGTTTCAGATGGAACTGGCCCTGCCCGCTTTTCTTGTGGCGATGGTGATGATCGGCGCGTCCTTCACGCTGCGCCATCAGCGTGGTGGTCGCACAGGGCTCATGGTTCTGGCCGCAATCCTTCTGTCTTTTGCGATCTATTTCTTGCGCAACTTCGCACAGGTTTTGGGCGAAAACGGACAACTCCCCGCGATCCTCGCGGCATGGGCGCCGCCCCTCGCAGCCATCGGCCTGTCGCTTGGCATTTTACTTCACAATGAGGACGGCTAATGCGTTTTCTGATTGTCCTTTTCCTCTGCCTGCCGTCGCTTCTTAGCGCACAAAGTGCCGCCACGCTGGTGGCCGACGATGTCTCGATCATCGGCAGCGATCAATTGGTCGCGGATGGCAATATCGAGGTTTTCTACGACGGCACCCGCCTGTCCGCCTCGCGGATCGTCTTTGATCGCGCATCGGATCGACTGGTTATTTCTGGCCCGATTTTCATTCAGTCAAGTGACGGCATCCTTCTGACAGCGGATCAAGCGTCTCTTGACCCAACGCTACAAAATGGAATTCTGCAAGGCGCCCGTCTTGTCTTGGACCAGCAACTGCAACTTGCGGCCAACCAAATCGACCGCGCCGAGGGGCGCTATTCCCAGCTCTACAAGGTCGCTGTGACTTCCTGCCAAGTTTGCGGAACTCGTGCGCCGCTTTGGCAAATCCGCGCTGAAAAGGTCGTGCACGACCAAGACGCGCAGCAGCTTTACTTCACAAACACGCAATTCCTCATTCGCGGCGTGCCTGTTTTTTGGCTCCCTAAAATGCGGCTTCCTGATCCGACACTTAAGCGCGCAACAGGCCTGTTGATCCCACAATTGCGCAACACCGATCAGCTTCGGATCGGCCTCAAGCTGCCCTATTATGTTACCCTTGGCGACCACAGCGACGTCACATTCACCCCCTACCTCAGCGATAAGACCAAGACCCTTGAGGCACGCTTCAGGCAGGCGTTCCTAACAGGCGACATTGAAGTCAACGCCGCCGCAAGCCAAGATACCCTTGTGGATGGAACGCGGTCTAACATCTTTGCAGAAGGCCAGTTTGACCTAGCGGGCGACTACCAGCTAAACTTCGGCATCGAGGCCGTCAGTGACCCCGCCTATCTGCTCGACTACGGCTATTCCGAGAAAGACCGCCTCGATTCCTCAATTGGTATTTTGCGCGTCCGCCGTTTTGATCTGACCCAAGCCGATTTTACCTACTACCAAACCCTGCGCGACGACGAAGACAACGCGTCCCTTCCCCCGATTGTCGCCAATATCAGCTATAAGCGGCGCTTCGAGAATGTCGCTGGCGGCGCGCTACGCATGGTGGCCTCTGCCGATACGGCCTACCGCTATTCCAACACCAATGGCGACGCGGGGCGCGATGTATCCCGCCTTGGCGCACAGGCCGAATGGTCACGCACGTGGATCGCGCCGATCGGTGTGGTGACACAAGCAGACGCAGGCCTGAGGGCTGACTATTACGATATCCTTGATGATACAGATTACGAAACGACGGGCGTGCGCCTTGTCCCTGACGTGGGGCTGACTTTGCGGTATCCGCTTTCGGCCACCTCAAAGGGCGGCACGCAGCATTTGGTCGAGCCAACACTCGCCGTGGCGTGGTCAGACCTTCACGGGTATACGCCGCCCAACGAGGACAGCACACGTTCCGAGCTAGACCAAGCAAACCTTTTGGCAATGTCCCGCTTTGCCGGAGACGACGCCGTTGAGACAGGCGCACGTGCGGCCCTTGGCGTCACTTGGACCCGTCTCGGCGCATCAGGCGTCAACTCGACACTGACGTTTGGCCGCGTGTTTCACGACACCAAACAAGACGACTTTAACCCCTCCTCTGGTTTGGATGGATATACATCCGACTGGCTGGTTGCGGGACAACTGACCACCACGTCAGGATTTCGCGTTGACGGGCGCACCCTGTTTGATGATGACGCTGACCTGACCCGCGCGGCCGCGCGCCTTGGCTGGGATAACGATTGGATAGCACTTGATGCGGCCTATATCTGGCAGGCCGCCGATACGACTGAAAGCAGACCTGACGCCGTATCAGAATTCACGGTTGATACCACTGTCCAACTCAATTCCGCATGGGCCGTTAATGTCGGATCGCGCTATGATCTTGCAAACGACGGGCCAGCACGGGCAGAAGCGGGCCTGCAATACCGCAATGAGTGCGTCACGGTCGATCTTTCGGTGGCGCGCCGCTATACTTCGTCAACGACAGTTGATCCTTCGACCAGCTATGGGTTATCGGTAGCACTGAACGGATTTTCGGCAGGGCGTAGCTCCGCTGGCCCAAAGGCGGCTTGCTCGCAATGAACACGACTAGAAACGAAAAGAGGCTGCACATGCGCGTATTCCCACTGATCGGCGCCATTCTCGCGCTCAGTTTGACATTTGGCGGACCCGTAGGGGCGCAGAACGCGCTCGATACGGTGATCACCGTCAACGACAGCGCGATCACCGCTTTTGAATTGGACCAGCGTCGGCGCTTGCTAGAAATATTCCGCACACCTGGGGATTTGGATAAAGCGGCCCGCGATGGCCTGATCGAGGACCGCCTCAAAGAGTCTCTGATGACCCGCGCAGGTCTGATCTTGACCGAAGAAAGCCTGCAAACCGCGATGGACGACTTTGCAGGGCGTGCCAACCTCTCGCTTGATCAATTCCTCACCGTTCTCAAAGGCAATGGTGTTGCGCCAGAAACCCTGCGCGACTTCGTAAAGGTTGGCGTCAGCTGGCGTGATTATATCCGCAGCCGCTATAGCAACACGGTCACCGTGACCGACGCCGAAGTGGCGCGTGCCATGGCGCAAACGGGTGCGAATGGCTCCGAGATCGAAGTGCTACTGTCCGAAATCATCATCGCAGCCCCGCCACCGCGTGCCGCCGCCGCCATGGCAAGGGCGCAAGCGATCAGCAAACTCCGCTCCACCTCCGCTTTCGAGGCACAAGCACGCGAAGTCTCCGCTTTGCCAAGCCGCACAAAAGGTGGGCGCTTGGATTGGTTGCCACTGTCAAACTACCCGCCACAATTGCACAGCCTCATTCTGGCACTGTCACCGGGCGAAGTCACAGCCCCACTGCCGATCCCAAATGGCGTGGCCCTGTTCCAACTGCGTGCTGTCCGTGAAGCACCCACCACCAAAATCGCACCAACAGCGATTGATTATGCTACGTTCTATTTGGCTGGCGGCCTCTCCCCTGCGGGCCTCAGTGCGGCACAAACGCTGGCCGACAGTATCGACACCTGCGACGACCTCTATACCCAAGCACGTGGCCAATCGGCTGATGTTCTCACACGGACAAGCCTTGCACCCGCAGACATTCCGCAGGACGTGGCCCTTGAACTAGCACGCATGGATGCGGGCGAATATTCCTATAACCTGACGCGCAACAATGGCGACACGCTTGTGTTCCTCATGCTGTGTGGCCGCGATAACCCAGCCTCTGAGGGGACAGACCCCGATGCGGTACGCAACCAGATTTTGAGCCAACGCCTCGCAGGCCTCGCCTCATCCTTGGTTGAAGACCTGCGGGCTTCCGCGACCATCACCACACGATGAGCACAGCCAAGCCGATTGTAATTTCCTGCGGCGAACCCGCAGGCATCGGCCCCGAAATCGCCTACCGCGCTTGGGAAGCTCTGCGCGGTAACACAACCCTGTTATGGATCGGCGACCCACGACATTTGCCGCAAGGGGCCAACTTCACGGCGGTCACATCCGCAACCGAAGCCTCTGCGATCAGCGCTACGTCCCTGCCCGTCCTCGCCCGCGACTTTGGCTCGGACAACACTGCAGGCAAGCCCAATCCGGCCCACGCGCGAGGCGTGATCACGTCGATTTCCGACGGCGTAGCCCTGACCCTCAGCGGCGAGGCCGCAGCAATCTGCACAGCCCCCATCCACAAAGCGGCCCTCATCGACGGCGCGGACTTCGCCTACCCCGGTCACACCGAATACCTCGCGGCATTGGCCAATACCGACCGCGTCGTCATGATGCTTGCCTCTGACCTCTTGCGCGTCGTACCCGTCACGATCCACACGGCACTGGCCAATGTGCCAACAGCGCTGACCGCCAGCCTGCTAACCGATACGCTCCTGATCACCCATGCCGCCATGCGTCGCGACTTTGGGATCACAGCGCCGCGCATCGCCGTGGCTGGCCTGAACCCGCACGCAGGCGAGATGGGTAAAATGGGCATGGAAGAGATCGAGATGATCACCCCCGTCCTGAACGCCCTGCGCGAGCAAGGCATGGACATCGCAGGACCGCTCTCCGCCGACACTATGTTCCACCCTGCCGCCCGCGCCCGCTATGATGTGGCCGTCTGCATGTACCACGACCAAGCCCTGATCCCGATCAAGACCCTCGACTTCTCAGGCAGCGTGAACGTGACACTCGGCCTGCCCTTCGTGCGCACATCACCCGATCACGGCACCGCATTTGACATCGCAGGGCGCGGCACAGCCGACGCCACATCAATGATCGCCGCCATCCGCATGGCCGACACAATGGCAAAGGCACGCACGTGAGCATCGACAACCTTCCACCACTGCGCGACGTAATCGCGACCCATGATCTTGCCCCCAAGAAATCGCTTGGACAAAACTTCCTGCTCGATCTGAACCTCACCGCCAAAATCGCGCGGATGGCAGGCAACCTCAAAGAGCACGACGTGCTGGAAATCGGCCCCGGTCCCGGTGGTCTGACCCGTGGTCTGTTGGCCGAAGGTGCGCGCCGCGTGCTTGCCATCGAAAAAGACCCACGCTGCATGCCTGTGATGGCCGAAATCGCCGCCGCCTATCCGGGCCGCTTGCAGGCCATCAACGGCGACGCGCTCGATGTAAACCCGCTCGAACACCTCACGCCCCCAATCAAAATTGCGGCCAACCTGCCCTATAACGTCGGCACCGAACTTCTCGTGCGCTGGCTCACGCCGCCCCAGTGGCCGCCGTTCTGGGTTAGCCTCACGCTGATGTTTCAACTCGAAGTCGCCCAACGCATCGTCGCCAAACCGGGCAGCAAAGCCTACGGTCGCTTGGCGCTGCTCGCGCAATGGCGCTCTGATCCGAAAATCGTGCTGGAACTGCCACCCGAAGCTTTCTCGCCACCACCCAAGGTGAACTCCGCAGTCGTGCACCTGACAGCGCTGCCCGCGCCCCGCTTTGAGGCCGACGCAGGCACGCTCAACCGCGTTGTTGCAGCCGCCTTTAACCAACGCCGCAAGATGCTGCGTTCGGCGCTTAAATCCGTCGATCCGGCCATTGAGGACCACCTGAACGCCGTCGGGATCAAACCCACCGAACGCGCCGAACAGGTCGGGCTGGAAGAATTCTGCGCCCTCGCACGATCCATCCACAATCAGTAAATGCGCGCAGTCGCCCATATTGCAATCGTCGTGCTCCTGACGATCCTGACGCAATTAGGCGGCATCGCATGGCTCATCAGCCTCGCATTCAAGCGGCGTTTACTGGCGTTTGTGATCGGCTATGCCGCCCTTTCACTCAGCGCGACCGTCATCGCGCCTCAATTCGGACGCGTGCCGCTGCCCTGCATCTCCAACGGCCCACTACAACCGCAATCGCTGATATATTGCGCCCTCAATCGCCACTACGTGACGCCACTGCTACGCCAAACCGCGCTCGATTTAGCGGACACGATGAACGCAAAACACCCCGACACGACCACGCTTACACTCGACGCAAATTTCCCCTTTGGAACTGGCTTTCCGCTGCTGCCGCATCTGTCCCATAACGACGGGCGCAAACTTGATCTGGCGCTCTACTACAGCAAAGACGGCAGCTACCTGCCTCGCAAAACCAGCTCACCCATTGGATATTTCGCCTTTGAAGACGGCCCAAGCAGTTGCCCGCCTGCCGTCCCAACCCTGCGCTGGGATCTGGCTTGGCTGCAAACCCTTTGGCCTAACTACGATCTCGACAGTGCGCGTATGTCCGACGCCTTGCGCCTACTGACCAACGACCCACGCATCGGCAAAGTGTTCATCGAGCCGCACCTGCAAACGCGTTTTGGGAATGGGAGTGACAAGCTGCGGTTCCAAGGATGCCGGGCGGCAAGGCACGACGATCACATCCATATCCAGCTATGAAAAAAGCCCCCCGATCTCTCGGAGGGCTCTTGAATTATTCTGCGGCCTCTGGGGCGTCTGGCGCGGCATCCGCTGGCGGACGCGGCTTGCGCTGGCGCGGTTTGCGCGGCGGCTTGGGTGCTGCCTCCTGCTTGGCGGCCTCAGGGGTTTCAACCAAGGTTGACCCCTCATCGTCATCCATGATTGGTTGATCTATGGTTGGCTGCTGATTGGCGGCCTCTTCCTGCGCTTTCAGGCGATCCTGACGCTCACGGTCACGCTCGTTCTGGCGGTCACGCTCTGCCTGACGCTGGCGGTTTTGCTCTTCTTGCTCTTCGCGCTTGGCGTCAACCTCGCGGTTCGCCTCAGCCAGCAAACGGGTGTAATGCTCTGCGTGCTGCGCAAAGTTTTCAGCATCCACACGGTCGCCAGACAAAACGGCGTCGCGGTGCAACTGGTTGTATTTTTCGATGATCTGCTGCGGGGTGCCGCGCACCTTGCCATCAGGACCCGAGCTATCGAAAACGCGGTTGATGATGTTGCCGCCCGAAGGACGTGTGTTGCGGTTCTTATTGCCCCGCGACCGTGACTTTGAAGATCTCATGAATGTGCTTTCGTCAAGCCTTTGGCTTTTGCGTTGCGCTGGTGCCGCGACACGCAATCGATGCGTTCAAAGCGGCCTTGCGATGTTTTGGCGACTATCGGGGGAACACTTTATTTGAGGCGTTTCGCCCGTCCGATGCGCAGTGGATACCAACTGGTATGCCCACAGGGCAAGCCCTAACTGCGAAAATGTCGTAATTTCAGTCTTTATGCCCGTCTTTCTGGCTTAAATCCGATCATTTGAGCGCTCACGACACGGTCACGACCATCGATATCAGGAATCACCGTCACATGCTGCAACTGTGCTGCCCGCATCAAATCGGCGACGGCCTGCCCCTGCGTCGGCCCGATCTCAAAAATCAAACGTCCATCGGGCATCAAATGACTGACGGCTTGCTTGATGATCGTGCGGTAATGGGTCAGCCCGTCCGCCCCATCCGTCAGCGCCATATGTGGTTCCCAATTGGCGACTTCGGGCGACAGACCCACCATTTCATCAACTGCAATATAGGGCGGGTTCGAAACGATCAGATCAAACGACCCTTTCGTACTCTCCATCCAATCCGCACAAACAAATGTCGCGCGATCCAGAACCCCGTGGGTCTCTGCGTTTTCGCGGGCAACATCCAAGGCAGCACCACTTAGATCCGTGCCAAACCCGATGCTTTGCGGTACCTCAGCCAACAGCGTCACAAGGATACAGCCAGAACCAGTGCCCAGATCAATCATCTTGGTGAAATGGGACCGCAGTGCCACTTCAACCAAAGTCTCGGTGTCGGGGCGCGGATCAAGCACATCTGCCGTCACCTTGAACTCACGTCCATAAAACGCCCTTCGACCTGTCAGATGCGATACAGGCTCACGTGCAATACGGCGCACAATCAACGCGTCAAAAATGGCTGCGACATCATCACAAACCACTTCAGGTAAAGTCAGCGTCAAGCGGCTACAATCGACCCCAGTGGCAAAAGAAAACAAATGGCGCGCATCGCGTGCGGCATCAGGGACGCCCGCGTTTTGCAAACGACGGGTTGCCTCTCGGACAAGGGCTGATCCCGTCCCCGCCGCTGTCATGCCCCCATCTCAGCCAAAAGCGTGGCCTGCGCGTCTGCTTGCAACGCCGAAATGATCTCGTCCAGATCGCCGCCCATGACTTTGTCCAGCGCATAAAGCGTCAGGTTAATGCGGTGATCCGTCATGCGGCCCTGCGGGAAATTATAGGTGCGGATGCGCTCTGAACGATCCCCAGACCCCACTTGCGCCTTACGGTCCGCAGAGCGTTCGCCGTCAACACGTTGGCGCTCCAGATCAAACAGCCGCGTCTTCAACACCTGCATCGCGATCTCACGGTTACGGTGCTGCGATTTCTCGGCACTCACAACAATGACCCCCGTCGGCAAATGCGTAATACGCACCGCAGAATCGGTCGTGTTCACGTGCTGACCACCCGCCCCAGAGGCGCGCATCGTATCAATCCGAATGTCATTTTGAGAAATCTGCACATCCACATCTTCGGCCTCTGGCAACACCGCAACCGTCGCCGCCGACGTATGAATACGCCCGCCACTTTCGGTCTCAGGCACGCGCTGGACACGGTGAACGCCGCTCTCGTATTTCATCTTGGCAAAAACACCGTTGCCTGCGATCCGCGCGACAACTTCCTTCACACCGCCAAGCTCTGACAGGCTCTCTTCCAAAATCTCAAACGACCATCCCTGCCCTTCGGCATACCGCTGGTACATCCGCAGCAAGTCCGCTGCAAAAAGCCCCGCCTCATCGCCACCCGTTCCAGGCCTAATCTCCAGCAACGCAGGACGACCATCGGCACTGTCTTTTGGCAACAACGCCAGCTGAACCTCATGCTCTGACGCTTCAAGTGCGGCCTTCAGCTCTGGCAACTCGGCCTCGGCCAGTTCCTTCATCTCAGGATCGCGCAGCATTTCCTTGGCTTGGGCATATTGGTCAACCAAATCGCGATACGCCGTCACGGTCTCCACAACGGGGCGCAACTCTGCATATTCACGGCCAAGCGTCGCGATTTCCGCACCCACATCCCCAGTCGCCATCTTCGCCTCCAGAAACTGGAAACGGTCGATGATTTGGGCGATTTTATCTGGTGCGATCATAATTTTCCTTTGGGGCAATACTTCCCCAGCGTCAAGCGCTCAAAGCGACGCCAATAGCGCCAAAACTCGCGCCTTATTAACGCCTAAATCACTGCCGCCATAGACCAAATGCGCCGAAATCGCGAGCTTCCCGTCGCGTTCTTCCACCACGGTCACATCGGGAAAGCCGATAACGCGACTGCGGGTCACAAAGGTAAGCGGGTCACTGGCAACCTTCACCGTGCGCGGCAAAGCCAACATCGCGGCCTCAACCGTCGCCAAATTCATAGCGTCACTCACGTCACGCACAGCCGTAAAACCACCCGCTTCGGGATAATCACCCACAGCAGTCGGCAGCGTCACAGCGGTCAGCTTAACCGGAGCTAATCTAACATAAGCCAGTGCGCCGACCACAACGACCAAAATCGCCAGTATAATTCGCATCTGTTTTGTCCCCAACCTGTGCACGCGCGGTGTACGCCCAGTGCACGGGTTGTGCCACCTTAACGGTACGGCACGTTTGGCAAAATCGACAGCAACTCAAACATCAGATTAGCCGCCGTCAACGCGGTATTTCCGCTGGTATCATAGGGCGGAGACACCTCGACCATATCACAGCCAACGATATTCAAACCACGCAACCCACGGATCAACTCCATCGCCTGCATCGTGGTCAAACCACCGATCTCGGGCGTGCCCGTTCCCGGTGCAAAACTCGGATCAAGGCTATCAATGTCATAGGAAATATAGGTCTTATGATTTCCAATTTTCGCTTTGATATCAGCAGCTAACGGGGTGAGACTCTTATGCCAAAACTCATGCGCCAGATGCTGGTTAAAGCCCCAACCAGCGGCCTCAGTGAAATCATCCGCAGTATACCCAGTGCCGCGCAGGCCGATCTGAAACACCTTCTCAGGCACGATCAGCCCTTCCTCATAAGCACGCCTAAACACCGTGCCATGGGTCTCGCGCTCGCCAAACATCTCGTCGTTCACATCCGCATGGGCATCCACATGCACCAACGCCACAGGCCCGTGCTTCTTCGCAATCGACCGCAAGATCGGCAGCGTCATAGAATGATCGCCACCAAGGCTCATCGGGGTGAAATCATGCTTCAAATGCGCATCATAAACCTCTGTAATCAAACGAATAGTATCGCTGAGACTAAAGGTGTTAATCGCCACGTCCCCAAGGTCGCCACACTCCAATGCATCAAATGGCGCGGCCCCCGTTTGGATGTTATAGGGCCTGATCATCGCGGATTGCTCGCGGATTTGTTTCGGCCCCATCCGCGTGCCAGACCGCCAACTTGTGCCAATATCCATCGGGACCCCGATGAAACCAACGTTTAACCCTTTTGCGCTATCAACTTGTGGCAGGCGCATAAATGTCTGCGGCCCAGAAAACCGCGCAAGGTCGTTTCCGCTTATTGGCATCGTTGGCATTTACTTTTTCCTTTTGTTCCAAAGTGCTAGACAGCAAAGTTCCATCGCAACATGCGCGCCGGCAACAGCCGTCACATTGCCTGAATCGTAAGGTGGAGACACCTCGACGACATCGCCGCCCACACAATTGATCCCAGCCAGATCACGCAGGATTGCCGCAGTCTGCCAAGACGCCAAACCACCCCAAACAGGCGTTCCCGTCCCCGGCGCAAAGGCAGGATCAAGCGCGTCGATATCAAAGGTCACGTAAGTCGGGCTAGCACCCACAATTTTCTTTACCTTATCAACGACATAAGCCGCACCTTTTTCATGCACTTCACGCGCATCGATGTAAGGCATCCCCAGACAATCATCACATTCCGTGCGGATACCAATCTGCACCGAGCGGGTCACATCCACGAGGCCAAGCTTCACCGCCTTATACATAAACGTACCATGATCGATGCGGCTCATGTCATCATCGGCCCAAAGGTCGGAATGGGCGTCGAATTGAATGACAGACATCGGCCCGTATTTCGCGGCATAGGCCCGTAAAATCGGCAGCGTGATGAAGTGATCTCCACCTAAAGTAATCGTTGCAGGCCCTTGATTAATAATGGTTTTTATATGCGCTTCGATCAGCGCAGGCACGCCCGCCACGTTCGCATAATCGAACGGCATATCGCCGTAATCCACGATTTCGAACTCGCCTAAGGGATCAAACCCGTCCCAGCCATACGGCGGATCGTAGGGCTGCAAAGTCGATGCCTCGCGGATCGCACGCGGGCCAAACCGTGTGCCAGGTCTGTGGGTCACGGCCTGATCAAACGGCACACCCGTCACGACCAAATCGGCGCTTGCGATGTCTTTGGAATAAGTTCGGCGCAGAAATGACGTGGCTCCGCCAAAGGCGTTCTCAAAGGCCAAACCGCGGCGGTCTTTGCGGGTGAATGCCAAATCAACTTGGGTCTTTGCATCCTCTAAGCTCATGATACTGCTCCTTAAAGTGGTAATGCGCGTTCAATCAGCCGCGCAAAGAACGACGCGCCAGCCGCAGCCGTCTCATCGTCAAAGTTATACTCTGGATGGTGCAAACCAGCCGTGTCACCATTGCCCACAAACAGATAGGCACCGGGGCGCTTTTCGAGTAAATAGGCGAAATCTTCGGCACCCATTTCGGGGCCATTGTCGTCAATGACGCCCTTGTCGCCTGCAATCTCACGCGCGACGTTTGCTGCAAAAACCGTACGGTCAGGATCGTTCACTGTCGCAGGATAACCCACGTTATAGACTACTTCTGCCTCGACCCCAAAACTGATCGCGGCACCCGCAACAATCGCTTCTAGCCGCGCGATTACCATGCCCTGAACCGCAGGGTCAAATGTCCGCACAGTCCCGTTAACATAGGCTTTTTCAGGGATAATGTTATCAGCAGAGCCTGTATGTATCTGCGTGACCGAGACGACCAGACTGTCTTGGGAATAGTTGTTACGGCTTACAATCGTCTGGATTGCTTGGGCAATGCTGACGGCCGCCACCACAGGGTCAATGGTCTCATGGGGCATTGCGCCATGGCCGCCCTTGCCCGTGATATGAATGTCGAAATCATCCGCCGCCGCCATGATCGGCCCCGGTGTCGTGTAGAAATGGCCAACAGGTGTGCCGGGCGCGTTGTGCAGCGCATAAACCTCTTTGATGTCGAAACGGTCCAAGATGCCTTCTTTGACCATCACCTCACCGCCGCCGCCGCTCTCTTCTGCAGGTTGGAAAATCAGCGCCACACGCCCCCTAAAATTACGCGTTTCCGCCAAGTATCGCGCAGCACCAAGTAGCATCGTTGTATGCCCATCATGGCCGCAGGCATGCATTATCCCGTCGATGGTCGAGGCATAGTCCAGCCCCGTTTCCTCTTGCATTGGCAGCGCGTCCATATCAGCGCGCAGGCCAATCGTGGGACCGTCCCCTTGCCCTTCAATGATCGCAACAATCCCTGTCGTTGCAATGCCTTCGTGGATTTCGGCGATACCAAACTCGCGCAGCCGCTCCACCACAAACGCCGCCGTTTTATGACACTCAAACATCAACTCGGGGATCGTGTGCAGATGCCTGCGCCACGCCGTCATGTCGGTGGTGTAATCGGCGATACGGTTGATCACGGGCATTCTGGCACTCCGGTAGTTAAAGCAATAGGGTCAGTTGATAACATGTTCGGAGGCCGTGCAATGGCAGATACGTTAATTCATGACCCAAATGGCGGGATGCCACGATTGCTTGAGATCATGCGGCGCTTGCGCGATCCTGAAACGGGCTGCCCTTGGGATATCGAGCAGGACTTCGACAGTATCGCGCCCTACACGATTGAAGAGGCATATGAGGTCGCTGACGCCATTGCCCGCAAGGATTGGGGTGATCTGGAGGGCGAACTGGGAGATTTGCTGTTACAGACGGTTTATCATACCGCGATGGGGGAAGAGGCCGGATATTTCAGCTTCGAGTCCGTCGTGAAGGCGATTTCCGACAAAATGGTTTCTCGCCATCCGCATGTGTTTGGCAGCGAATCGCGGGACAAGTCCGCAGAGCAGCAAACCCGCGATTGGGAGGCGATCAAAGCGAAAGAGCGCGGCAAGCAGGCCCGCACTTTGGACGGGGTCGCCGTGGGCCTGCCTGCGCTAACCCGCGCTGTGAAGTTGCAGAAACGGGCCGCACGAGTCGGGTTCGATTGGCCCGATACGAGCCATGTCTTGGATAAAATCATCGAGGAAGCAGGCGAATTGATCGAGGCACGAGAGACGTTGACGCAACAAGAGGTGACCGAAGAGTTTGGTGATCTTATGTTTGTGATGGCCAACCTCGCGCGCCATTTGGGCGTTGATCCAGAGGAAGCAGTGCGCGGCACAAATATGAAATTCATACGCCGTTTCAATGCGGTAGAAGACGCACTTGCGGCACAGGGGAAGACCCCAGCGCAAAGCAATCTGGCGGAAATGGATGCGCTTTGGGATAGGGTTAAGGCCAAAGAGAAATCTGAAAAATAAGCCCGACTAAATAAATCAGGTATTGACCTGACTAAAAGAGTCGGGTTTATGAGGCTTATCAAATTTAACCTTAGGAAAAGACCCGATGTCACTGCGTTCCCTCATGCTCTCCACCGTTTGCGCCGCCATTGCGGGCCCTGCTCTTGCGGATGTGAATATCTACTCCACGCGCCAGCCAGAACTGATCCAACCCATAATGGATGCGTTTACCGCTGAAACAGGTATTGCCGTGAACCTCGCGCTGGTGTCCGAGGGATTGGTCGAGCGCCTGAAGGCTGAGGGCGCGCGCTCTCCTGCTGATCTGGTGATGACCGTGGATATCGCGAACTTGCAACAGATCGTGGACGCCGATGTGATCCAGCCCGTAGCGAGCGATATCTTGACTGCTGCCATTCCTGAGAGCCAGCGCAGTGCCGATAACCTTTGGTTTGGTCTGACCACCCGCGCCCGCATTGTCTACGCGAGCAAAGACCGTGTCGCTGACGGCGAAGTGACGACTTATGAGGACCTCGCATCCGACAAATGGAAGGGCCGCATTTGCACCCGCTCTGGCCTGCACGACTATAACCTTGCGCTGATGTCAGCCGTGATCGCCCACGACGGCGAAGACGGTGCCAAGGCTTGGGCCACAGGCGTGCATGCCAACCTCGCCCGCAAGCCAGAGGGCAATGACCGCGCACAGGTCAAGGCGATTTGGGCGGGAGAATGCGACATTTCCTTGGGCAACACCTACTACATGGGCGAAATGCTGTCTGATCCAGAACAGACCGCATGGGCCGATTCCGTGCGCATTATCTTCCCGACATTTGCGGACGGCGGCACCCATGTGAACGTCTCTGGCGTGGCCATGACCAAAGCCGCACCAAATAAGGCCGAAGCACTGCAATTGATGGAATTTTTGGTCTCGCCAGAGGCCCAAAGTCTCTATGCGGATCTCAACAATGAATACCCTGTTTTGGAAGGTGCGGCGCTGTCGGACCTTGTGAAGAGTTGGGGCACATTTGAGGCCGACACAATGGATCTGGGCACTTTGGCGGCAAATCGTCCGGCAGCGTTGCGAATCATGGAAGAGGTCAACTTCGACGGTTGATTTTTGGGGCTAAGGGATGGGGGCTAGCCCCCAAACCCCCAGCATATTTCCACTCGGGAAAAGCTGGCAGGCCCGTTTAAGAGCCGGCCTTTTCTTCGAGTGCGAGCCATTCTTCTTCGGCGTCAGAGAGTGCGATTTGACGCTCGACCAAAGCGTCAGACGCTTTTTGGAATTTGGCTGACTGTTTGGTGAAAAGCTCGGGATCACC
The DNA here is from genome assembly GCA_002378665.1 of Loktanella sp. UBA3435. Taxonomy (GTDB): domain Bacteria; phylum Pseudomonadota; class Alphaproteobacteria; order Rhodobacterales; family Rhodobacteraceae; genus Yoonia. The sequence goes on along the minus strand of DFSO01000046.1, from coordinate 9,160 downwards.
CAGAACTTCCTCCAGCTTCGCAATTTCAGCTTGCAGCTTTTCCATCAAGGTTGGCAGTTCTTCCAAACGGTGCTTTTCCGTAAAGGAAAGCGCTGTTTTACGTGCCACTTGTGCGGATTGCTTGTTACCTTTCGACAACTGTTTGCCCACTGATTTCTCAGGCACAGGTAGCGAATCTGACCGCTGCTGTTGGTAATCCGTCCAGCCGCCCGCATAGACGACCGCCTGCCCGTTACCTTCCATCGCGATGGTCGTTGTGGCAACGCGGTCAAGGAAGTCGCGGTCGTGGCTGACAAGCAGAACAGTGCCGTCATATTCGCCCAAGATATCTTGCAACAGGTCTAGCGTTTCGATGTCGAGGTCGTTTGTCGGCTCGTCGAGCACCAGAACGTTGCTTTCACGCGCCATCAGGCGGGCAAGCAGCAAGCGGGCTTTCTCACCGCCAGAGAGCGAGCGCACAGGTGCGCGGGCCTGAGCCTCATCAAAAAGGAACTCTTTGAGGTAGCCTACCACGTGTTTTGGCGTGCCGCGCACCATGACCTGATCGGATTTGCCAGAGGCACCGAGCACAGGGTCGGACGCGAGGTTTTCCCAAAGCGTCATGTTCTGGTCCAAGGCTGCACGCGCTTGGTCAAAAACCGCGATATCGAGGTTCGTGCCGAGTTTGACAACACCCTCGTCTGGGGCAACTAAGCCTAGCAACATATTGAGAACAGTCGTTTTTCCCACGCCGTTGGGACCAACAAAGGCCACGCGGTCGCCGCGGTTGATGGTGATGTCAAAGTTTTTGACGATCTGCTTGCCGTCGTAGGCTTTGTTCAGGCCAACAGCCTCAACGACCTTTTTGCCAGAGGTAGAGCCGCCGTCAAATGCCATCGCAGCGGTGCCTTGGCGCATGATCTGGCTGGATTTTTCGGCACGCAAATCGGCCAAAGCACGCACGCGCCCTTGGTTGCGTTTGCGGCGCGCAGAGATGCCCTCGACAGCCCAACGGGCCTCGGCCTTGATCTTGCGGTTCAGTTTGTGGCGCTGCTGGTCTTCTTCTTCCCAGAGCTTATCACGCCATTCCTCGAACCCATCAAAACCCTCTTCGGCGCGGCGAACTTGACCGCGATCAATCCAGAGGGTGGCGCGTGTCAGGTTGCGCAGGAATGCGCGGTCGTGAGAAATCAGGACGAATGCGGCGCGGGTCGATTTTAACTCGGCCTCTAACCAAGCAATCGCCTCGATATCCAAATGGTTCGTCGGCTCGTCGAGCAGCATCAATTCTGGTGCTTCGGCCATCAGCTTGGCTAGGGCCGCACGGCGACGTTCACCACCAGAGGCGGTTTTAGGATCGCCCATCGGGTCGAACTTCAACCCCTCGGCCACCATATCAACGCGGTAGGCCTCATCTTCGGGCAGGCCGCTTGCGGCATAGGCGCCAAGGGTCTCGAACCCCTCCATCGTGGGGTCCTGTTCCATGTAACCGACGCTGACACCAGGGGCTGCTGTGCGCGCGCCTTTGTCTGCCTCGATCAGGCCAGCCATGACCTTCATCAGTGTGGATTTGCCTGACCCGTTGCGCCCAACCAGCGCCACGCGGTCGCCGGGCTGAACCACAAGCGACAGGTCTTCAAATACAGGATCCCCCCCAAACGTGAGGGCGATTTCGGAAAGTTGGAGTAAGGGTGCTCTAGCCATGAACGCCGCGCTATTGCACCTTTGCGCCAAGGTCAATTGGTCTTGGTGTTTTTAAGGCTGCGAGACAGGGCCTACGCCCTCGCGCAGCGCCTTTGCGCGGGCTTCCGGCACGCGTGCCACATCAAGGCAGGTGAAAATATGCATCGTGTTCATCGCCTTATCGACGATCACCTTATCGCCGACCCAGCCGTTCATCGCCAAGTAGCTGCGCAAAAGCGGCGGCATTTCGCGCAGGGCTGCGGTCGGGTCATACTCTCCGCATGGCGTGATGTAGATTTGATCGCTTAACGGCTGCGGAAGCAAGGCACCCTGCCCCTGAAATTTATCGGCCAATAGTCCAAATGCATTCTTAAAAACGGCAGGGTCATTTCCCGCAAAACTCGTGCAGCCGAACAGAAAAGCGACCTGATGCGTATCAACCAAACGGGTTAATTCCATCAAAGCGGCGCGTAAAACATCGGCCTGACCACGCCCTGACTTCAGGCAAAACCGCCCGACCTCAATTGCGGGACCATACAGGGCGCTGAGATCGTAAAAGCTGCCAGTATAGGTATTGGTCAATTGATCGCCGTCTGCAAACACACGCAAACGCATTGTGCATACAAGCCCGCCGTCTCGTTCCACCATCAAATGCTGCGAAAGCGGATCAAACTGATCGGCATCAAGTCCATCGTCACCAAAAAACGATAACCTGCGCAAACTTTGACAAGCGGTAAAGTCGGCCTGTCTATCCGCAAAGCGGCACGTCAGCTTAGCGTTTGCCAGATTGGCAGGCACGGCGACCCTTAGCTCTCGCCCAAGAAGTCACCCGCATTCACACGGCCAAAGCTGCTGAGAAGCTGGCGCACAAATGTCGAATCACGTGCTTGGTCATCCGTCACGCGCCGCGACAATGTGATGACACGGCCATCTTTCAGGCCAAAACGCTCGATATTGCTGACGACGCCGTTCGCGTCAAAGCTGATCGCCAAGACTTCGCGAGAGATTTCCTCCGGGGCATACGCGCCATTCTGGCGAAACTGGCTCGCAACGTAGTAAAAGCCGCTTTCGTTCAACATCCCGCCAGATGTGGGAGGTCCGACGCTTAATGTCACAGATTCGCGGGTATCTACGCCCACCGCAATCAGCGCCAAGTCTTCTTCGGGGGGCATATATCCGTGGTTGCGAATGATCGGCGTACAGGCTGCAATCGCCACCAAAGCAAGGATCGCAAATCCGCGCTGCAAGACGGTTGCACTCTTGTTTGCTGCTGCTCTCATTTGTCTGCCCCCTTGCGCATATGAATTATGCCTTTTATCCCCACTACATCATGCAGCCCCATATGTTCAAGAATGGAAGCACACTTGGCTGAATTGCCCACATCACAACTTCGCTTGTCAGACCTCGCCGCAAGGCGGGCCACGCAGTTTGATATTCAACCTAACGCAGCCGAACGCGCTGTTATTGCAAAGACTCTCGACATTGTCGGGATCAAAAAGCTGCGCCTTGAGGGCGAAATCACGCCCGTCGGTAAAACCGATTGGGAATTAAAGGCAAAGCTAGGCGCAACGGTTGTCCAAGATTGCGTTGTGACACTAGAGCCAGTGACGTCGCGCGTCGATGAGCCTGTTATCCGCGTCTATACTGCACATTTCGAAGTTCCCAATGAGGACGACGTTGAAATGACAGTCGACGAAAATGTCGAACCACTGCCCGCGATTGTTGATCTCGTTGATGTCATGATTGAGGCTTTGGCGCTGTGTTTGCCGGCCTTTCCGCGCCTTGCAGGGGCTGAATTGGGGAATATTGCCGTGACGGAACGCGGAATTACGCCAATGTCAGATGATGACGCAAAGCCCTTTGCGGGGCTTGGTGATTTGCGTAAAGCCTTGGAAAACAAAGACGATGGTGCCACATAGGGCATGTGTCGAAAAAAGGTTGCGCCGTAAAAGAATCGCAGTATGTTCGCCACCTCTTTTACATTGGTCTCGACAGGGCTTGTTCAATCGCGTAGGACGCCCCAAAGACTGAAACTTACGGGCCACTTAGCGCCCAATTATCATAGGGTTGAGACATGGCCGTCCAGCAGAATAAAGTATCCAAATCCCGTCGCAACAACCGTCGTTCGCACGACTCGCTCGTTGCAGCGAACCCAAACGAATGTGACAACTGTGGTGAGCTTAAGCGCCCACACCACGTTTGCCCATCTTGCAACCACTACGCGACACGCGAAGTAATTGTTGCGAAAACAGACATCGATCTGGACGAAGACGCAGCTTAAGCTGACGTCATTGCACATGACACCCAAGCCTACGGACCATAACGCGCAAACCGCAAATGTGATTTCCGTTGATGCTATGGGTGGAGATAAAGGGCCTGCAACTGTTGTTGCGGGCCTTTCCACGTTCCTAACGGCCAATCCGGGCGCAAAAGCGATTCTCCACGGCCCGCAGGTCGAACTTGCTCCGATGGTCGAGAAAACTGGGTTTGCAGATCGAATCACGCTTCATGATGCCACTGGCGTCGTGAAAATGACCGATAAGCCAAGCCACGTTCTGCGTAACGGTAAAGACACGTCGATGTGGTCGGCGATTGAGGCTGTTCGCAATGGCTCTGCCTCTGTTGCTGTATCTTGTGGCAATACGGGCGGCTTGATGGCGATTTCGATGCTGCGCCTGCGCAAAGCCGAAGGTGTGAACCGCCCTGCTATTGCCTGCCTTTGGCCCTCGCGCAACAAAGCAGGCTTTGCTGTGATGCTGGATGCGGGTGCGGATATTCGCGCAGACCAAGATGATTTGCTGACCTATGCGCTGATGGGCGCGTCTTATGCCCGCAACGGCCTTGAGATTGCGCGCCCCCGCGTTGGCCTGCTCAATGTTGGCACCGAAGAGCATAAGGGCCGCGCTGAACTTAAGGTCGCACATGAGCTGATCAGGCAAGCCGCCGAAAAAGGTGATTATGAATTCATCGGATTCGTCGAAGGCAATGATTTGCCGTCCGAGCGCGTGGATGTGATCGTCACTGACGGCTTCACGGGCAACGTCGCGCTGAAAACGGGCGAAGGCACGGCAAAACTAATCTCTGGCTTGTTGCGCGAATCGTTGATGAAAACACCGTTCTCGATGCTTGGCGCCCTTTTCGCACGCGGTTCACTGAAGCGGTTGCAGACAAAAATCGACCCGCGCCGCGTCAACGGAGGGGTTTTCCTTGGCTTGAACCAAACCGTGGTCAAAAGCCACGGCAGCGCCGATGAAACTGGCGTAGCAGCGGCCCTCAACCTTGCCTACCGCCTTGGGCAGTCGGGTTTTTCCGAGAAATTGGCGGCGCGGGTTGCATCCGCGGCCGCCATTGCGCAAGATACAATTCTAGACGGCCCAAATACCAACTCGGATTAGTAGATATGACACGTCGCGCAGTCGCCATCGGAGTTGGGCATTACTTGCCCGATCGTATTGTTCCCAACGCGGAATTTGAGAAAACGCTGGATACCACCGATGAGTGGATCACGTCCCGTTCTGGCATTGAACGCAGACACTTTGCAGCACCAGGTCAAACCACATCAGACCTTGCAGCCCGTGCCGCGATGGCCGCTCTTAAGATGGCGGGCCTGACGGGCAACGACGTTGACGCAATTATCCTTGCCACATCCACCGCTGACCTGACTTTCCCGTCTGCGGCAACAATGGTGCAGCACGCGATTGCCAATACCAAGGGATATGCCTTTGATATTCAAGCGGTTTGCGCTGGTTTTACTTTTGCGCTGAGCAATGCAAATGCGCTTATTGTCTCTGGGCAAGCGAACCGCGTTATGGTCATCGGCGCAGAAACATTTAGCCGAATCTTGGACTGGACCGATCGCGGCACTTGCGTTCTTTTTGGTGACGGTGCTGGCGCTGTCCTTCTTGAAGCGCAAGACGGTAACGGCACGACCGACGACCGAGGCATCCTTTCGACGGATCTGAACTCTGACGGCGCCTACCGCGATCTGCTTTACGTCGACGGTGGCATTTCCAAGCAAACAACGGGTGTTCTGCGCATGGAAGGCCAAGAAGTCTTCCGTCATGCCGTTGAAAAGCTGGCCGAAACGGCGCACACCGCGCTTGATAAAGTTGGCCTGACAGCAGATGACGTCGATTGGGTCGTCCCCCATCAGGCCAATATCCGCATCATCAAATCCACAGCCCGCAAGCTGGGCGTTGGCATGGACCGCGTGATTGTGACCGTGCAAGATCACGGAAATACCTCCGCAGCCTCTATCCCGCTGGCGATCTCTGTTGGTGTGCAAAACGGGCAAATCAAAAAAGGCGACCTTTTGGTCACTGAAGCCATCGGCGGCGGTCTTGCTTGGGGTGCAGTGGTCATCCGCTGGTAGCGGAAACATATCTTTAAGACCGCCGTTCAAGTCCTTGTTATTGACTCTGAATTTGTCTGTCGCATATGATTGTTAAAATTTAAGGGGATGGATATGGCTGATAAGACATTAACGCGGATGGACCTTGCTGATGCAGTCCATAGCCAAGTCGGACTTTCGCGCAACGAAAGCGCCGATCTCGTTGAGAGCGTGTTGGGCCATGTGTCCGATGCTTTGGTCAATGGTGAGACCGTTAAGATTTCGTCGTTCGGCACCTTCTCGATCCGCGAAAAAGCGGCGCGCGTTGGCCGCAACCCAAAGACTGGCGAAGAGGTGCCAATTCACCCGCGCCGCGTACTGACATTCCGCCCCTCCCACCTGATGAAAGATCGGGTTGCCGCGGGCAATAAATAGGACCACACTTTATGGCCAAATCTCGCGACGCCTTCCGCACCATAAGCGAGGTTTCAGATGCGCTCGACACGCCCACGCATGTTCTGCGCTTTTGGGAAAGCAAGTTTACCCAGATCAAACCTGTTAAACGGGCTGGCGGGCGACGTTACTATCGCCCCGAAGATATTGACCTGCTCGCAGGCATCAAAACCTTGCTTCATGATCAAGGGTTGACCATCAAAGGTGCGCAAAAATTGATGCGCGAACAAGGCGTTAAGCATGTTATCGAACTCGGAGAAGTGGCCGAAGCGGCAAACGGTTCCGATGTTGAGCAGGCTGAGCTGGACGACGACCCGACCCCTGACGCGATTGAGAACGAACCAGCCGCGCCGCTCGTTGAAGTGGTTGAGGCGGTCCCCGAGCCTGAGAATGAGCCCCAAGTGGCCGTTGACGTGGATGCCCCAAAGATGCCGCCTGCCCCCATTGCGGTAACCGTCGCAACCCCAATCAAGACGCCCGCGCGCGTGGCCGCTTTGGCTGCAACTGCCGAGGCAAACCAAGTCTTTGTGCATAGCAATAAGTCCAAAATCAGCCCACTTCTAAAGCGATTACAGGCCCTGCGCGACGCGATGGACGCGGCTTGAGGATTTGGGTCTTGCCTGCCCCCGCAAATCAGTTATGAACACCGACAGTCGGGCTATAGCGCAGCCTGGTAGCGCGTCCGTCTGGGGGACGGAAGGTCGCAGGTTCGAGTCCTGCTAGCCCGACCAAACAATCGCCCGCTTGTGTTTTTACGCAGCGGGCGTTTTTGTAAGCCCGAAAGGACGACATAGTGACAAATTCCGGTGTCTTAGCAGACCATCAGATTCGCGACATGATCGCAGATGGCGGTATTTCGGCATCTGCAGCGATTGAAGTCGCACAAATTCAGCCTGCGAGCTTGGATTTACGTCTGGGGTCAACTGCATTCCGTGTCCGTGCATCGTTCCTTGCAGGGCGCACGCGCAAAGTTACCGAACGCCTTGCTGATTTTCGGATGCATGCCATTGACCTCACCGAAGGTGCGGTTCTTGAAAAGGGCTGCGTTTATGTTGTCCCCCTGCTCGAATCCCTCGCGCTGCCAGAAGGTATGACAGCGGCAGCTTCTGCCAAGTCCTCTATCGGCCGTCTTGATCTGCTGACCCGCATCATCACTGATCACGGCGTTGAGTTTGACCGCGTGCCCGCAGGTTACACCGGCCCGCTTTTTGTTGAAATTTGCCCACGTTCGTTTTCAGTCGTCGCCCGCACGGGTCAAATGCTGAACCAGATCATCTTCCGTCATGGTAAAACTATGATGTCCGACGATGAATTGCGCGCATTGCATACTGCGACGCCTATCGTTGACTGCGAGCCTGTGATCTCGGACGGATTGGGGTTTTCGGTTGATCTTAAACCTGCCAGCGGCACCCTTGTTGGGTACCGCGCGAAACCGCATACAGGCGTCATCGACCTCTCCCTCCTCGCCCATTATGACCCCACCGAGTATTGGGAACAGGTCCACAGCAAAGATGGCTGGATTATTCTCGATCCCGGTGCGTTCTATATCCTCGTCAGCCGAGAGGCGATTGTGATCCCGCCGATGCAAGCCGCTGAAATGGCGCCCTATTTGGCGATGGTTGGTGAGTT
>DFSO01000046.1:0-792 GCA_002378665.1 Loktanella sp. UBA3435 | reverse complement strand
GGCTCGCGCGGCGTGCTTGAAGTCCGCTGCCACGAGGCCCCATTTGTGCTGGAGCACGGCCAAGTGGTCGGCCGCCTCGTCTATGAACACATGAGCGCAATGCCAGCAGCGCTTTACGGTCGCGAGATCAAATCAAACTATCAGGGCCAAGGTCTAAAATTATCAAAGCACTTTGCGCAACCTTAGGCCGCCTTTCCCGCGCCCAGCACGTTTTCGTAGGCGACTCGATTTCTGCCGTTTTCTTTTGCGGAGTAGAGCGCGACATCCGCTCTTTTGATTGCATCTTCGGGGCTTTCGACCTGAGCCTCAAAGTATGCGACGCCAATTGAGGCGGTCGTCTGATAGGGTAACATTGTAGCGACGTGAGCTTCCGGATGCAGCACAACTGCAACGTTTGTCACCGCCTCACGGAGCCTCTCAGAAATCGCCTCAGCGGTTTTCAAATCGATATCGTCGACCAAAACCAGAAACTCTTCACCGCCCCATCTGCCCAAAGCATCTTTTCGCCGCAAACATGGGGTTAGCAAATTTCGGATCGCCGACAGTACACGATCCCCCTCGTCATGCCCAAACCTGTCGTTAATGAGTTTGAAATGATCAAGATCGACGATCATCACGCATTGTGGGTGCCCATGGTTACGAAAACTCTCCCAGCGGCACGCAAGTTCATCTGAAATCCCATGACGGTTCAATATTTTTGTCACATTATCCAAACGCGCAACATCAAGTAGCTTTCGCGCCATTCTACGGCGGGAGCTATCCACTTTCTCATGAAACACCCCAGACCAGATT
>DFSO01000021.1 GCA_002378665.1 Loktanella sp. UBA3435 | reverse complement strand
TGTCAATTCCCAGACCAGGTCCATCGCTGCAGCGCCACTCGCCGTCCGACACAGGCTCACGCTCTCCAAAGAATATGGTGCGCAGCGGGTTTTCGTTGACATCAACTTCCAAGAGCCCGTCACCGCCGGCACCAGCCAGTAGTTCCGCCGAGGCGGCCATACCAATGCCTGCACCAAGAAAATGCGGGAAATAGCGGCGATTGTTTTTGAGCGCGTTGCGGGCCACGGCAAAGTTGCCTGTGATCCCACCCCATTTTGCGACATCAGGCTGGATCACGGATAAAACGCCTGTTTTGATGGCGTGATCGAAATCGGCAACCCCGATTATGTTCTCCCCCCCCGCCAGTGCGACGCCTGCATAATCCGCGAGGCTTTGCCACTCGACGTTATCGTGGAAAACTGGCAGAGGTTCTTCCAGCCAATGAAGCGGCACGCCTTTGATGCCGTTCAGAAACGCCTTCGCCTGTTCCAGAGACCACGCTTGATTGGCATCGCAGGCTATGAACTCGTTCTGCGCCAACTCAGATTGTATCCGGTGCACAGCACCAACGTCGGCGGCCATGTCAAAACCGACCTTGAGCTTGAACCTGTGGTGCCCATCGTTCCGCGCACGGAGCATCAGATCGTCGGCGGCAAAAATCTGAATGCCGCTGGCATAAGCAGGGACGGTATCAGGCGCATCCTCCCGGATCAAACGGCGCAGTGGTACGCCTTCGCGTCGCGCGGCCAAGTCCCACAGCGCAATGTCTAGCCCGGCGATGACCTGAGCGAACGGTCCGACCTCGCCACATTGCACAGCACGTACCCGGGTTTGTGCGTCAAGCTTGTAAAAGAAATCGGTAGGCGAAGCGAATTCAACTCCCAAGACCAAGTGCGCTACATCCATCTCAAGCAAGCGCAAACGGTGTTCTGCCCCGGCAGCGGGCCAGTTTGCCCAGATCTCGCCCCAGCCGAACGCGCCGTCCTGGTCCTCCACGCGCACAAGAACGGCTGGGCGGTCGTGCATGACGCCAAAGGATGTAGCGACGGGCTTTTTGGTCGGGCTGCGAAAGGCCCAAGCCTGAATGCGCGTGATCGTGATCATGATAAAAGGTCCATTTCCAGACGCACAAAGTCGCTGCGATAGGTGACATCAGCGATGTAGATGACTTGATCCCGAGCGTCACAGATGACGCGGCGTACTTCGACCACCGGATCGCCGACGGCGAGGCCCAATAAACCTGCGGTGTCAAAATCACATTTGCCGATAGTCAGCGATTGGCGCGCCTGGGCAACATTAATATCATCGGAGTCAACTAGCACCGGCAAGGCAAGCTGCGTTCTGAACTCTGCCTCGTGGCGGGCAAATATTTGCTTTTCAAAGTAAATTGAAATGACGCAGTAGGTCTCACCCTCGCGAGTATGGGTGCGGCGTAAAAGGTGATAGCCAGCGTCCGACAAGGTACCTATCAGTGGCTCACCCGGCACCTCAGCGTCGCAGTCCTCCAGAAGGTCTAGCGCCGGTTTGTCACCACGATAGTGATCCACCAAAGTATACAGTTGCGTGCCCAGATGCAGGCGATTCCGCTCCGGCGGGGGTGGCAGAACAGTTGTCCCGCGCCCGCGCCACGATTCCACGAGGCCTTCTTCTTCCAGTATCTTCATGGCTTGACGAACGGTGATCTTTGCGACGGCGTATTTTTCTGAAATTTCTGAAATTGTTGGCAAAAGACTGCCTTCCGTCCAGACGCCACGATCCAGATCTTGCCGAAGAATTTCAGCAATCTGAAGATAAAGCGGAGAGCGGCTTTGTCGAAGTGTGTCTATCATGGCGGAGCGGCTCCTGATTGATCCTAAAGTTCTATTTATAGATTTTTTGTTGCATGACCAGAGTTTTTCGATTAGACTTGTACTTAGAACTTTTGGAGGCTGCATGACAAGCTACGACTACATCATCATTGGATCGGGCACGGCAGGGTCAACGCTGGCAGCCCGTTTGTCCGAAGATGACGCGGCGCGTGTGCTTGTTCTCGAAGCGGGCGGAGTGGACCGTGGGTTATGGCTGAAGCTTCCGGTTGGCTATTACAAATCCATCTACGATTCGCGCGTTTCGCACCTATACCGCGGTGATCCGGATCCTGGACTTGGCGAGCGGCAAATGGACTGCCCACGAGGGCGTGTGGTAGGCGGATCAAGCTCGATTAACGGGTTGATCTATATTCGGGGTCAACATGCTGATTTTGACGATTGGGCGAAACTTGGCGCGCAGGGATGGTCGTTCAATGAAGTGTTACCGCATTTTAGAGCGTTTGAGACTTATGCCGGGTCTCCATCGCAGTATCGCGGCGCGCATGGGCCGTTGCAGGTATCCGATCTGCGCAATAACAACCCAGCTTGCAATGATTGGCTGCAAGCGGCCCGGGCGCACGGTCTGCCGCAAAACGATGATTTCAACGGAGAAAGCGCGTATGGCGTTGGCAAGTACCAGCTGACGCTTCGTGGGCGTTGGCGGGACAGCGCAGCGACGGCCTTTTTACACCCCGCTTTACAACGGCCCAACCTGACGCTGGAGACGAGCGCACAGGTGTTGGAGATTATGTTCAGCGGCTCCCGCGCCACCGGTGTGCGCTATGTTCAGAACGGCACGGCACATGAGGTGCATGCTGATTGTGAGGTGATCCTGTGTGGTGGCTCTGTTCAGACACCGCAGCTTTTGCAGCTGTCGGGTATTGGACCGGCCGAGCTGCTGGGCACGCATGACATCCCCGTTCGCGTCGATGCCCCCGAAGTGGGCGAGAACCTGCAGGACCACCTACAAATGCGCACCATTGTCGAACTGGAAGAGCGTGGCGCGTCGCTGAACGATCACATACGAAATCCTTTCAGTCTCGCCAAAATGGGGTTGGAGTGGTTGCTTGGCTCACGCGGGCCGTTGACCGTAGGGGCCGGTCAGGTCGGCGGCGCGGCTTGCACAAAATTTGCGACGGGCGGTCGTCCCGATCTGCAACTGTTCGTCATGCCGCTATCTGTAGATAAACCCGGTCAGCCCTTGCACCGTTATTCGGGTTTTACCACTTCGTTCTGGCAATGCCATCCAGAAAGCCGTGGGTCGATCCGTATTGCAAACTCTGATCCTTTCGCTGATCCGCGCATACGCACCAACTACCTATCAGCCGAGAGGGACCAGAAAGTTATCGTCGAAGGCATCCGCATGGTGCGCGAACTCTACAATCGGCCTGAGTTTCGCCATCGCTGGCGGCGCGAGGTTATTCCCGGTGCGCAATATCAAAGCGATGCTGAGATTCTGGCTGCTGTGCGTCAGATGGCAGGAACGGTTTACCATCTAGTTGGTACTTGCCGCATGGGGTCCGACGCGGGCGCCGTAGTGGACCCCGAATTGCGCGTAAATGGCGTGGAGGGACTGCGCGTGGTTGATGCCTCGGTCATGCCCAAAATCACCTCCGCCAACACAAATGCCCCCACTTTTATGATTGCCGAAAAGGCCGCCGCAATGATCCGCGCGGGCGGCTCCGGCACAGTACAGGACACCGCACATGCTCATTGAAATTCGCAACCCCGCCGCCCCTGAACAGATCGTGGCGACCTTTAATGAAACGCCATTGGGCGCCTTGGATGACTGCGTCGCCCGTGCGGGTCTGGCGCAGGCGGGTTGGGCTGCAATACCACAACCAGAGCGCGGCGCGCTTGTCGCCAATTTTGTGGACGCGTTAGAGGCGCGCGCAGAAGATATCGCTATGTCAATCACCAAAGAAATGGGCAAGCCATTAGCTGAGGCACGCGGTGAGGTTGCCAAGGCCGTCGGGGAATCTCGTGTCTGCATTGGTCGTGCAAGTGCGCCCATTGGCGACGTTTTTCCGTCGCAAATCCCTGGCACTGTCGCCTATTCTACCCGGCGCCCGCGCGGCGTGATCCTGGGCATCAATCCCTGGAATTTTCCTTTCAGCACGCCGATGCGCAAAGCTATCCCGTCGCTCGTTTACGGCAATGCGATCATCCTTAAGCCCGCATCTTTGACACCTGGCGCTATCGTTTTGATGGCCGAGATCGCTGCTGAAGTGCTGCCCGCAGACCTCGTTCAATCGGCGATTGGCGGCGGTGCCTTGGGGCAGGCTTTGGCAGAGCACATTGGCATTGATGCAATCAGCTTTACAGGCTCGGTCGAGGTTGGCAAACGCGTAGCGATAGCAGCAGCGGGTCATCTGGCGGAAGTGTCACTCGAATTAGGTGGCAAAAACCCTGCCATTTTGCACGACGCTACTGATCTTGAACCCGTCCTTGATGAAATTATGGCTTCGGCCTTCGCCGTGTGTGGCCAGAGATGCACGGCCGTTAGCCGCGTGGTTGTGAATCGGACACTCGAAGCACAGGTAGTGGCGGGTCTCTCAAAGCGCGCTAAGGCCATGCAGCCAATGAACGGCGCATCTGATGGAGCAAAAATCGGACCACTCGCCAGTTTGCAGCAACTTCAGGATGTGGATGGCTTTGTTACCCGTGCAAAGGCTGCCGGTGCCACGGTCGCTGCGGGTGGTGAAAAGCTCAAGATGGACACTGGTGGGTATTTCTACACGCCAACCATTCTGTCCAACGTGACCCGCGATATGGAAGTCGCCCGTGACGAAGTTTTTGGCCCAGTCCTTTCCGTGATTGCCTATGATAATGTGGACGAGGCCCTGAGCGTCGCCAACGATGTGGCCTTTGGCCTGTCGTCCTGCCTCTATTCGGAGCGCACGGACGTGGTTGAGCGTTTTGTTGCGGAAAGCGAAAGTGGCATGATCCATGTGAACGCAGGCAGCTTCCCCGAAAATCATCTGCCGTTTGTCGGCGTCAAAGACAGTGGCATGGGGGTGGGTGGCTCGAACGGACCGTCGACGATTCAGTTCTATACCACAGAGCATACAGTGTACCGCCGGGCGGCAGTGTAAGCCGATGATCAATAAGCCCAACATCCTGATGATCATGGCCGACCAGCTGGCCCCGCAGGCGCTGTCGTTCTATGGAAACCCGGTCTGCAAGACACCGCATCTTGACCAGTTAGCAGCGAAGAGTGTGGTATTTGACAACGCTTATTCCAACTATCCACTTTGTGTGCCCTCGCGCGCGTCGATGATGTCGGGGCGCCTGACCCCAGCGATCAAGGTCTGGGACAATGCTTGTGAATTGGCGAGTAGCCAGCCGACCATGGCGCACCACATGCGTCATTTGGGCTATCATACAGTTTTATCGGGAAAGATGCACTTCATCGGCCCAGATCAACAGCATGGGTTTGACGAACGCACAGTCACGGATGTGTATCCGGCAGGGTTCGACTGGGTGGCGGACTGGCAGGCAGGTCCGGCCTTCGTGCCCTCGGCCACGGGGCTGAACGGTGTCATCGATGCAGGACCAGCAGCACGCACCTTGCAAGAGGATTTTGACGAGGAAGTCGCCCACGCCGCGGTGCAGACGATCTATGATCTTGCGCGGCGTGGCGATAATGCTGGACCTTGGTTTCAAATCGCATCTTTCACCAGTCCGCATACGCCATTTGTTGCGGACAAGAAGTATTGGGATCGTTATGACCCCGACGACATTGATCTGCCGTTGGTCGGGGCTCTGCCGTTTGACGATCTCGATTATGCATCCCGCGCACTGTTCTTTGCCCATGGGCGGCACCGTCACAAAGTGATCGAAGATGATCTGCGACGTGCGCGGCATGGGTATTACGCGATGATCTCATTCATCGACGACAAGGTAGGAGAAATTCTTGATGCCTTGAAGAGGAGTGGCCAGGCTGACAACACAGTTGTAATCTTCTGTGCGGACCACGGCGAAATGCTGGGTGAGCGCGGCATGTGGTTCAAGCAGAGCTTCTATGAATGGTCGGCTCGCGTGCCATTGATAATTTCAGCGCCCGAGAAATATGCGCCGCGCCGGGTCAAAGACTGCGTCTCGCTGGTTGATCTCTTGCCAACGCTTGTCGGTATCGGGGGCGGCAAGGTGCGCTTGCCGTGTGATGGCGAAAGTCTTGAGCCTGCTTTGAAGGGCGCGGCGACGCGTGATCTGGTGATATCGGATTACTACGGCATCGGACCTTGCGTACCCTACCGAATGGTGCGTCAAGGGCAGTTTAAGCTGATCTATACCCATGGTCATTTGGATCTGCTGTACGATTTGGAGGCAGACCCGCATGAACTGCAAAATCTTGCAGACGTTCCTGCTTACACGGGCACACATGAGCGGTTGAAAGCCATTCTTCTAGATGGCTGGAATCCTGATGAGATCGACACACAGATTCGCACCAGCCAGGCAGAGCGTCTTTTTCTGAAGACAACGCCCGGCGTTCCCGAGGATTGGGATTTTGTTGCGCGCAAGGGCGACGAGACACGCTATGTACGCCGCGGTTCGGGAGGCGTGGATGGCACCAAGGCCAATCGGCGGCTGCCCAAGGTGGAACCCGTCGTACCACACTTTGTTGATATTTCTCAAGAAGATGTGGCAGCAATCATTTCGGGAGACGCGTCGCTGCCGGCCTATCTTTCAACGGACGAGCGCGATGCTGTCAACTGATGGAAACCGAACAGCTGAGCATAAAACGTTTGACAGATCTTTGCGCCAGCATTTACAAACTAACAGATGGTTAATAAAGATTCGAAAAGCTCAACCCCAGCCAGTCTGCGTCGCACGCATCGGGGGCTCATGCTGAGCCGCATTCAGACGGAACCGGGAGTATCTCGTGCCGAATTGGCCCGTCGCTTTGGGTTTTCCGAGATGGCCGCAACCCGCATTGCGCGGGATCTGCTTGGGGCCGAGATCATCGAAGAATTCGAATTTCCCGAAGAAAATTCGAGTAATCAGCGCCGACTTGGTCGTCCGCGCAAGGGCCTACGGATTAATCCCAAAGGTGTTGTTGCCGCTGGCATCACCGTCTCGGCCTATTTCTCAGAAGTGTCGATCTGTGACGCAAACGGGCAGACTATCGCCCGCAGAGAGGTCAGTAACAGCTCTTTTGAAGACGCGACTGAAACCGCTCGCCTTTATTCATATGCTCTGCGCGATCTGATCAGGGATACGGGCATCAACACAAGCCGGATCATCGGTGTTGGAGTGGCCCTGTCCGCCAAAACGTCGCCAGATTGCAGCGAAATTATCCGCTCCGAATACTTTGGTTGGGACAACGACGGGGGTCAGTTCTGGAATGAAGTGCGCCGCAACACTGGTCTGCCAGTCGTGATTGAAAACATTGCCAACGCGCTTGCGCTTTCGGAAATGAGGTTCGGGGCAGCCCAAGGCGTTTCCGAGTTTGCGTTGGCCCACGTGGCAACCTTTGCCGGTGTTGGTGTCGTGTCCAAAGGGCGCATCGTTCGCGGCGCCACAGGTGACGCTGGGAGAATTGGCCATTTTCGATCCCATCGCCGGCCACTGCGCTGCACATGTGGCAGAGATGACTGCCTAAACCTTTCAGCAACAGGCTTTGGGTTGCTGGCAAAACTGGGTAAGCTTGATCACGATAAGTTTAAGCGTTCGAAACTTCCAGTTTATGCAATGTCGCTTTTGGATCTTATTGATAACGAAGCAAACTCGGAACATCTGAACGAAGCAGGCGGTCTTCTTGCCGAAGCGCTAGACCCGCTAACCAAGCTCCTTGCGCCAGAACTGATCATCCTTAGTGGAACGCTTGGGTCCAATAGTATCTATTTCGATGGTGCCAGAGAGAGGCTGACCACCGAATATGGGTTTGGGTCCGACAGCGGATTTCGACTGGTGAAAGGTGAGGTGTCCCCCGCCGACGCAGCATCATTGCTGGCGCTACACACATTCTGCTACTCGGACCGGCTGGATTTTGAACGTCTGAATGCGCACGCGTGGGATCATAACAAAAGGACGGCGAATGCTTAGTGCGGTGCCAGAAAAGGTCTTTGACTGGGCCATCGGGATTGTGTCCGCTCTGCTGGTCAGCCTGACGCTTTATACGGCCTATTTCGGGGTTTTCCCTGATGGGCTACAGCGCAGCGCGCACCTGCTTTTGGCCATGGCGCTGGTCTACATTGGGGCTCTGCGTGCATTGGTAAGCGCGGACGGATCGAGCGGCCTAAACACGACCCTACAAAAGCTGTGGATACTTTTGGTACTGGCTGGGGGAATCGTCACCACGGGACACCACATCGTCAATTTCGACGCGATCAATGATCGCTGGGGCGAGATCACGGACTATGAGATAGTTTTCGCCGTTGTTCTGTTAGTCACCCTGTTCGACGCTTGCCGTCGGACCATTGGCTGGCCTATCGTTATTCTGGCGGCAATCTTCATCGCTTACGGTCTTTTCGGCGCCTATCTGCCCGATGGGCTGGCGCATCGCGGATATTCTTTGAAACGCATAACGGCTCAGTTGTATCTGGGTGGCGGTGGTATCTTTGGCACTCCGCTTGGCGTCAGCGCCACCTTCGTCACGGGCGTCGTTGTGTTGGGCGCATTGTTGGAAAAGACTGGCGCGGGACAGGTACTGATGGATTTTGCCACTGGCCTGACGGGCCGGATGCGCGGTGGGCCCGCAAAGGCCGCCGTCGTTGGCTCCAGCTTGATGGGAATGATTTCGGGCACTGCAGTTGCCAACGTTCTGACCACTGGGCCGATCTCGATCCCGCTGATGCGCAAAAGCGGGTACCGCAAGGAGGCGGCCGGAGCGATTGAGGCGGTCGCTTCGACTGGAGGGCAGCTAATGCCACCGGTAATGGGAGCTGCTGCTTTCATCATGGCTGAGTTCACCGCGACGTCCTACCTGACCATCGCTAAAGCTGCCTTCCTGCCTGCAGTGATCTTTTATGCGGTGCTCCTGGCCATGGTGCATTTTGAGGCGGTGAAACGGAATATCCCGCTTTTGCGCGACGCGGATTCAACCACTGACTGGGCCTCAATTGTCAAGCGCTCCTATCTATTAGCGCCGCTGCCAGTTTTCGTCAGCATGTTGCTTAATGGCTATTCGATCATGCTATCGTCGTTTTGGGCAGTGGTGGCCTCGATGATCGTCAGCTATTTCAGCCGCGGCTCAGCGCAAACACCGCGCCGGATGGTTGAAACGGCCGTCACAGCAGCCTACGCGGTGATCCCCGTGGCGCTTGCCTGTGCGGCGGCAGGTTGCATCATTGGAATAATCACACTCACAGGCGTCGGCCTGA
The DNA here is from genome assembly GCA_002378665.1 of Loktanella sp. UBA3435. Classification (GTDB taxonomy): domain Bacteria; phylum Pseudomonadota; class Alphaproteobacteria; order Rhodobacterales; family Rhodobacteraceae; genus Yoonia. The sequence continues at coordinate 3,291 of DFSO01000021.1, read as the reverse complement.
AGTTCTCAACCCTCGTGGTTTTGCTATCTGGCGGTCAATTGCCGTTGGCACTCATGCTTACAATGCTCACCTGCCTGATCCTTGGGATGGGCCTGCCAACGGCGGCGGCCTATATTCTAGTGGCCACGCTGGTTGCGCCTGCCCTTGTCGATCTGGGCGTAGGGCTTCTGGCCGCGCATCTCTTTGTGCTCTACTCGGCCATGCTGTCTTCGATCACGCCACCAGTAGCGCTGGCCGCCTATGCAGCCGCCTCCATCAGCCAAGGCAACCCGTTGAAGATCGCGGTGCTAGCCTGCCAATTCGGCATGGGTGCTTTTGCGGTCCCCTACTTCTTCGTCTACGATCCTGCCCTTCTGGGGATTGATGTCACTTGGGTGCAGGTGGTCGTATCTTTCATCACTGCAATTGCAGGCGGTGTGTCGGCCAGTATCGCGATGTTGGGGGTGTTAGCTTATCGCCTCAACATTATAGAACGGCTCGGCTTCGCGCTTGCAGCGGTTTTATTCTTAAACTCGGACTGGCGCTATGATGCGTTAGCAGCGATCGTCGCAGGTGCGCTGGTCTTTTGGAACCTCCGCAAAGGCGCAGCTGAAGAAATTACAACGGGAACCGGTACACAACCGGTCGAAAAAACCTCAGAGGGAGAAACCTAATGAAATTTACACTAAAATCAACTTTTGTTGCCGCGACAGTGCTTGTGGCTCCAGTGGCGGCGAATGCCGATGACTTTTTCTCGATCGGGTCCTGCCCGGTTGGCTGCACGGCCTATACCTGGTCAGCAGGCATCGCCGATGTGATCAACAAGAACATCGATGGCGTCGAAGCAACCGCTGAAGAAACCAAAGGCTATGTCGCCAACATCAAGCTGCTGCAGGATAAAGAGATCGAAGCCTCTATGGCAACGACCCTATCCTCCTACGAGGCTTATGCAGCGACTGGGCCTTATGAGGGTGGTGAGCCCGGCAAAATCCTGTCGTGGATGGCGATTGCTCCTGTTGGCATGCATGTCATCACGCTGGAAGGTGGGCCAGTCAATTCGCTTTCAGATCTGAAGGGAAAGCGCGTTGGTATGGGCCAGCCTGGTGGCGTTTCGATGCTGGATGCGAACGTTCTGATGGAAATGATCGCAGGCGACGATTTCGAAGCTTTCCGCGTGCGCCTTGGTGACATGGTCGACATGCTGAGCGACGGCAACATTGACGCCGCCCTGTGGAACGGGTCTTTCCCGCTGCCACCAGTGATTAAGCTGTCAGCACAGCGCGATCTAAAACTTATCCCGATATCGGATGAATTTTACGCGGATCTTAGCGCCAAGTATCCCCCTTACTTTCGCCTCTCTATTCCTGGCGGCACCTATGAGGATGTAGCGGGTGACACCCCAACCTATGGTCTTGCAAATGGCCTGGTAATTTCTGCCGATGTGTCTGAAGGGCGTGTATATGACATGACCAAGGCAATATTCGAAAACCTTGATGATTTGGCAGGCGTACACCCCGCCTTTGGTCGCGTGTCCAAAGAGACTGTCCTGAATGGCTTTGGCGCGCCTCTGCATCCTGGTGCGTTAAAGTACTATCGCGAGATTGGTGTTCCTGGCATCGAAGAGTTCGTTGCCCGCGTCGGCGAAAAGTAATATCATACGACATCCGCTCGGGCATTGGTTCGGGCGGATCAATTCTTGGAAGGAATTCCCATGACCCGCCCCAATATCCTCGTCATTCAGGCCGATCAGATGACCGCACTTTGCCTGTCTGCCTATGGCAAGCCTTATGCGATTACACCAAACATTGACAAGATGGCTGAGAACGGGACGACCTTCACCAATGGGTATTGCAACAATCCAGTCTGTGGCCCTTCGCGAGCCTCAATGATGACAGGGCGCCTGCCCTCGGACGTTGGTGTCTTTGACAACGGAGCCGAGTTTTTGCCGTCCGAGCCGACCTATGCGCACTACCTGCGCAAACTCGGATACAAAACGACGCTGTCAGGCAAAATGCACTTTGTCGGCCCTGACCAATTGCACGGGTTTGAGGAACGTCTAACTACAGATATTTACCCCTCAGATTTCGCCTGGACCATGGATTGGGACAAAACCGACGATGCCTATGCGCCGTCGGTGATGAGTCTGCTGAGCGTCGTTGAGTCAGGGCATTGCGAGCGAAACCTGCAACTGGACTACGATGAAGAGGTTTTCATTGCCGCGCGCAAAGAGCTCTACGACCACGCGCGATCAAGTGATGAACGCCCCTTCATGTTGCACGTCTCGTTTACTCAACCCCACAACCCTTTCGTTGCGGGCCGAAAGTATTGGGACATGTACGAAGGCCGCGATATTCCTGAACCCGAGGTGCCCTTTATCCCCTACGAGGACCGCGATCCCTGGTCACAACGCTATTTCATGACGATCCGACAAGATGAATTCGATATCACGCCGAAACAACTTGAAAACTCGCGCCGAGCTTATTTCGCAATGGTCACGCATATCGACGAACTGGTTGGCGGGCTGATCGAAACGTTGGAGAACATTGGGCAGTTGGACAACACTTTTGTCTTCTTAGTTTCGGATCACGGCGAGATGTTGGGCGAGCGCGGCATGTGGTTCAAGTTCAACCCTTACGAGTCCTCACTGCGTGTACCGATGATCATGCAAGGCCCCGGCGTCAAGGCAGGTCACAAGGAAGAAGCGCTGGCCTCTCTCGTCGATCTCATGCCAACATTTGCCGACATTGCAAACGGCGGCACGTTTGACGGCTACGTTTCCCCGGTTGATGGCCGCAGCTTGTTAGAACGACCCGACCCAAACAGCTTGGAAAATCGCGTCTTTATCGAATCTACAGGTGAAAGCCTTTATGGCCCTGCATTTATCATGATCGAAGGGCGCAAAAAGCTGGTTTATACCCGCACAGATCCCAAAATGTTCTTTGACATGGACGCAGATCCACTTGAGCTAGACAATCTGGCCGAAGCGCCAGAACATCAAGATCAGATCAATCGGATGTTCACGGCGATGATGGAGCGTTGGGATGAAGAGGCGCTTGAGGTCCGCATTCGTACCTCGCAAAAAAAGCGTATGTTTGTGCATGATGCGATGAAACACGGGCGATTTCCAACTTGGGATTTTGGTCCTGAATATGACCCCGGGAAGGTTTATGTCCGCGGAGGAACCGAACCAAGCACAACTGCCACTAAACAACGTGGGCGCTTCCCTTACGTGCCTGTAACTCCGCCGCAGTTTCCACGAGGCGCTAAAAAATAACAAATAGCCGTTAGAGCCAAAAGTGTATGCATCCCCGC
>DFSO01000009.1:19860-42963 GCA_002378665.1 Loktanella sp. UBA3435 | reverse complement strand
GAGCAGATTGATGATCTGGCGCCTTTTGATCCTGAAGATTTTGCCAATGCGCTTGTCGGGTTAGATAAGTAGCGATGGGCGAGTGGATCGTTTCCATCGCGGGCACGCCCGAGGGTGCGCGATTGGCGACGATGTTGGCGCTGATGTCGGCTGTGGCGCATGCCGCTTTTGGGGCGCTGCAAAAGGGGCGGTTTGACCCATGGATGACGCGCGGCGCGATTGACGGCTGGCTTGCTGTGATCTCCGCACCCGTTGCATTTTTCATGGTACCTTGGCCGACGGCGACGACATTTTGGTTGCTCGCGGGCGCGCTGGTGATCCACTTTATTTATAAATGCACGATGGCTGCTGCCTATGAAAAGGCAGCCTATACAGTCGTTTACCCTGTGGTACGCGGCACAGGGCCTCTGGTGACGGTGATCGCTGCAACCGTGTTTTTCAACGAACATTTCACGGCGATGCAATGGCTGGGCGTGGCCTGTTTGTCGGGTGGTATCCTGCTATTGGCGGCACGGAACCTGTCGGAAGAAAAGATTGATCTTTATAGCCTGAAGGTCGGCCTCGCTTGGGCCGTCGCAGGTGGGATCATGGTTGCGGTCTACACAACGTGGGATGCTTACGGGATCAGGTCGAGCATCAATCCGTTCACGTTTCTGGCGTGGTTTTTCTTTATCACGGCGCTCGATTTCCCGATTTTGGCCGCGTGGCGCTATCGACGCATGGCGGTGAAGCCGGATGTTGGTCCCTTAATGTGGCGCGGGTTAGCAGGTGCTTTGATCGCTTGGGTCAGTTTTGGCGGCGTGATGATGGCAACGCGACTAGATAAGGTGGGTGAGGCTGCGGTGCTGCGCGAGACATCCACGGTGTTTGCAGCCCTGATCGGTTGGTTCATTTTGGGCGAAAAAGTGGGGCCGCGTCGCTTGTTTCTTATGGGACTGGTTGCACTTGGCGCCGTGATCGTTGAAATGGGTGGATGAGGGAGACCAACATGGCCGGAAAACAGATCAATCCAATTTTGAAGCAGGTTTTGGAGCTTGGGCCAACTCTCGTGTTTTTCCTTATTTATCTGCGGATTAAGGAAAACACATATACGTTTGGCGGCACGGATTATTCCGGCTTTATCGTAGCGACCTTGGTGTTTGTCCCGATCTTGCTGGTTTCAATGGCGATCCTTTGGAAGTTGTCGGGCAAGTTGAGCCGAATGCAGGTCTTTACCGCCTTTATGGTAATTTTCTTTGGCGGCCTGACGGCCTATTTCAACGATGAGCGGTTTTTCAAGATGAAGACCAGTATCGTTTACGGTGTTTTTGCCGCGATTCTTGGTATCGGTCTTTTGCGTGGGCAAAGCTATCTACGCTATATCATGGAGGATTGCCTCCCGATGGAAAAAGAGGGTTGGATGATCCTCACGCGCCGATTGGTTGCAATGTTTGGGGCGATGGCGCTCGCAAACGAATACATTTGGCGCACGCAAACCACAGAGCTTTGGGTCAAGCTGGAAACCTTTGCCTTTCCGGTCGTTCTGTTCCTGTTTCTTTGGTCGCAGATCGTACTTTTGCAGAAGTATCTGATTGAACCAGAAGCTTAGCGCATTTCAGCATACCCCGTTGAGCTATGTCTGATACCGCGATGCCCGCCTTGTTTATACCGCAGCATATCGACTTGCGCGATGGTCAGTTGGGGGCGGAAAGAGATGCCGCATTTGCCACGCAACGACCATTGCACGATTGCGTCGATGTGATTGTTGAGAAAACTCACGCGGATTTTGTGACCCCGTTGTAAGGGTTGCGAAATTGAGACAAGTGCACCCGTTTCATTCACGTCGTTGATGACCGCATTCACATTTCCCATGGGCGTGCTGAAGACGGTGGGGAATTCGGTGCGGTAACGGTGGGGACGAAATTGCATGATTGCCTCCTATGACTTTGTTCCATCACCATTGCGCCAAAGAGCTAACATCTCCTTACCAGTTAAAATCTTCACTATCTTGACGCCGCATTGCAGCAGGCGTAACCCTTGCGGCGTGGCGATTTGTTACCGGATTGCGGGCCACGTTAAATATGCCGCTAAAGAGGGATAGGGTGCGCAAGCCCCGATACCCTTGACCGGTGTCGGGGTTTTTTATTGCCCCCTTGCAGGAGACGACGATGACAAACTGGAGCAAGCGCACCAAAGCCATTCACACAGGCACACGCCGCAGCCAATATGGCGAGGTGTCCGAGGCGATGTTTATGACCCAAGGGTTTGTGTATAAATCCGCCGAGGATGCCGAGCAGCGGTTTATTCAATCTGGTCCTGACGAGTTTATCTATGCCCGCTATGGCAACCCGACCGTGCGCATGTTCGAGGACCGGATGGCTGCTTTACTTGGCTACGAGGATTGTTTTGCCTGCACCTCTGGTATGGCGGCGGTCAGTGGGGCGCTGACGGCGCTCTTGAAGGCCAGCGATCATGTTGTCTCATCCCGTGCGCTGTTTGGCTCGTGTTTGTATGTGCTTGAGGATATTCTAAGCCGCTTTGGTGTCGAGATTACGCTTGTGGATGGCACCGATAACGCCGCTTGGGATGCGGCCATTCGCCCTGACACGAAGCTGGTGTTCTTTGAGAGCATCTCAAACCCGACGCTTGAGGTGGTTGATATGCGCCACATCGTGAAGGCCGCCCATGCTGTCGGCGCGCTTGTGCTGGCCGATGATGCGATGGCGACGCCTGTTTATTCCTATGCGCAAGACTGCGGTGTTGATCTGGCGCTGGTGTCCACGACAAAACATGTGGACGGGCAGGGGCGCTTGCTGGGAGGTGCGATTGTCGGCTCACGCGAATTGATCCGTGGCCCGATCGAAACCTATATGAAGCACACAGGCGGGGCGATGAACCCCTTTACCGCTTGGACGCATCTGAAGTCGCTGGAGACCCTTGAATTGCGTGTGCGTGCGCAAGCGGCGGCGGCGTTGCAGGTGGCCGAGGCGCTGCATGGTCATGCAAAGCTAACGTCCCTGCGCTATCCAACCCACCCCGCGCATCCACAATACGCGCTTGCGATCTCGCAGGCGGAAAGTGGCGGCACGGTTGTGGCGTTTGACGTGGCGGGTGGGCGCGATGCGTGTTTCCGTTTCATTAATGCTTTAGAAATATTCACGATTTCGAACAACTTTGCCGATGCCAAATCCATTGTGACCCATCCTGCGACCACAACGCACCAGCGTTTGCCGCAGGAACAAAAGGATATCCTTGGGATTTCCATGGGCACTATCCGCTTGTCAGTGGGCCTAGAGGACCCCGCCGACCTGATTGCGGACCTGATGTCGGCGCTTGATAAGGCCTAGTCGAATTTCCCCGCGCAACTGGCGTGGGGGCTGCTATGCTCAGCCTAAGGAGACCGATAAATGACTGATCCAAGGGCCGAGTTGGCGCGTATCTATTACGAAAATCATCGCAATGCAGATGGGAGCCCCTATGTAAAAGGGGCGAATGCAGCCGAGGGGGACCGTGATATGACTATTCATACGCCAATTTTTGACCGTGAACCGACACGCGACGAAGCTGAGGCAGCACTTGCGCTTTTGCGGCGCTGGGCTGGCGAAGTGACGCCAGAAGAAGTGTCGCTGCTTGATCCATTGGTCAGCCGTCTGATCCCGGGTCAAGAGGTCAGCAATTACCCTGCTTTGGCACGGGCATACCCTGACGCCTTTGAGGTGGACGAGGCCTATAAGGCGTCGATGCCAGATTTGCAGAATGGACCTTCGAGCCTGATCAAGGGCTCAAAGCAACAAATTCAGCACGTTGGAATTTCCAACTTCCGCCTGCCGATCCGTTTTCAGAAACGTGGCGGCGGTGATTTGCAGCTAGAGACATCCGTCACTGGCACGGTGAGCCTTGAGGCCGAGAAAAAGGGCATCAACATGTCCCGCATCATGCGCACGTTTTACAAACGGGCGGAGGAGACCTTTAGCTTTGAGGTGATCGAGCGGGCTTTGGATGCATATAAGACCGACCTTGAGAGCTTTGACGCGCGTATCCAGATGCGGTTTTCGTTTCCGATGAAGGTGGAGAGCCTGCGGTCTGGCCTGTTTGGCTATCAGTATTACGATATCGCGCTGGAATTGGTGGAACAGGAAGGCGTGCGCCGCAAGATCGTGCATCTTGATTACGTTTACTCAAGCACTTGCCCTTGCTCGCTCGAACTCTCCGAACATGCCCGCCAGTTCCGTGGGCAACTGGCGACACCGCATTCGCAGCGCTCCGTGGCGCGGATTTCGGTCGAGGTTAAAGATGACGAAGATTGCCTGTGGTTCGAAGATATCATCGATATGGCCCGCATGGCTGTGCCGACCGAAACACAAGTGATGGTCAAGCGCGAGGATGAGCAAGCCTTTGCAGAGTTGAACGCGGCCAACCCGATTTTTGTCGAGGATGCAGCGCGTCTGTTCTGCGCACAATTAAAAGCCGATCCGCGCGTAGGCGATTTCCGCGTGGTCGCCAGCCATCAAGAAAGCCTGCACTCACATGACGCGGTGTCCGTGATGACCGAAGGGCCGACGTTCGCCTCAGCCTCAATCGATCCGCGTCTGTTTCAGACGTTGTTTCACGTCGGCTAACGCGATGCGCGGTGAGACAGCTCAACTCATTGCACTGTGTTTAAAACTCAACTCCGTGGCCGGCGCTGCTGCTGTGGGGTCGAGTTTCGCAGAGAACTCTAGCATGAAGTTTTGCCGTGTCGTCACGTTTACTCATCTCAAAAGAAAGCTGCTGCGACCCAATCCTGCCCGTGTGACGATGGCAACTGGCCCTGACGACTGGATGAAAGCGATCCTGAGTATGGGCCTCAAACGCTGTTATCTCAGTTGTGCGGTGCGCCCCGAAAACAAGCTGCTGACAGAGTGCTCGGACGATTGGCAAACGACAGCGTTTGCGGGTGGCGGCAACGTTTGGGCTTTGACGACCCAATTCGCCGATGGCCACGATACCTCGTGGATTCCTGTTTGGAGCTATATTGGGGGCGATGCGCCTTGGGATGTTGAGTATCAGGGTTTCAACGAGGTTTTTCCCGACGAAAGTTCGTCCGTTGAGGCGGCGGCGGAGCAGTTAAAAGCGGCCCTTATTGATATTCGCGATTTTGCGCGGGACATGGACTTGCACTGGGCCAAAACATTTGAAGGCGCACTGGCGCGGCTCGCAGGCGAAGAGGGGCCATCGTATCTGGGGGATATGTCTTCAGCAGGGGCTTTGACACCTGAGGCAGAGCAACTCATGCACGCATGTCAGGCGTCGTGGGTCTTTGGCGGCATGGGGTCTTGGAACGATATTTATATGGTCGGTGATACTTATATGATGGATTGTCCCAGATACGCAGCCGTCAGTGCTGCATTGTTTGATGCGATTAATCAGAGCCTTGTGGCGGCCACGAATAGTAGATTCCCATAACTGCCAAACGTCGCCACCTCACTTGCTGAAATTTTAGCAACTCTGCGGGGCTGGTTCTTGACACCAGCACAAGAGAGGGCCAACCCTGCCGCATGTTAGATTTTCGCCCTATTGGATATGTGATCGGCCTGCTTGTTGCGACGCTTGGGTTTACCATGCTCGCACCACTCGCCTCTGATTTATATGCCCAAAACGGCCATTGGACGGTTTTCCTGGAGGCGTCGATTGTGACGATGCTGACGGGCGGGTTGATAGCACTCGCCTGCTCAAACGGGGTCGAGGCGGGGTTAAGCCTGCGGCAAACCTTCCTTTTGACCTCGCTTGTATGGCTGACGCTGCCGCTTTTTGGCGCGATCCCTTTTGTGATCGGGGCCACTAACGCCAATTTCACCGATGCGTTTTTTGAGGCGATGTCGGGGCTGACCACAACAGGTGCCACCGTGTTCAGCGGGCTAGAGGCGCTGCCCGATGGGATCAAGCTTTGGCGCGGGATGCTACAATGGCTTGGCGGCGTGGGTATCATTGTTGTCGCGATGGTTTTCCTGCCTGAATTGCGCGTTGGTGGTATGCAGATTTTCCGCACCGAAGGGTTCGAGACCAGCGGGAAAATCTTGCCCCGCGCAGGTGAAATCGCCAGCCAGATTTCGGTGATTTATGTGGCGCTGACGATCACTTGCGCCTTGGTGTATTCGGCCTTTGGGATGGGGAACTTTGACGCGATGGTCCACGCTATGACCACCGTATCCACAGGCGGCATGGCAAATTCGGATGCCTCGTTTGGATATTACGGCGAGGCTGTTCACTATTCCGCTTCCATCTTTATGATCCTCGCTGCACTCCCCTTTGTCCGCTATGTGCAATTGGTCGCAGGCACCGCCGAGCCGATCCTCAAAGACACGCAAATCCACACCTTCTTGATGATTATTTTTGTCTGCGTAATGCTGATTTCCGCATGGGTTTGGGGCCGCGACGGTGCCGTGACCGAAATTGCCTTCCGAGAAGCCGTGTTCAACGTGACCTCGATTATCACAGGCACGGGGTATGCCAGCGCCGACTATATGACGTGGGGCACGTTCCCCGTGGTCATGTTCTTTTTCATCGGCTTGATCGGCGGTTGCGCGGGATCAACCGCCTGTTCGGTCAAGGTCTTCCGCTACCAGTTGCTCTTCGCGTCCGTCAAAAGCCAGATACGGATGATCCACTCTCCCAGCGGCGTATTCACCCCACGCTATCAGGGCCGCCCGATCACCGAAGAGGTCCTTAATTCGGTCATGGCGTTCTTTGTGGCGTTCCTTTTGACCTTGGGTTTGGTCGCAACGCTGTTGAGCCTGACGGGTCTTGATTTCATCACCTCAGTCTCGGGTGCGGCCACAGCGATTGCCAATATCGGACCGGGATTAGGATCAGAGATCGGGCCTTCTGGCAATTTTGCGGGGCTTAACGATGCGGCCAAATGGATTATCGCCATCGCGATGTTTGTTGGCCGCCTCGAATTGATGGCCGTCTTAGTCATATTCACTACCAGCTTTTGGAGAAACTAATGTCGCAGCGCCCCCTTGGAGCCCAGATTTCTCATATGTTGAAGGATCGCGGGGTTGAGGTGATCTTTGGCATTCCGGGTGTGCATAACCAAGAGATGTACCGCGGGATCGAAGAGGCGGGTTTGACCCACGTGCTGGCGCGTCACGAGCAAGGCGCTGGCTTTATGGCTGACGGCTATGCGCGGGCGACGGGCAAGCCGGGGGTGGCTTATGTCATCACGGGGCCGGGCCTGTGCAATATCATGACGCCGATGGGGCAGGCCTATAGCGATAGCGTGCCGATGTTGGTGATCACCAGTTGTCTGGATGATGTGGCCGCAACCCATGGTCAGTTGCATCAGATGTTGGATCAAGAGGGGGCTGCGGCCACGGTGTGTGATTGGTCGCAGACTGCACGGACGGCGGCGCAGGCCTATGCGCTTATTGACCGCGCATTGGCCGAGTTTGCGGCTGGGCGTAAGCGGCCCAAGCACATCACCGTGCCGATTTCCGTTTTGGGGGCACTGGCGGATGAGGCTCCGGCAATGGCTGCAAAGTTGGCTTTGCCGCCTGTCGCGGATGACCATGGCCTTGCCGCGATGCTGGCAAAATCCAAACGCCCGCTGTTTATCTTTGGTGGCGGCTGTGTTGCGGCCGCAGCTGAGGCCCGCGAGGTGCTGGCCCGCTCTGGCGCGGCTGCTTTTACGACTTATGCTGGACGGGGCGTTTTGGCGCCTGAGACGCCGCTCAACTTTGGCTCTTACTTGGCGCGCGCGGGCAGTGCCGCGATCATTGGCATGGCCGATCTGGTGATTGCCGTTGGCACGGAACTGGCCGAGGTGGACCTGTGGCGCGATGCGTTGGGTCATAACGCGCCGCTGCTGCGGGTTGATATTGATCCCGAGGTTTTGTCTGACAGGCACCGTGCGGATTTCGCTGTTCTTGGCGATGCGAAGGGCGTGCTGGCTGCGGTCCTTGCGGGGTTACCTGAAAGCTCCAATACCGATTGGACTGCCGTTGAGGTGACTGATGCGCGCGCGAAATGGTATGCCGAGATTGACGCAGAGCGGCCCAATTTACTGCCTGTGATCAAGGCTTTGCAGAATGCGGTTCCCGCAGATTGCCGCATATTCTCTGACATGACCCAATTCGCTTATGCGGCCAAAGAGGTCTGGGATATGCCGCACGCGGGGCACTGGCACCACCCCTACGGCTTTGGCACGTTGGGCTATGCGCTGCCGTCGGCAATCGGCGGTAAGATCGGGTTGGGGGATAAGCCTGTGATCGCGATCGCGGGCGACTATGGTTTTCAGTATTCGCTGCAAGAGTTGATGGTTGCCGTTGAGTTGGAACTGACCCTGCCGATCATCATCTGGGACAATGGCAAGCTGGGCGAGATTGAGGACAGCATGGTCCGCGCCCAAATCGCGCCCAATGCCGTGATCCAAAAGAACCCTGATTTTGTGAAGCTGGGGCAGGCCTACGGTGCGGCCACTGCGGCACCAAAGTCATTGGCCGATTTGCAGGCGGCCGTGAAAACCGCCCTCAAAACAAAAGGGCCGACGCTCATTCATGTAACCGCCGGCATTTGTTAAGGGCCAAGACAAAGTAGGATGGGTTTTAACCCATCCTACTTAACTACCAGCAGCTGACCAGAACCGTGTTTTCCGCCGCACGCAGCGTCAAGGTCTCTGGCGGCATAAAGGCCATTGTGTCTGTCGTTTGTGCCGTAATCCCTGCACCTGCGAGCGAGGCCAAGATCAGATCGGTATCAACCGAGAAGCTGACCTCTGGCGGCAAAACCTGACCATTGGTGCTGACTTTCGGCAAAAGCATCCCAAGCACGGCTCCACCATTGTCAAACACAGGACCACCCGCATCGCCATCTTGGGCGGTCAGCGAGAGGCGCTTGATGTTCTCTTCGCCATTCAATCCGCGCAAATCAGCCAAGCGGCCAAATGTCAGGGACGGCGTCACCAGTACGTCACCATACGGGAAACCCGCTACAGCGACTTCTGCTTGCAAGCGGGGCACACCCGTTTGGAACATCGCAACACCAAGGGGTGCCAGGCGTTCTTCAGGCTTGAGGACCGCGATACCAAGCGCCTCGTCGGACAGAATAACCGTCGCGTCATGGGCTGAATCGAGCGTAATACGCTCACAGCTTTGCACGGCCTCAATCGTTGTCAAAACACTGCCCTTGTCATCGATGAAGAAGCCAGAGCGCGACATTTTCGGCTTGCGTACTTCAAGTCCAGCAATAAGGTCAATGGCTTGGTCTTCCCCAACAACCGCAAGGGCAGGGTTCAGCAAGCCATCAATCCGCGTAAAGCTGGCTTTCATCTCGGCAAGGATGCGGCTTTGACGCTCCACATCACCTTCAGGCCAGATCAAGCCAAAGCCCTTGATCGCGCCGTCGTTGAGTTCTGCATAAATATAGGTGTGAACGCCGTCGCCTGTCCCTTCGATTTCAAACGAAGAATTATTGCGCGTGCGCGCGCCGTCCGCAGGGACAATCGCAAGGGTTTGCAGGATTTCATAAAGCCCAAACAGACGGTTCTGATCGCCAGCTTGGCTAATCAGCAGGACCTTTGCGTCAATGTCACCCTTCGGTTCAAACCGTGCAAATGGCGGCTCGTACTCAGAGAACGCGACAACGCCCGTCGGGATCATGATTTCAATGCCCGACGCGTCATCACGCACGAGTTGCAAGTTCATGCCGTCGAGCACGGCGTTATAGGCCGCAAGCAATTCGGCACGCTGGCGCGTCGTTAGAATGCCCGTTGGCTCATGATTGTTGGCCTCTTGCCAAGCGCGCATCGAACTCCGTGTCCCGCGCCCGTAAGCGCCGTCGATAGCGGCATCGTAAAAACCAGCCCATTGTAGCGCTGTTTGCAACTCCATACGTTGCGCGCGATCCAAAAGCGCCTCTGACGCTTGCGCCTCTTTTTCGGTCTCGTCTGGGGCCTGCACAGGATCAATGACGGGCAATGTGGCGATAGGCTCTACTACTGGCGTTTCATCTGGGGTGATATCAACTGGGGCGTCTGCGGCCAAAGTGGCTGGCAAAGGCTGCGCTGTTGTCTCCGCACCAACGCCGACAGGCCAAAATTGCTGGCGAAAACGCGAGCCATCTACAGTATAACTGTCGTTTGGAATGGAGCCATTGCTGCGCAGGTCCGCCAAAAGGCGCTCTGCATCAGCAGGCGCGTAAGGACCAAGAACGATACCATACCAGCGCCCACCTAAAAAGTAGCCGTTCACATTCTCTAATTGGCTCGCATAGAGCCTTGCACGCGATTGGGCTGTGGACAGAGTGGGGTGGGCCTCCACCTGTACCCAAGCTGTGTTTTGTGCGCTGACGGAGATAGGAGATAGCGCAAGGAAAACAAACGCAATTATAGGGCGGATCATGAAGGCCTCAATTTGGTAATTCGTGGAATCTTTACTGACTTCGGCGGAATTTAGCAGAGGAATCAACATGTGCAGTAGGAATCGACCAGTTTTGTTAAGAATTAAGCACCCGTGGCCTAATTGACCCTTTGCTCGCGCCCCCGTAAGAGGTGTGCAACCAGATTAAGAGGCTGAGATGACCGATAAACCACGCAGTTTTCAGGAAATCATCCTGCGGCTCCAGAATTACTGGGCTGCAAAGGGCTGTGCGATTTTGCAACCCTACGACATGGAAGTAGGCGCAGGCACATTCCACCCCGCCACGACATTGCGTGCGTTGGGTGATAAGCCATGGGCCGCAGCCTATGTGCAGCCATCGCGCCGCCCGACTGACGGGCGCTACGGCGAGAACCCGAACCGTTTGCAGCACTACTATCAGTATCAGGTCATCATCAAACCAAGCCCGCCCGATTTGCAGGAACTTTACCTTGGTTCGCTCAAAGCGATTGGCATTGATGCCTCCGTTCACGACATCCGCTTTGTCGAGGACGACTGGGAAAGCCCGACGCTTGGTGCTTGGGGACTTGGCTGGGAAGTCTGGTGTGACGGTATGGAAGTCAGTCAGTTCACTTATTTTCAGCAGGTCGGAGGCCACGATTGCCGCCCTGTGTCTGGCGAATTGACCTACGGGCTTGAGCGGCTGGCGATGTATGTGCTGGAATGCGATCATGTGATGGACATGCCGTTTAACGATCCTGATGCGCCTATCGCCTTGAAATACGGAGATGTTTTCTTGCAGACCGAGCAGGAATACGCCCGCTGGAACTTTGACGTCGCTGACACCGATGTGCTGTTGCAGCACTTCAAAGATGCCGAGGCAGAGTGCCAGCGTATCTTGGATATGCCCAGCGACGACCCAAAGACTGGCCGTCGCATCATCATGGCGCATCCCGCCTATGATCAATGCATCAAGGCCAGCCACGTCTTTAACCTGCTTGACGCACGCGGTGTGATTTCCGTGACTGAACGCCAAGCTTACATCGGGCGCGTGCGCGCCTTGGCCAAAGCCTGTGCGGATGCCTTTGTGCAGACGCCAGCTGGTGGATTTGCGGCATGATTGCGCGCATAGCGATATTGGGGATACTTGTGATTGCTTTGATAGCGGGCGCTGCGCTCTACTACTTACAGGTCTACGCCTATTACGACGATGTTTCAGGAAATGTTGAAGAAGTGCAATTAACTTCGGTCGTTTCGGGTGAGGCCGAGGGAATCTTGTTCGAAAATATCAAGGCGATTAATAGCGACTCTAGCCCGCTGCGGTATCGTGCTTGCTTTAACACTGGCTTGTCCTTGGCGCTTTTGACCGAAACCTACGAGATTTATGATGGCGCGGAACCTCGCGTTGCACCCGGTTGGTTTGACTGCTTCGACGCTGCGCAAATAGGCGCTGATCTTGAAAATGGCGTCGCGGTGGCCTTTCTCGGTAACCGTGACATTCAATACGGCATCGACCGAGTCATCGCGGTCTACCCTGACGGGCGCGCCTTTGCGTGGCACCAAATCAATTTCTGCGGCGATGTCGTGTTTGACGGCAACCCGACACCCCCTGAATGCCCACCCGCACCAGAAGGCCTAAACTGATGTCTGATCTCCTGATTGAACTTTTCTCCGAGGAAATTCCGGCGCGGATGCAGGGCAAAGCGGCGGCTGATCTGCAAAAGCTGGTGACTGACGGTCTGGTCGAAGCAGGTTTGACCTATAAGTCGGCGGCTGCGTTTTCCACACCGCGTCGATTGGCGCTGTCGGTTGAGGATTTGACGTCCGAGAGCAAAGCGGTGCGCGAAGAGCGTAAGGGCCCAAAAGTCGGCGCGCCTGAGCAGGCGATTGAGGGCTTTTTGCGTGGGGCTGGGGTGGCGCGTGACGCGCTGGAAATCCGCGACGACAAGAAGGGTCAAACCTACTTTGCCGTGATCGAAAAGCCGGGCCGTTTGGCCGCGGATATCATCGCCGAAGTTCTGGAAAACGCTATCCGCAATTTCCCTTGGCCAAAGTCGATGCGCTGGGGCACAGGTTCCCTGAAATGGGTCCGTCCGTTGCATTCGATCATCTGTATTTTGACCGACGAGGCAGGTACCGAAGTTGTGCCAATGGACGTGGACGGAATCAAGGCTGGCAAGCAGACGCGCGGTCACCGTTTCCTGAGCCCTGACGTGATTTCTGTAAACTCTTTCGAGGATTACGAGGCGAAGCTCAAGCGCGCGCATGTGATGCTGCGCGCTGACGAGCGGGCCGAAATGATCTGGAATGATGCCACAAACCAAGCCTTCGCGCTGGGGCTTGAGGTGGTCGAGGATCAGGGCTTGCTGGGTGAGGTTGCAGGGCTGGTCGAATGGCCTGTTGTGCTGATCGGTCAGGTCGATCCTGCGTTTTACGGGTTGCCTGCCGAGGTGTTGAAAACCTCGATGAAAGAGCACCAGAAATTCTTCTCCGTCCGCAACCCCAAGTCGGGCCAGATCGAGCGCTTTGTGACTGTGGCGAACACGGTGACGGCGGATCATGGGGCGACGATTTTGAAGGGCAATCAGAAGGTGCTGTTTGCACGTCTGTCGGATGCGAAATTCTTCTGGGAGAACGATTTGCGGGTGGCAAAAGCGGGCATGGACCCGTGGCTTGATAGCCTGTCGAACGTGACGTTCCACAACAAGCTGGGCAGCCAGAAAGAGCGGATTGACCGTATCATCGCACTCGCACGCGAGATCGCGCCGATTGTTGGGGCTGATGCCGATGAAGTGGCCGAGGCCGCTCGTGTGGCGAAGGCTGATTTGTCCTCCGAGATGGTCTATGAATTCGCGGAACTTCAAGGGCTTATGGGCCGTTACTACGCGAAAGAGGCAGGGCTGTCTGACGCCGTCGCTGCTGCTGCACAAGAGCACTACTCGCCGCTTGGCCCGTCAGATGATGTGCCAACTGCGCCTGTGTCCGTGGCCGTGGCGCTCGCCGATAAGATCGACACGCTGACAGGGTTCTGGGCGATTGATGAGAAGCCTACAGGGTCGAAAGATCCGTTTGCGCTTCGGCGTGCGGCGTTAGGTGTTATTCGGTTGGTTTTGGAGAATGATCTGACGATTGATTTACGGAAACACTTGTCGTTTCCACTTGGTCACTGGCTACATTCGAACCAAGCTCCAATTATCGTTGCTGCGAAAACTGATGAGATAGCTTTAACCGAAATATACGAATTTATTTCCGAAAAAGTTCCTCCAGTTGATCCCGATGCTTTCAACCGCGTTGCAGCTAATAACTGGGTCTCAAGACTGGAAGTAACAAAGTATGGCGACATGAGCGCCTTCGTAGGGATTGCAGAACAGTTGCTTATTGAAGAAGATATGGTAGTCGCTGACCTACTCGCCTTCTTCCACGACCGCCTGAAAAACTACCTCAAAGATCAAGGCATTCGCCATGACATCATTGATGCGTGCATCGCGATGGACGGGTCGGATGATCTGACGTTGTTGGTCAAGCGGGCGCGGGCTTTGTCCGATACGCTCAACACCGATGATGGTGTGAACCTTATTCAGGGCTTTAAGCGCGCTAACAATATTTTAACCCAAGCCGAGGAAAAGGATGGGGTGGAGTATTCTTACGGGGCCGAGTTGCAGCATGCCGAGGCGGGTGCGGAAACGGCGTTGTTTGAAGCATTGGATAAGGCGGAGGCGGTGATCACGCCTGCGATGGCAGCGGAGGACTTCAGTGTGGCAATGACAGCAATGGCGGGTCTGCGCGGCCCGATTGATGCGTTCTTTACTGACGTGCAGGTGAATGCCGAGCAACAGGTGGTGCGCCGCAACAGGCTTAACCTCTTGTCGCGTATTCGGAAAATCTGTTTGTCGGTGGCCGATTTGACGCGGATAGAGGGCTAGTCTGTCCTTTACCTGAACGGCAATCTGCTTCTATGCTGCACTCACAAAAGAAAGTGGTGCTGCAGTGCAGAATGAATTTATATGTGAACCCGTCACGCTGATCACGCCCACGGCGTTGATGAACCCTGTAGTGCATGGGGGGCGGGCCAAGTGTTTGCAGCGCCTTGTGCGCCTTGACATGCCAGTGCCGACCACGGTCGCGCTTTCTTTTGCTGCCGTCTACGATATTGCGATTGGGGTCATGCCTGATATGGTCGCGATCCTTGCGCCATTTGGCCCCGCGCCGCTGCTTTCTGTGCGCCCATCGAGCCAAGACCCCGATTGGGGTGGTCCCAGTGCGATTTTGAACATTGGCATGAATGACGCCCGACACGCGACGATGATCGACGAGATCGGCGAAAAGGCGGCAACGGCGCTTTATATGCGATTTGTGCGTGCTTTTGCGGTCCATGTGTCGCGGCTTGATCCCGACGAATTTGATATTCCTGACAACGCGGATCGGGTGACCTTGGCCCATATGCTCGACGCCTATGAGCACGAGACTGACGACCCGTTCCCGCAAGATCCCGCCGTGCAATTGGCCGAAGTGTTACGCTCTATGGCACGTGCTTGGGATGGCACAACCGCGCGGCTTTTGCGGCAGGCCAAAGGTGCGCCTGCGGATGCGGGTCTTGGCCTTGTGGTGCAAGCGATGGCTTTGGGCGTGGGGCAGGGCGAATGTGGTTCTGGGATCATCCAGTTTGTCGATGGTGCGACAGGCGAGCATAAGATTGTTGGCCGCTATTTGGGCCAAAGTCAGGCGCGGGCCGCATTGGGCGATGTTGAGGGTGCGCTTTACTTGACGAAGGACGCGCGCGGCCCGTCATTGGAAGAGCAGTGCCCCGAGGCTTTTGCGCAATTGGTCGCGATCGGTGCGCTAAGCCGCGTGAAGCTGCGCGAAGAAATGATGGTCGAATTCACGATTGAGAATGATCAATTGTGGGTTTTGGACGCTGTGCGTGTGCCACGGGCCTCGCGCGGGTCGGTTCGGATCGCCGTCGATTTGGCCGAGGCGGGGGTTATTCCACGCGAAGAGGCGGTGATGCGGGTGGAGCCCTCGGCGCTGTCTGAACTCTTGCACCGCCAGATTGACCCAAATGCGAAACGTGACCGGATTGTGCGCGGGATCGCGGCCAGCCCCGGTGCGGCGGCGGGTCGGATCGTTTTGACAGCCGCTGAGGCGCAGGCGAGTGCGGCGCGTGGCGAGGCTTGTGTGCTTGTCCGTAGAGAGACCACGCCAGAGGATATTCGCGGCATGCATGCGGCGTCGGCTGTTTTGACGATGCGCGGCGGTGTGACCAGCCACGCGGCGGTGATCGGGCGCGGGCTCGGCGTGCCGTGTATCGTGGGTGCGTCTGATCTGATTATTGACCGCAAAACCCAGATGATTGTTGCCCCCGACGGGCGCAAATTTGCCGCCGGCGACATCATCACGGTGGACGGCACGACGGGCGATGTGCTTGTCGGAGAGCCCGCGACAAAGGAAGCGCGACTCGATGGTGCCTTCCAAACTTTGCTAGCTTGGGCCGATGATTTCCGCGATATCGGGGTCCGCGCGAACGCCGATACCCCCGCAGATGCCCAAACTGCGCGGAATTTCGCCGCCCAAGGCATCGGGCTGTGTCGCACAGAGCACATGTTCTTTGAAGGCGACCGCCTTGGCGTGATGCGCGAGATGATTTTTGCAGGCGGTAGCGATGATCGTCGCGCCGTGCTTGACCGCTTGCTCCCCATGCAACGCGATGATTTTACGGAGCTTTTCAGGATCATGCAGGGTCAGCCCGTCTGCATCCGGCTTTTTGATCCGCCCTTGCACGAATTTTTACCATCTGGAAAAGCGGGCCTTCGTGACCTCGCAGAACAGCTTGCTTTGCCCGTGAACGAAGTTTCCGAGCGCGTCGCCGCTTTGAGCGAATATAACCCAATGTTGGGGATGCGGGGCGTTCGTTTGGGCATCGCTGTGCCCGAAATTTACGAAATGCAGGTGCGTGCGATTTTCGAGGCGACGGCGATTATTGCCAAAGAGGGCGACCCTGTTGTGCCCGAAATTATGATCCCACTTGTCAGCGCAATGCGCGAAGTGGAGATCGTAAAGGCGCAGATTGATGGCGTCGCGGCTGCCGTCAGAGTCGAGAAAAATGTGGCGTTTACGTACCGCCTTGGCGTCATGGTTGAGACGCCACGCGCCGCGCTGCGCGCGGAAGATATCGCCAAACATGCTGCGTTTTTGTCTTTTGGTACAAACGACTTAACACAGATGACCTATGGTTTGTCCCGCGATGATGCGGGGCGGTTTATGTCGGCTTATGTGCAGCAAGGCGTATACGTCGAGGACCCGTTTCATACCCTTGATGTTGAGGGCGTGGGCGAGTTGCTGTCGATCGGTGCGACACGTGGGCGCTTGGGCAATCCTGACGTCGTGCTGTCGATCTGTGGCGAGCATGGCGGAAGCCGCACAGCGATTGATTTTTGTCGCAAGCAGGGGTTCGACTATGTGTCGTGTTCACCCTTCCGTGTGCCCTTGGCCCGTCTGTCGGCAGCTCAGCTCGCAATTGCCGATAAATTGGGTCCACAGGCGTGAATCAGCCCGCGTCCCGATGTCTCGGGGCGCATGGGTAGACCGAATCGAATTGATCGCCTAGGAAGCCAGCGCCTGCGTGGGGCTAACCACGTGACGCTATGGATGCGACAAATGCGATTTACTTTTGGAACGATGACGAAGGCTGCTGCCACAGCCCTCCTGTTAACTGCGGCGGGAACCGCACATGCAGATGAGGTAATCGCCAGCCGGCTCTCTGCCCTTTTGGGTCAAGAGCGCCAATCTTTGTCGGTTGTTCCAGATGCGCGCATGGCCGCTCTGACAACTTTGCCACCCGCTGCCGATCGCGATGTGCAACTGGCGCCTAACCAAATTTCTTACGACCGGTCTTTCCTTGCCGCTTTGCCTGTCGCCCATGGCGGTGCTCAGTGGCAGTGTCTGGCCGAGGCGCTATACTTTGAGGCACGCGGCGAAACCGTTGAGGGCTTGTTTGCCGTTGGCGAAGTCATTCTGAACCGCGTCTCTAGCGCGAGCTATCCCGGTTCGGTTTGCGGCGTCATCAACCAAGGGACAGGCCGCAAATACGCCTGCCAGTTCACCTACACTTGCGATGGCAAAGAAGAGCGTATCTCTGAGCAAGGCGCTTGGGCACGTGTTGGCAAGGTTGCTAAACTCCTGATCGATGGCACGGCTCCGCGCGATTTGACTGATGGCGCGACCCACTACCACACCAAAGCCGTTAGTCCATCATGGGCAAAGCGTTTTCCACGCACCGCAACCATTGGTTCGCACTACTTCTACCGCCAACCAACGCGCACCGCGTCAAACTAAAGTCGCAGGCGGCGGCAATGCTGCCGCCTTTGCCACCCTTGCAAGGGGCCGTCTCGGCTAGTATGCCGCGAGTGGCCCCTTGATTGAGAAGACAATGACAGATGATATCCGCCTCGCATTCGCGCATCCTAGTGAGCGTGCAGAGGCCAGTGCGACAGCCCCCTTTGATCGAATTTCCCTGCGCGACTATGTCGTTGAGGTCGAAATTGGTGCGTTTCAGCTGGAGCGCGGCACATTGCAGCGTGTTCGCTTTAATATCGTGGTTGAGGTTGCACCCTTAACTGGCCCGATTGACGACGATGTGGACCGTATCCTTTCCTATGACCGTGTGACCGAAGCGATTGGCGTCGAATTGCACGCCGAGCGTATCAATCTGCTGGAAACGCTCGCTGCCCGCGTGGCCGAGCGGATTTTGCTCGAACCTCAGGCAGAGCGGGTCTTTGTGCGTATTGAAAAGCTGGACCGTGGTCCCTTTGCCTTAGGCGTTGAAATTGTGCGGTCGCGCGATGGCATGTCACACGCTGGGCAAACCCATCAAGAGGCCCCGCATCCGCGCGTGGTTTACCTTACGAATGAGGCCTGCGCGTCAGAGCATGTGAAGGGCTGGATTGATACTTTGGCTGCGATGGACGCGCCCTTGATCCTTTGTGTCGGGGCTGCTGCATTGGCGGCACCGCAAACGGGCCATGCCATGACCCAGCGTCGGATTGATTTGCTGGCGATTGAGCAGAACGCGTGGGTTTTGGCCGCGCGTGATCTGCGTTGTAAGGTGGTTGAGACTCGCACCGAGCTTGATTGGGCGATGAAGAACGGCCAAATCTGCCTTTGGGCACCGTCCAAAATCGTTCTGGATGCGGTCGACGGCCCATCTGCCAGTCCGCGTGATGCGCTGGCACTGGCTGCATGGTTCGCAGCCGAGATGAAAGCGAAAGAATTGCTTGTGATTGGGGCCGCTGCACCTGATGCCAGCGTGCCCGTCCGTGCCATTCCCGTGGATCAAGCCAACCTGTGAGATGACGGAATATTACAAACCATTGCTACAGACGATCACGCCGCGCCCCAAAGGTGCGCTTGGTTTGGGCTGGTGCTGGTTTGATCATGTCGCGGTTTTACGGCGCGGGGCTGCACCTGAGATTATCGCGGCAAGCGACGTGCCCGCCCATGTGCTGTCCAAACTGACCACCAAACGCGCACCTATTGCTGGGCTCGCGCTGGATGTTCCGCGCATTATGGGTATCCTGAACGTGACACCTGATAGCTTTTCAGATGGCGGCGATTTCCAAGACCCAAGTGCCGCGGTTGCGCAGGCCCAATTGATGATCGCGGCAGGGGCCGATATGTTGGACATCGGCGGCGAAAGCACGCGGCCCGGTGCCAAAACAGTGGGGAACGTTGAGGAAATATCCAGAACAGCGCCTGTGATCGCGGCCATTCGCGTGGGGTCGTCGATCCCGATCTCGATTGATACGCGCAAAGGTGATGTGGCTCAGGCCGCCCTTGATGCAGGGGCGTCGCTTGTGAATGATGTCGCGGCGATGACCTTTGATCCTGCAATCGCTCAGGTCACGGCAAAGGCAAAGGCGCCGATTTGCCTGATGCATGCCAGCGGTGATCCAGAGACCATGCAGAACAATCCCACTTACGACAATGTCTTGCTGGATGTGTACGACTTTCTGGCCGCGCGCATTGCTGTGGCCGAGGCTGCGGGCATCTCACGGGACCAAATCGTCGTTGATCCGGGCATCGGGTTTGGGAAGACACTCGACCATAACCTGTTGCTTTTGCGCGGATTGCCGCTCTTTCACGGGTTGGGCTGTCCGATCCTCTTGGGCGCTTCGCGAAAGAAGTTTATCGGAACCATAGGACAGGCTCCAGAGGCGAAGGACCGTATGGCGGGCTCCGTCGCGGTTGCGCTGCATGCGGTTGCATCAGGGGTGCAATTTCTGCGGGTTCACGATACATATCAAACGAGACAGGCCCTGAGTCTGCAAATGGCGATGTTGGAACAAGAATGACACGTAAACTTTTTGGCACTGACGGCGTACGCGGAACGGCGAATGTCTATCCAATGACAACCGAAACGGTCCTGAAAATAGGTGCTGCGGCGGGGCGGTATTTCCGTAACGACGGATCAAACGGACACCGCGTTGTGATCGGAAAGGATACACGACTGTCGGGCTATATGTTCGAGAACGCACTGACGGCAGGGTTGACGAGCACAGGCATGAATGTGCTTTTGCTTGGCCCCATACCAACGCCTGCGGTCGGTTTGCTGACCACGTCGATGCGGGCGGACGTTGGAATTATGATCTCGGCAAGCCATAACCCTCACCACGACAACGGGATCAAGTTTTTTGGTCCAGACGGGTTTAAACTGTCTGATGAGGCCGAGGCCGAAATCGAAGCCTTGGTCGCAAGCGATCTGGAGCCAGAAAAAGCCAATAACATTGGTCGCGCGAAACGGATTGATGACGGGCGGTTCCGCTATGCGGAGCGGATCAAAACAACGCTGCCGCAAGGCATGCGCCTTGACGGGCTTAAGGTCGTGATCGATTGCGCAAATGGCGCGGGCTATAAAGTTGCACCTGAGGTCCTGTGGGAACTCGGCGCGACAGTTATCCCTGTTGGCGTGACGCCAAACGGCTACAATATTAACGCTGGTTGCGGCTCGACGTCGATCATGTCTGCGGCCGAAACCATCGTCAGCCACGGCGCGGATGTTGGGATTTGTCTCGACGGCGACGCGGACCGCGTGATGATTTTGGACGAGAACGGCAAAGTCGCGGACGGCGATCAGATCATGGCCCTTATGGCCGCGCGTTGGGCCGAATCTGACCGTCTGAAGGGCGACACCTTGGTGGCGACTGTGATGTCGAACCTCGGATTGGAACGCTATCTAGCGGGCAAAGGGCTCAACCTTTTACGCACGGGCGTTGGTGACCGTTATGTGGTTGAAGCAATGCGATCAGGCGGGTTCAACCTTGGTGGCGAACAGTCAGGTCACATCGTGATGACTGACTATGCGACAACGGGCGACGGGCTTTTGGCGGGGCTGCAATTCTTGGCCGCAATGATTGAGACCGGCCAAAAGGCCAGTGCTTTAACCACCAGCTTTGAAACTGTGCCTCAGATGCTTAAGAATGTGCGCTACGGTCTGGGAACCGACCCGATGGGAGCGGCAGCCGTGAAGGCGGTGATCGCAGATGCGGAAACGAAATTGGTGGGCAAAGGACGCTTGCTGATCCGCAAATCAGGCACCGAGCCTTTGGTCCGCGTGATGGCTGAATGCGAGGACGCTGATTTGTTGGCGCGGGTTGTTGACGGGATCGTGGCCGAGGTCGAGCGGGCGGTTTAACCCCGCCCGAAGATCCGTTTCAGACTGTTCCACTGGCTGATCAAGAGACCAATCATGATAAGTGCAAGTGCTGCAAAGAACCGCAAGGGCAATACCTCAGCGAGGACCACAGTGCCGAAAATCATTGACCAAACAGGCACTTGATAGTTCACAAGGGTCATGAATACCGCGCCCGCGCTGCGGATCGTCGTGACGCGCAGCAAGGCTGCAAAGGCTGTTGGCACAAACCCAAGAAAGATAATTGCAATCGTTGATGTGCGGTCGGCGATCTGCGGGATGCCCTCGAATATGAGCATTGCTGGGATGAGCGCTGTTGCCCCCACAAGCAAGAGCAGGGCCGCCATTGTGATCGAGTCGATGGGCGGGCAGCGGCGGGTCATGATGCTTGAGATCGCATAGGAGATCGTCGCCATAATGCAGGCGATTTGACCTAAAGGGGCCATGCCTGAGCCGATTTTCAGGACGGACGGACTTATCAGAACGACAGCTCCCGTGAAGCCGAGACCGACGCCGATCATGTTGCGCGTGCTAAGTTTTTCATCCGTGAAGATGTGGGCGAGTGGCAGCACAAAAAGCGGCAGGGCGGCCATGGAGATGCCCGCAAAAGCAGAAGCCACATATTGTTGGCCCCAGCTCAGAAGGGCGAAGGGAACGGCGGTGTTCAGAATGCCAATCACAAAAAGATATTTGAACATACGGGCGTCAAAGTTAGGCAGAGGGCGGTTCATGACGCGCATCAGTGAAAGCAAAGCGATTGCGCCCAAAGTGGTGCGGGCACAGGCAACAGTCAGCGGGCCGTAGCCGCGCAGGGCGATGGAGACGACCATAAACGTGCCACCCCAGATCAGGCCGAGAGCAAGGACGGAAAGCCAGTTTTGAAGGGTTGGTTGTTGCATCCTTTACGCGCCTGATAGGAAGTGAAAAGGGCGCCCCAAGAGGGACGCCCCGTGTGATGGGTTAAAACCCATCCTACGAAAGTAGCTTAGTTCTTAGACTTGTCGACCATTTTACCAGCGGAGATCCAAGGCATCATGTCGCGCAGCTTGCCGCCAACCTTTTCGATCTGGTGTTCGTCGTTTGCACGACGCGCAGCCTTGATCGTTGGCTGACCAACCGCGTTTTCCAACATGAAGTCACGCACGAACTTGCCAGACTGGATGTCGTCCAGAACCGCTTTCATGCGGGCCTTTGTTTCGACGTATGGCAGGATGCGTGGGCCAGAAACATACTGGCCGTATTCTGCTGTGTTCGAGATCGAGTAGTCCATGTTGGCGATGCCGCCTTCATAGATCAGGTCTACGATCAGTTTCACTTCGTGCAAGCATTCGAAATAAGCCATTTCCGGCTCGTAACCAGCTTCGACCAGAGTCTCAAAGCCCATGCGGATCAGTTCAACAACGCCACCGCAAAGAACAGCCTGCTCACCGAAGAGGTCAGTTTCGCATTCCTGACGGAAGTTGGTCTCGATGATGCCGGAACGACCGCCACCGATGCCGGAGCAATAGGACAGGCCGATTTCCATGGCTTTGCCCGTCGCATCAGTGTGAACCGCAACCAAGCAAGGCACGCCGCCGCCCTTGGTGAATTCGCCGCGCACGGTGTGACCTGGGCCTTTTGGCGCCATCATGATCACGTCGATGCCGTCTTTTGGCTCGATCAAGCCAAAGTGCACGTTCAGGCCGTGAGCAAACGCAATCGCGGAACCTGGCTTAATGTGGTCGCGGACGTGCTTTTTGTATGTTTCTGCCTGAAGCTCGTCGGGCATTGTGAACATGATCACGTCGCACCAAGCAGC
This sequence comes from Loktanella sp. UBA3435, assembly GCA_002378665.1. Classification (GTDB taxonomy): domain Bacteria; phylum Pseudomonadota; class Alphaproteobacteria; order Rhodobacterales; family Rhodobacteraceae; genus Yoonia. The sequence continues at coordinate 20,147 of DFSO01000009.1, read as the reverse complement.
TGCTTCTTCGATGCCCATAACTTTAAGGCCTTCACCTTCGGCTTTCTTACGGGAAGGGGAGCCTTCACGTAGAGCAACAACAAGGTTCTTTGCACCAGAATCGCGCAGGTTCAGCGCGTGGGCGTGGCCTTGGGAGCCGTAGCCGAGGATGGCGACTTTTTTGTCTTTGATGAGGTTAACATCGCAATCACGATCATAATAAACGCGCATAGGGGCATTCCTTTGTTTGGTTTCTGGGGAGCTTATATCGGGTGGTTTGCTGTTTGGGGAGGTTGCAAAGGTGCATA
>DFSO01000009.1:11722-19473 GCA_002378665.1 Loktanella sp. UBA3435 | reverse complement strand
CCAACCCTTACTGCGCCCGATTTGGCGGAGCTCACTGGCCTGACCACGGGCAAGGTCACGCGGCGGTTAGAGAAACTGGCCGTTGACGGGATCATACAAGGCCAAGTCGCTGTGATTGATTGGGCCGCTTTGGGCTATGCGGTGCAGGTGGCGTTGCGTATTACCTTGGATAAAACGGTCTCGCGCGCCTTTGATGACTTTCTCATTGCAGCGCGACGGGTGCCCGAGGTTCTGGAAATTCAGACGTTTCTGGGCCGTGTTGATGTGCGGCTTTCGCTCGTGGCGCGGGATTTGCCGCATTACCAGCAGATTTACCGCGAACAGGTCCTGACCTTGCCGCATATTGCGGATATTGAGGCGCTGATGACGGTGGCCGAAATCAAATCAGACAGGGTGCTTCCGCTATGACCCATGATGATCTCGACCGCGATATCCTGCGTGCGCTCTATGCCGACGCGAGCCAACCTGCCAGCCAATTGGGCCGCAAGTTCGGGCTGAGCCAACCTGCGATGTGGCGGCGGATCAAGCGGCTGGAAGATGCGGGGATCATCAAGGGGCGCGCGCTTTTGTTGGACGCGGACAAGGTCGGCTTTGGTGTGACGGTTTTCCTTGGGGTGAAACTTGCCACGAAAGGGCGCGTAAGTCTTGAGGATTTCGAGCGTGCAGTGAGTGCAATCCCCGAGGTGCAGACGGTCGAACATGTTTTGGGCCTCTATGATTACCGCCTGCGGGTTGTCGCCCGCGACCTTGCCGATTTTGAACGGGTCTTGCGGCGGCGGGTCATGACGCTGCCCGGTGTGGGGAACGTCGAGGCCAATGTTTTGCTAAGCGAAGAACGCAGGCCCGGCCCGATTTGATCGGTATACCAAGATAGACTTTGCCATTGAGGGATTGTCCCGTCATGTTGGCTGCAACTCAAAATTTGGAGATGAAAATGACTACTAAAACCCCAGTTGATCCAAACGGCCTGATGGAATTTTCCGTGGTGTTCACGGATCGCTCTCTCAACCATATGTCGAAATCCTTTCAAGGGGTTATGACCGATATCTCATCCATGTTGGGGGAGGTCTATAGCGCTGATGAGGTCGCTCTTGTCCCTGGTGGCGGCACATTCGCGATGGAGGCAGTTGCGCGCCAATTTGGCGGCGGCGCCCATGCGTTAATCGTGCGCAACGGCTGGTTCTCATACCGTTGGAGCCAAATTTTCGAGGCAGGCAACTTTGCGGCCAAAACGACGGTGATGAAAGCGCGCCAAGCGGGCAACGATACGCGTGCACCTTTTGCGCCAGCGCCAATCGAAGATGTGGTGGCGGCCATTCGTGAGGCGAAACCTGACGTTGTGTTTGCCCCTCATGTAGAGACCAGCGCTGGCATGATCCTGCCTGATGACTACTTGAAAGCCATGTCTGACGCGGCCCATGAGGTTGGCGCTTTGCTGGTTCTCGACTGTATCGCCAGCGGTTGCATCTGGGTTGATATGAAAGCGACGGGCGTCGATGTGCTCATCTCGGCACCGCAAAAGGGTTGGTCTGCAACCCCCTCTGCGGGTCTTGTGATGATGTCCGCGCGGGCCGCTGCGCGTCTGGCAGAAACCACCTCTGATAGTTTCTCGATGGACCTCAAGAAGTGGCGTGCGATTATGGTCGCATATGAGGAGGGCGGGCATGCCTATCACCTGACGATGCCAACTGACGGCCTGCGTGCATTCCGTGATACGATGGCGGAAACCAAGGACTACGGTTTTGAGAAACTGAAAGCCGCGCAATGGGATTTGGGCCGCAAAGTCCGCGCAATTCTAGAGGCGAAAGGCATCAAATCCGTCGCTGCCGAGGGCTTCCAAGCGCCGGGTGTGGTTGTCAGCTACACCGATGATCCTACGGTGCAGAACGGCTCGGCCTTTGTTGCCAAGGGGATGCAGATCGCGGCTGGCGTGCCGTTGCAATGTGATGAGCCTGCTGATTTCCGCACATTCCGTTTGGGTCTGTTCGGGCTTGATAAGCTCTATGATGTTGACGGCACAGTTGGCCGCCTGACACCAGTCTTGGACGCGGTGCTTTAAGACCGCGCACCAAGGCCTAATTGCATTAATTTGCGGCGGATCGGGGCGGCTCCATAGAGCGCCTTGATCCCCGCAGCACGCATATCTTGGATCAGCGGATTGCCTGCGATTGAAGCGCGGTTCAGCGCGTCGATCCCTTTGACCCGCAGCTTTACGTCGCCGTGGCGGGATTTCTGGAAAGCGTCGAGCATCTTTTGCCCGCCAAGATCGGCGCGGTGGTGGAGAGACAATTCCAAAAGCGCATCAAGATCACTGAGCGACATATTCAACCCCTGCGCCCCGATAGGGGGCATGACATGTGCGGCCTCTGCGACAAGGGCCGTGCGCCGGCCAGTCATAGATTGCGCGATTTGGCTGATGATCGGCCAGACGCCGCGGCGCGTGACAAGTGTCAGATCACCCAAAACGCCAGCAGAGCGCTCCGTCGCCGCCTTGCTGAATTCCGCATCCGTAAGCGTCATGCGGTCGGCCACCGCAGCCCCGTCATCCATCCAGACCACGGCAGAGCAGGGCCTACCCTGATGATCGGGCAACGGGACCAGCGTAAAGGGACCGCCAGCGCGGTGGACTTCGGTTGAGACATTATCGTGTGGCGTGTCATGGGTGACGGCAAAAGTAATCGCTTTCTGCCCGTAACGCGTTGTTTTCACGTTGATACCAGCGGCTGTGCGCACAGGAGAGCCGCGTCCGTCCGCACCAATCACGAGGTTGCAACGGATTTGGGTGCCATCCGTCAATCGCACCAAGGCGTAGGAAGTGCGCGCGACCATGTCGGCAAATCCGACGCCTGTTTTAAAGGTCACGTTGGGCAGCTCGCCCAATCGTGCGACCATCTCGCGGCGCAAAAGCCAGTTAGGCAGGTTCCAGCCAAACGGCAGGTCAGACACGTCAGCCGCATCAAAGTCAGCAGTGGTGCGAATGGCACCGTCCTCGCCGCTTGCATCCACGATCCGCATGATCTGTAGGGGGGCAGCAAAGGCGCTCAGTTTGCTCCAAATGCCAGCCCGCTCAAGAAAAGCTTGGGCAGGTTGCAAAAACGCGGTGGTGCGCAGGTCAGCACCCGCGCCATCGGCCAAGGTCACAGGCGGCGCGGGATCAACGATTACCACGTCAAAGCCAGCGGTGCCAAACGCGGCTGCTGCCGTCAGCCCCGCAACGCCGCCGCCTGAAATGACGATATCTGTCTCAATTTTCTTCATACCCAATGACATAGGCTGCCTGAGTGGCTTGGGAAAGGGGGATTGCATGGCTGCGACATTTGGGCGGGTTTGGCTTGCTCGCGGGGCAAGTGGCGGACTAGAGTGCGATAACTTGAAAGGCCCAAAGAATGTCCGAGACCCGCAGCCCGCAAAAAGACGCCTACGCCCTGATTTTGGAGGCGATCGATAGCCATATCTATACGCCTGGAGACCGCTTGGTTGAGAGCGAATTGGCGGAACGTTTCGGCGTGTCGCGAACACCTATTCGCGAGGCATTACAACGGCTTGAGACCCAAAACCTTTTGACGCGAGACGGGCGATCTCTCATCGTGGCCTCGCTTGATCACACGCAATTATCTGATCTCTATGTGGTGCGGGGAGAGCTTGAAGGTCTGGCAGCAAGGCTGGCGGCGCGGCATGCAACGCCAGAAGAGGTTGGAGTGCTGCGCGATATGTTGGAAGCGGACCATGAATTGGGCGCAAACCCAGGGGCGTTAAGCCGCGCCAATCGCCGTTTTCACAAACAAATCCACCTTGCCTCGCACAACCGTTTCCTTGTGCAACAGCTTGACCTTGTGCACCGCTCTATGGCGCTTTTGGCGACCACATCCTTGGCCGTAAAGGGGCGCGTCGCCGATACTTTGGCAGAGCACGCACGCATTGTTGAGGCGATTGAGGCAGGCGATGGCGACGCAGCCTATCAATCCCTGCGCGATCACATCTCCAAGGCCTACATCACGCGTCTGAAGCTGGATGCAAAGGCGGTTGAGGCGGGCGAGTAGGCAAAAGCACACCGTGCACCGTTTTGTCCCAATAGAACGGCTTCCATGCGAGTTCAAAAAGCCCTTTGTAAGCAGCGACAGCGGCAAGTGGGAAATAGAACTGCAAAGTTACCGCCCATTTGATCAGCCACGTTTTCTTGGCCTTCTCTAATGCCAGTGCGGCGATAAGCAAATTTGTGACTTCTGACACAAAGAAAAGACCGACGAGGCCCCAGAACATCGGCACGGGAATCGCATCTGCAAAAGGATGCGGCACGCCGAACGGTATAAGCCAGAACGTCAAAAGAATTGGTGCAAGGACAAATTGCGACAGTGTGCCAGCAAAGAGCATTTGCACCCCAAAGAACCGCCAAGTCCCAAGATCACGCCATAGCCTGACAGGTGAACGCATGTGCACAGCGTAAGTAATCGCATATCCCTTAAGCCAGCGCGAGCGCTGCTTCACCCAAGGCCAGAAGCGGCCGTTCGCTTCTTCCTGCGTGACGGTATCAACCAGCTTTGTGCTGTATCCAGCGCGGGCAAGGCGCACGCCAAGATCGGCATCTTCGGTGACATTATGGGCATCCCATCCGCCAAGGTTTTCAAGGACGTCGCGTTTGAAAAACAGTGTCGTGCCGCCAAGGGGCACAACCAGTTTCAGGCGCTCAAGCCCCGGTAAGACAACCCGAAACCACGTCGCATATTCCACAGTAAAACAACGGGTAAGCCAATTGGTTGAATCGTTATAATAGTCCAAAACGCCCTGAATGCAGGCGACCCTTGGCCCGCAATTGGCGAACTCTTCGGCCACGCGTCTTAGCTGGTCTGGCGCTGGCGCGTCCTCTGCATCGTAGACGCCAATGATGCTGCCGTCGGTAAAATCCAAGGCATAGTTGAGCGCCCGCGGCTTGGTGCGCAGCGAGCCATCAGGGACCACAATCGGCCTGATCCAAGTTGGCAGTACGGTGCGCCCAAGCGCGGCGCGGGTCAGACTATCTTCGCGCTCGGTGATCAGGCAAACGTCGCGGAGTTCCTTAGAGTAGTCGATTTCCAGCAAGCGTTCGAGCAAATGTTCCGCGATTTCCGTTTCACGGTAAAGCGGGATCAAAAGGCTAAATTTGGGTAATCTGGCAGGAATAGCATTCTGCTTATTCTTCGTTTTCGGATCTGAAATACAGGCAAGGGCCGCCGCAACCTTTAAACCCATGTTCAACGCCAGCATCACGATGGCCCAGATGCAAAACACCTGAAATGTCGCGGTGGGAAACTGAACAAATAGAAACACGAGAGCGAACAAAACGCACAGGCCGAATATCATAGCCCTATGGGCGTTCCAATTGCGGCTGCTCATCGAGGCTGCAACACGGGTTTCTGCACCGCGCGCTAGCGACGCCGCGCACAGATTGGTGATCGCGCTGTTGATCTCGTCGCGGGTTGTAATGGCCAAACGGACGGGGCCAAACTATTCTCGCAGCATCTCAATATGTCGGTCAAAATGATCGGGGCGATCGGTCAGAATAATCGTATCCGTCCCCATCTTTTGCCACGGCAATAGTCGCAGCGACAGCGCGCGCGCGGGCCCGAATGTGGTTAAAAGCTGTGCGTCTGGCAGGCATTCTGTTGGGTTGACGCGCTGTGCTTGATAGATCGTCGAATAGGCCTCCGCGAGCGTATAAGCAGAAATATCGAAGCAAGACTGTACGACATCCGCCACGCGAATACCGGCGCGAATGGCCATAACTTCCGCATCAATCCCGTCAGCATGGGAAAGTTTACCCTCAACCGCAAGAAGATGCGTGAGGGGGCTAAGCTCTTGAAACGGAAGCGTTGGCTTAGCGTTATAGTCTGGCGCAGTAGACATGATGCCCCCATAGAATGAGGTTCATCTTTCCTACATCAAAGTTAACGGCGCGTTAATGCGCCGCTTGTTTCGCGTTTGCGGCCATGGCTGCGGCAAACCGCTCGAATAGGTAATAGCTGTCCTGCGGGCCGGGGCTGGCTTCTGGGTGGTACTGGACGCTAAAGACAGGACGGTCAGCCAAGCGGATACCACAGTTGGACCCATCAAACAGGGACACATGCGTCTCGACGACACCTTCGGGCAGTGTTTGACTATCGACAGCAAAGCCGTGATTCATCGACGTAATTTCAACCTTGCCCGTGTCGTTGTCCTTCACAGGGTGGTTCGCGCCGTGGTGGCCGTGGTTCATCTTGATGGTCTTTGCTCCAACAGCAAGTGCAAGCATCTGGTGGCCAAGGCATATGCCAAAGACGGGCAAATCTGACTTGGCCAAGACGCCTTGGATCATCGGTACGGCATAAACGCCCGTTGCTTCTGGATCACCCGGACCGTTGGACAGGAACACGCCATCGGGATTGTGGGATAAGACCTCTTCGGCGGTGGCCGACGCAGGCAAAACCGTCACGTCGCAACCCGCAGAGGCAAGGCAGCGCAAGATATTGCGTTTCGCGCCGAAATCGACAGCTACGACTTTGAATTTTGGGTCAGCTTGCGGCGCAAACCCATCAGGCCAAGCCCAACGCATCTCATTCCACTGGTAGGACTGCGCGCAGGTCACATCTTTGGCCAAATCAAGGCCAACAAGACCCGCAAAGCCGCGTGCTTTTTTTACAAGCGCGTCAATATCAAAGTTACCTTCGGGGTCATGGGAAAGAGCAACATGCGGCGCGCCTTGCTGGCGAATAGCGCGGGTCAAACGGCGGGTATCAACACCGCCCATGCCGATGCGCCCGCGTGAGGCCATCCAAGGCGAAAGCTCTTGGGTCGCACGCCAGTTTGAAGAGAGTGTCGGATCCCATTTCACGATCATGCCCGCAGCGACTGGGGCGGCTGTCTCGTCGTCCTCAGGGGTCACGCCTGTGTTGCCGATATGAGGGAACGTGAAGGTCACGATCTGGCCCGCATAAGAGGGGTCGGTCATGATTTCTTGGTAGCCCGTCATTGCGGTGTTAAAGCAAAGTTCTGCTACGGCCTCGCCTGTGGCGCCGAAGCCGTAGCCGTAAAAGACGGTCCCATCCGCCAGAGCAAGACAAGCCGTCGGTTTCATCTGTTCAGATTGTGCCATCGTGTATGTCCTTTTTGCGCCAAATTGTGCTGGGTTTACGGGTGGGGGCGGGCATGGTCAAGGGCCGAAGTGCCAAGGTAAACAGGGGATGCGCGCCGCAACGGCACTGGTTGTCAGTTGTCGCAGATATCCCTATGTTGCGCCTTCAAAGAAAGACACCATTGAGGACATCATGGACATGCGCGATCAAATCACAGCGGGCCTTAAAGTGGCAATGAAAGCAAAGGATGTTGAGCGTTTATCGACACTTCGGCTGATTAATGCAGCGATTAAAGATCGTGACATTGCACTGCGTGGAACCGGCGACGAGGGTCTTGTCGGCAATCCTGAAATTCTTGCGATATTGGGCAAAATGGTTAAGCAACGCCAAGAAAGCGCGCGTGCCTATGAAGAGGGCGGGCGGCTCGAACTGGCGGAGAAGGAGCTCTCCGAGATCAAGATCATCGAAGATTATCTGCCACGCCAGCTGAACGAAGAAGAATCAGCAAAAGCTGTTGACGCCGCAATTGCCGAAGTTGGGGCCGAAAGCATCCGCGACATGGGCAAGGTGATGGCTGTGCTGAAGGATAAATACACGGGCCAAATGGACTTTGGCAAAACGGGCCCATTGGTCAAAGATCGTTTGGGCTAAACAAAGGGGATGGGT
>DFSO01000009.1:0-11459 GCA_002378665.1 Loktanella sp. UBA3435 | reverse complement strand
GGATGGGTCTTGACCCATCGTCACTGCGGCATCCGCAACGCGCGCTTCAGATCGTCATAAAGTGCCAGCCGTTCTTTGGTATCCAAGAACGCTCCGATCTCGACCTCCCGATCGCCACCACGCAATGTCAGATAATTCTCAACAGGCCCGCCCTTCGGGTGCAAATGAAGTGTCGCCCAATACCGGTTCGCTTGCCAAACCTGCATTGTGCCATCCGCATTCATGCGCGTGAGGGTCACTTTTTGCGCATCGGCAACAAAGCTTTCGAGCACTTCACCGCGGCGATAACTGACGTCGATTGCCTTCCAAAGCGCCCATAGCATGAGCACAAAAGGCAGCAGAATACCCCACAAAACCATGCTCCCTAGCATTGCAAGAAGTGGCAGGGTGATCAGGCATGCGGTAACGCCAAAGAAAATCGCGAACTCCTTGCGTCGCAATGATCTATAGGGCCATAGCTCTAATGCCCATACGGGCCCGTGATGCGGCGGGGGAGGGGTCCATTGGTACGGCATGGTCAAGAGATAGCGTAGTTTCAGCAAGAGACAAATGTGCAGTTTGGTCGCGGGGCCGTAACAAAAAAGGGCCCCGCAATTGCGAGGCCCTTTCCAATTTCAGCTATGGCTTACGCATTAATGCGCGTGGCCTTTGTCCCAATCAGACTGCTTTGGCAGCGTCTCGAATGTGTGCTCTGGTGGTGGGCAAGGCAATGTCCACTCCAGTGTATCCGCAAACTCGTTCCATGGGTTGTTCTCAGTGACCTTGCGGCCCCACTTCAGCGAGTAAACCATCACACCGATGAAGAACAAGAACGACGCGAAGGACAGGAACGCACCCATTGACGACACGTAGTTCCATGTTGCAAAGGCATCTGGGTAGTCGATGTAGCGACGTGGCATGCCCTGACGACCCAAGAAGTGCTGTGGGAAGAATGTCAAGTTTGCACCGATGAACATCGCCCAGAAGTGCAACTGGCCTGCCCACTCAGGATACATTTTCCCGGTGAACTTCGGGAAGTAGAAGTAAATCCCCGCAAAGATCGAGAACACTGCACCCAGCGACATCACATAGTGGAAGTGCGCAACAACATAGTAAGTGTCGTGGTAAACGCGGTCGATACCAGCCTGTGACAGAACGATCCCAGTCACCCCACCAACGGTGAAGAGGAACAAGAAGCCCATTGCCCAAACCATTGGTGTTTTGAACTCAACCGAGCCGCCCCACATCGTAGCAATCCACGAGAAGATCTTAACCCCAGTCGGGACCGCAATCACCATTGTGGCCATCATGAAGTAGGACTGCTGTGTCAGGGACATCCCGACAGTATACATGTGGTGCGCCCACACGACGAAGCCCAGAACACCAATCGCAACCATCGCGTAAACCATTGGCAGGTAGCCAAAGATCTGCTTGCGCGAGAATGTCGCGATGATGTGGCTGATGATACCAAAGCCAGGGATGATGATGATGTAAACTTCTGGGTGACCAAAGAACCACAAGATGTGCTGATACAAGATCGGGTCGCCGCCGCCTTCAGGTTGGAAGAAGGTGGTGCCGAAATTCCGGTCCGTCAGAAGCATTGTGATCGCACCTGCAAGCACTGGAAGTGCGAGAAGAATCAACCAAGCCGTCACGAAGATCGACCATGAGAACAGCGGCACTTTGTGCAATGTCATGCCAGGGGCACGCATGTTCAGGAAGGTTGTGATCATGTTGATCGCGCCCAAGATCGAAGAGGCACCCGAAAGGTGAACCGCAAAGATCGCAAGATCCATCGACATACCAGCCTCGGAAGTGGAGAGCGGTGGATACAGAACCCAACCAACACCAGAGCCAAGCTGACCGTTGCCACCAGGTGTCAGCATGGAAGCGACACCCAAAGACGTACCAGCAACATACATCCAGAAGGACAAGTTGTTCAGACGCGGGAACGCCATATCTGGCGCACCGATCTGGAGCGGCATCAGGTAGTTACCAAAGCCGCCGAACAGCGCAGGAATAACAACAAAGAACATCATCAACACACCGTGGTAGGTGATCATAACGTTCCAAAGGTGGCCGTTTGGCGTACATTCAGATGCGCTATCCGCGATGAAACGTGCGCCTTCAAGGCACATGTATTGCACACCAGGGTGCATCAATTCGAGACGCATGTAGACAGTGAAACACACGGAGATGAAGCCAACGGCGCCAGCTACGAAAAGGTAAAGAATACCAATGTCTTTATGGTTAGTGGACATGAACCAACGGGTGAAAAAGCCCCGATTGTCTTCATGGCCGTGGATGGCTGCATCTGCCATGTGGCTCTCCTCAGTTTGGCTACAGATATGCGGACCACGAGTCGTCGGGTCCACGCGTTTGGACTTGTTCTAGTGTGTTGTGCCTTTAGGGGCAATAATCCATTACGATATAAGACTGGGTTAATTTGGCGCACCCCTTTGGGTAGTACGATGAAAAATACGGCTTTATTCCTCGGCGTTTTGCAAAATAATCTGGTAACTGGAGCGATGCCCAAGCCTTCCGGGAATGAATGTAAACAAAAGAGGGGCTGGCGATTGTCCGATAATATAGACGTGGACAGTTCTATGCGCCTCTATCTTATAGGCAATTTCTGTGCCGTTCTCGGGCTTCAACGCCAAAATGCGCCCGAGAGCGGGGGACGTAGTAATGACGCGTTCAGGCACATAGCCGACGATCTTTTGAACACGCCGCGATATGTCAGGCCCATCTTTTGTCTGGCGCACCTCAAACGCAACTAAAACGTCCTTTTCCGGAATAAAGTGACCAATAGTGGCGGCAACAGCCCATAAGACTAAGACAACAATCAGAGAACGAAGTAGATTTTTGCTCAATTGTTTTCCTAACAACGACGTGGCCTCAAACGTTGAAATCCCGCGCTCAATCCTTGGGACCATTCAAGCTTTCTTGCGTAAAGTCGGTATCCTTAAACCAGCTTCAGCGGATTCAATCAAAATGCCAAGCCTGCGCAGCCTTGTTTCTTCTTTCTTCGCACTCATGATCCACCAAATTGTATCTCTGGTGTAAGACGGCGCCAAATCGCTGAAAAACTTCCAAGCCACTGGGTTCGCCTCAATCTGCGCCTCGTATTCTTTGGCCAGCGGTACGTTTCTGTCATCAGATGTATACCCGACGGCGTCCGTTCGGCTGTGATAAGGCGCTAGTCCGACAGGCTTCATCTCTCCCGACTTGATCAGCGCTTCGACCTTTTTGACGTTCACCGCACTCCAGATGCTTGCCTTCTTGCGCGGCGTGAAGCGGATCTTGTAGGCTTGGTCGTCAATACTATTTCGCACCCCATCGATCCAGCCGTAACACAAAGCAACATCAACAGACTGAGACCACGTCAGGCTTGGGCGCCCCGTATCTTTTCGATAATACCCGACCCAAAGTTCACTGGCCCGCGTATGATGCGCCTCCAACCAATCGCGAAACTCTGCTGGGGTTGTGAAGAATACGATGTCTTCCATAACTGGTCCTCATGCGTTTGAAGGAAAGCTCGCCTCAAACGTCTGCTTAAGCGCCACATCCACGTCGTCCATCGTCACGGGCAACCCAAGATCAACCAGCGATGTGACCCCATGCGCTGTGATCCCGCAGGGCACGATCCCGGTGAAGTGTGACAGGTCAGGTTCGACGTTGATCGACAGCCCGTGAAAGCTGACCCATTTGCGCAAGCGTATTCCAAGCGCCGCGATTTTATCTTCCTGCGGGTTTCCATCCGCCTGCAACGGCTTATCCGTCCGCGTGACCCAAACGCCGACACGCCCTGCGCGCCGCTCGCCTTTGACGTTAAACCTATCCAGCGTCGCGATGATCCAGTTTTCGATCTGGCAAACAAAGGCCCGCACGTCTTTCCCGCGCTTGCCCACATCCAGCATGATATAGGCCACCCGCTGCCCCGGACCGTGGTAGGTATATTGTCCGCCGCGCTTGGCCTGATGCACGGGGAAACGGTCGGGCGAGACCAAATCTTCGACTTTGGCCGAGGTGCCAGCGGTATAGAGGGGAGGGTGCTCGACCAGCCAGATCAGCTCGTCCGCCTCACCACGCGCAATCGCATCTGCGCGAGCCTCCATGACTGCGACGGCTTCTTCGTAGTCGGTCAGCCCCTCCGAGATAATCCATTCAACCATTACTTATCGGGCCAAAAGGCCAGCCTCCTTGATGTCGGGCATATAGCGGCGGCTGACGGGGATGTCCTCGCCAGTGGTTAAGGTCAGGATCGCGCGGTCACCGTCGCGGCGCGTAGATTTCACAGCAGACAGCGCCACCCAGTGGGAGCGGTGCACCTGCAAACCCAGCTCATCCCCCGTTTCGCGCATCGCATCGGATAGGCGCAGCAAAACTACATCCGCGCCCTTGCTCGTCATGATCCGCACATAGTGATCCTCAACCGACAGGGCCATCAGGCGACCACGTTTTTCATAGGGCAAGCGGTCAAGGATCGACGGGGGCAGGGCGGTTGTGGCCTCGCGCGGTCTGTTCACCGCATGAAACAGCCCCGCAATAATAAAGGCGATGACAAAGATATTGCCGAGGTAAATCGGCAGGTCAGACGCCGCAGGCAGATAATCCAGCACAATATAGTTGATCCCCGTCACCAGCGCGGAAATGGCGATGCCTGTGGCAATACAACTGACCGCGATGACAACAGGCAGGGACTGGCGCAGCAGCCGACCCGTCAGCCCGTTGATCAACGCACCCGCGCCATAGGTCGTCACAACCGTCAGCAACCAATAGCCAAAGCGGGCGACAGTAGAAACCTCAGATCCCGCGCCAAACGGCACAACAATCGCCAGCACAATCGACACCGCGCCAAACACCAAAAGCGTCAAAGGGGCGGTCATATGGTCCCGCCATTCACGAAGCGCAGGCTGCAATTGCCGCTTATACACGAAGAAAACCCTTATTTTACGTATCCGAAATTGGCGCAACCAAAGCGCCGCGTCATGAAGCCCTCATCGCACTCAAACAGCCAATGATGGAGACTTCAATGACACTTGCCCCTTATCTGACCGCCGCCCCGAATATTCAACTGCACTTTGCGCTGGCGATGATTTCGCTGATTCTCGGACCCGTCGCGCTTTATATGCGCAAAAAGAATCGCACCCACAAAATCATTGGCTACATTTGGGTCATCTGCATGGCAGGGGTCGCGCTGTCGTCCTTCACGATTCACAGTTTTGCAGTGATCGGCCCGTTGAGCCCGATTTACGGCCTCGCGATTTTCACGCTGTGGTCGCTTTACACCGCCATCCGTCACGTCATTGCCGGCCGTATCGCGCTGCATCGTTTGGTCATGCGCAACCTCTATTGGTACGGCCTGATACTTGCAGGTTTGGCCAACTTCCTCCCCGGACGCGCCACAAATCACGCGTTTTTCCCTGAAAACCCTGCACATGGCTTTGTGGTGATCGGCCTTGGGGTAACGGCCTTGGTGATTAACACAATCCGCCAAAAACGCCGCCTTATCAAATCAGTTCCAAAATCGCGCATTTTTCCACTTGAGAAGCCTGCGACCATGGTCTAGAGGAGCGGCAGTCATCGATTTTGCGGTCGTGGCGGAATTGGTAGACGCGCAGCGTTGAGGTCGCTGTTCTGTAACAAGAGTGAGGGTTCGAGTCCCTCCGACCGCACCAGATGCTTTCCCCTAAGAGTTGTAACTTGCCCTTTAGGCTTCCCGCAAGCACTCGCTTTTGCAGGACAAATGCCTGTTAGTTGGTCGTTCAGCGGGAGGAATTGCTAATTTCATTGGCGATACCGCTAACAGTGCCAAATTTTTAGGATATCGGTTGCAATATGCGCAACCCCTTGCTTTAGTCTCCCTTCAAGAGCGCAGCCCAAGCTGCCGAGAGATCAGGGAGACTTAAGTGTCAAATTCTTCAAACGAAGGTGCATTCGTTGAATTCGAACGCGTGCAAAAGAGTTACGATGGTGAGAAGTTGGTTGTTAAGGACCTGAACCTCTCGATGCCGAAAGGCGAGTTTCTGACGATGCTTGGGCCATCAGGGTCGGGCAAGACAACTTGCCTGATGATGCTCGCAGGGTTCGAGACCGCGACACATGGCGAGATCAAGCTTGATGGTGTCTCGATCAACCACATTCCGCCGCATAAGCGCGGCATTGGCATGGTGTTCCAAAACTACGCACTGTTCCCGCATATGACCGTGGCCGAGAACCTGTCCTTCCCTCTTGAGGTTCGCAAGATTGGCAAGTCGGATCGTGAGGCAAAGGTGATGCGCGCGCTGGGTATGGTCCAGATGCAAGATTTCGCAGGCCGCCGTCCGACGCAGCTTTCTGGTGGTCAGCAGCAGAGGATCGCGCTTGCACGTGCGCTCGTGTTTGAACCTGAACTGGTCTTGATGGACGAACCACTCGGTGCACTTGACAAACAGTTACGCGAAACGCTCCAGTTCGAGATCACGAACCTCGCGCACCAGCTTGGCATTACAGTTGTATACGTGACCCACGATCAGACAGAGGCCCTGACAATGTCAGACCGCGTCGCTGTGTTCGAGGATGGCCGCATTCAGCAATTGGCCCCACCTGATGAGCTTTACGAGCAGCCTCAGAACAGCTTCGTTGCGCAATTTATCGGTGAAAACAATACACTAGAAGGTGTTGTTAAAGAGATCAAAGGCAACACATGTATCGTGCAGCTTGATAGCGGCGATATCATTGACGCGATCCCAGTGAACGTGTCGGCTGTTGGCGAACGGACAAAGGTCTCGATCCGCCCAGAGCGCGTTGAGTTCAAGAAAGAACGCCTGATGGAAGGCGCCCACACGCTAAAGGCCGAAGTGCTTGAGTTCGTCTACATGGGCGACATTTTCCGCACGCGCCTTCGGGTTGCTGGCAAGGACGACTTTGTCATCAAATCACGCAACGCCCCCGATCAAGAGCGCCTGAAGCCAGGTCAGCAAATTGAAATCGGCTGGCTTGCCCAAGATTGCCGCGCCTTGGACGCTTAAGCGTTTCAAGAGCCGCAAGAAAAGGAGAGGCTTCCGCCCGGAAGGTCTCTCCACCAAGTAACCACCGGGTATCTAAACGGGAGAGTATAAATGAAACTCACAACAACTCTATTGGCGACATCTGCCATTACGCTTGCTGGTACAGCTGCATTCGCAGATGCGCATATGGCAGACACGATGACAATCGTTAGCTGGGGCGGCGCCTATTCCGCATCACAGCAGGGCGCATACCACGACCCATATGCTGCCAACACAGGCATCACGATCGTCAACGACGAAAGCTCAGGCGAAGCTGTGGCAAAGCTGCGTGCGATGTCCGAAGCTGGCAACATCACTTGGGATCTCGTCGACGTAGAGGCCGCTGATGCGATCCGCCTTTGCGACGAAGGTCTGGCGATTGAAATCGACCACGATGAAATGCTTGCTCCTGCGGCAGATGGCACATCCGCTTCCGAAGACTTCGGCGACAGCATCATCTCTGATTGCTTTATCCCACAGATCGTTTTCTCGACAACTGTTGGCTACCGCACAGACATGGTTGGCGAAACACCACCAACAGACATCTGCGCAATCTTCGACACAACAACATACCCAGGCAAGCGCGCTTTGGCGAAAAAGCCACTCGCAAACGTTGAGTGGGCTCTGCTGTGTGACGGCGTTGCAAAAGACGACATCTACGAAGTTCTGGCAACACCAGAAGGCCAAGACCAAGCTTTTGCTAAGCTCGACACAATCAAAGACGACGTAATCTGGTGGTCTGCTGGTGCAGAAACTCCACAGCTTTTGGCTGATGGCGAAGTTGTCATGGGCTCCACATTCAACGGCCGTCTGTTCTCTGCAATCGCAGAACAGAACCAGCCGATTGGTATGCTTTGGGACGCACAGATGCTGGACTTTGACGGTTGGATCGTTCCAGCTGGCCTGTCCGACGAGCGTCTTGCACGTGTAAAAGACTATCTGTTCTTCGCAACAGACACACAGCGTCTTGCTGATCAAGCCAAGTACATCTCCTACGGTCCAGCACGTGCATCTTCCGCACCGCTGGTTGGCGATCACGGCACATTGGGCATCCCAATGGCTGAGCACATGCCAACAGATCCAGCAAACTCCGAGAACGTCTTCGTGACAAACTACGAGTTCTGGGCTGACTACCGTGACGATCTGGACGCAAAATTCCAGGCATGGTTGGCGAACTAAGCCAACATCTGCGCGGCAACGCGCGGGTATAAGAACACCGCAGCCCCCGCCAAATGAGGGGCTGCGGAACCACAACGGGGACAATTAAAAATGACAGATGCAGCAGGACCAATGGTCGCCGCCGATGGCCGCCCACTGAAGGCCAGCCTGAACCGCGCTTTGCGCCGACAAAAGATGCGCTCGCTTATGCTGATTGCGCCGCTGCTGTTGTTCATCATGATCACATTCATCGTGCCGATTGGACAAATGCTGTTCCGCTCGGTCGAAAACACAATCGTGAGCGACACCTTGCCACGTACGACCGCCTCACTTGGGGATTGGTCCGTGAAGTCAGGCGAAGCGCCAAGCGAAGATGTTTTCTACGCACTGACCCAAGACATGGTCGTCGCGGCCGAAGGTAAAAACCACACCCGTCTTGGCTCGCGCCTCAACTACGAAGCACCGGGTATTTCGTCCTTGTTCCGTAAATCGGGCAGGGGTGTTGATAAGATTGGTGGCGATTATGGCGATGCTTTCGTAGCCCTTGATCCTGCCTTCAAAGACTCAACCACTTTCGCCGATCTGATCGCCTCGCCTGCATGGCTAGAAGCCGTTGCTGAGGATCCAGAAGATGCAAAAACACGCTATTTCCGCGTGAACCCAGACATCGCCGAAATCTTGCCCTATACTTCCGATGCCTACGCGGCTTTCGCGCGGTTTTACCAAGATGAAGGCAAAAAGAGCCCGCTCAAAGCCAAGCTTTGGAACACAGTTTACTTAGCACTTTATCAAGACCTTAGCCGCAACGGTGATCCGGCGCTTGAAGGTGACATTGGTGCGAAACTTACAGCCGCAGCAGCCATCGTGCCTGATCTGGAAGTCGAAGTCTTGTCCGAAGCGTTCCGCAAAATTGATAAAGATTGGCTTGATCCTCAGGTCTGGACCCTGATGAAACGCTACAGCCCGAAGATCACAAACGGCTACTTCCTCAATTCGATCGATATGCAAAAGACAGTCGACGGACCTGCCTGGCGTGATGAAGACCAGCAGATCTACCTCACGCTGTTCTGGCGCACTTTGCTGATGTCGGTCACAATTACGGCGTCATGCATCTTGCTTGGCTATCCTGTGGCGTGGCTTTTGGCCAACTTACAAGCGCGGACAGCTAACCTTTTGATGATCTTCGTGCTTTTGCCCTTCTGGACCTCGCTTCTG
This sequence comes from Loktanella sp. UBA3435, assembly GCA_002378665.1. Taxonomy (GTDB): domain Bacteria; phylum Pseudomonadota; class Alphaproteobacteria; order Rhodobacterales; family Rhodobacteraceae; genus Yoonia. The sequence continues at coordinate 2,076 of DFSO01000009.1, read as the reverse complement.
GTGCGGACATCGGCGTGGAAAATCTTGCTGCAACAGCAGGGGGTTATCAACGATATCCTCGTCTGGCTGGGCATCGTGTCTGATGGTGGACGGCTTGCGCTTATCAACAACGCAACGGGCACGATCATTGCGATGACGCATATCTTGCTGCCCTTCATGATCCTGCCGCTTTACTCGGTGATGAAGACAATTCCGCCAGCCTACCTGCGGGCCGCCAAATCATTGGGCGCCACCGATTGGACAGCCTTCTGGCGCGTCTACTTCCCACAATCTGTGCCAGGTATCGGCGCGGGCTCGATCCTCGTGTTCATCCTGTCGATTGGCTACTACATCACGCCAGAAATCGTGGGCGGCACAAAGGGCGTCTTTATTTCCAACCGGATCGCCTACCATATTTCCAGCTCTTTGAACTGGGGTTTGGCCGCCGCCTTGGGCACCATCCTGCTTGCGGTCGTGATGCTACTCTACTGGGCTTACGACCGAATCGTTGGCATCGATAACGTGAAACTGGGAGGCTAAGGTCATGGCAAAAGTAGTATACAACGGCCTCGTGCCAACGCCGAGCCTGCTAGGCTTCACCGTTCCCGTCACGGCTGCATTGGGTGGGTTCTTTGGCCTCCTCGCAGGTCAGGCCACAGGAATAGGTGCCGGATTGGGCATCGTTTCAGGCGCGATTGCAGGTGCGATTATCGCCTATGTCTTGGCAACAATGCTGCCTTATAAAACTGGTCGCTGGGCCACGATTGGCGTCATCGGGATCATCGGTCTTTTGACGGGTGGTGCGATGGGGCTTGTTGTCGGGCTTTGCGCTGGCGCGATTTTGGGTTGGTGCGCTTACTGGCTGCACTTGGGCAAATATCGCCGCAGTTTGCCACCCTATGCCACGACAGGCCAAGTCCTGTGGCACAACACCTTTAAGTTCATCTGCGGCGCGATCCTGTTCTTCTTGGTCGCACCGATTGTCACGATCATCCCGCTGTCATTTAACGCGCAAGACTTCTTTACCTTCACGCCAGAAATGCTGTCGCTTGATCCTGCGGGCTACTCGCTCAAGCATTACCAAGACTTCTTTACCAACCAAGACTGGCTGCGCCCGATGAAAAACTCACTGATTATCGCACCTTTCGCGACAATCATCTCGGTCACTTTGGGTACATTGGCCGCGATTGGCCTTAGCCAATCCCACGTGCCATTCCGCCGCGCAATCATGGCGATCCTGATCTCGCCGATGATCGTGCCTTTGATCATCTCAGCGACAGGCATGTTCTTTTTCTACAGCCAAATGGGCCTGTGGATGGAAGACACCTTTGGGATTTCCAAATCGCTCTCAGGCTATATCAAAGTGATCTTGGCGCACGCAGCCTTGGGTATTCCGTTTGTGATCATCACCGTAACGGCGACGCTTGTCGGCTTTGACAATTCTCTGACACGTGCTGCAGCGAACATGGGGGCGACACCGACTGTCACCTTCTTCCGTGTGCAAATGCCACTGATTTTGCCTGGCGTGATCTCTGGCGCACTCTTCGCCTTCATCACCTCGTTTGACGAAGTCGTCGTGGTGCTCTTTGTCGGTGCGGCCGCGCAGAAAACCCTGCCTTGGCAGATGTTCACAGGCCTGCGCGAGCAGATCAGCCCGACAATCTTGGCCGTGGCCACGATCCTTGTCTGTGTCTCGATCATGCTGCTTGCGACGCTCGAAATCCTGCGCCGCAGGTCAGAGCGTCTGCGTGGTATGTCGCCAACCTAGGGCAGTAACGCGAGCCAACCCCATGCCGTGAGGATGGTCAGCCCCGTCGCAATCAAAACGGCGGAGGCTGCCACACGGCGGGCGCGACCATACATGTCGGCAAACAGATAGGCGTTCACACCTGGTGCCATCGCACCCGTGATCACCGCCGAGCGCAGTTCCGGCGTTGAGAGGTTGAACCATTTGCCAAGGCCAAATGTCAGGGCAGGGTGCAAAATCAGCGAGATCGCCACGGCAAACAGGATCGTGCGCATGTCTCCCTCAGGACGGTAGCGATACAGCACACCGCCCAAGCCAAAGAGCGCTGCAGGCAGCGCCGCCTTTGACGT
>DFSO01000095.1:32653-36745 GCA_002378665.1 Loktanella sp. UBA3435 | reverse complement strand
ATCGCCCCCGGCTTTGAGGTTTATGGCACTTCGCCAAACGCGCCTTTCGCGATCACCGCTGACGTGTCGCGCAATTTCTACGCCGTGCAGTTCCACCCGGAGGTCCACCACACACCCAACGGCGCCAAGCTCTATGAGAACTTCGTCAAATTGGCGGGCTTTAAGGGCGACTGGACAATGGGCGCCTACCGCGAACAAGCGATCGCTGCGATCCGCGCCCAAGTCGGCGACAAGAAAGTCATCTGCGGCCTGTCTGGCGGCGTCGATTCGTCTGTTGCTGCGGTCCTGATCCACGAAGCGATTGGCGACCAATTGACCTGCGTTTTCGTGAACAACGGCCTTTTGCGCCAAAACGAGGCCGAAGAAGTCCTCAAAATGTTCCGTGAAAACTACAACATCCCGCTGATCTATGCCGACGAGCAAGACCTGTTCATGGGCGAACTTGAGGGCCAATCCGACCCCGAAACCAAGCGCAAGATCATTGGCCGCCTCTTCATCGACGTGTTCCAGAAACACGCGAATACCATTGAAGGCGCAGAATTCCTTGCCCAAGGGACGCTCTATCCAGACGTGATCGAATCTGTGTCGTTTTCTGGCGGACCTTCCGTGACCATTAAAAGCCACCACAACGTCGGTGGCCTACCCGAAAAGATGGGCCTCAAACTTGTTGAACCCCTGCGCGAACTCTTCAAAGACGAAGTCCGCGCGCTGGGCGTAGAACTTGGCTTGCCGCCGTCCTTCATTGGGCGTCACCCGTTCCCTGGCCCAGGTTTAGCCATCCGTTGCCCCGGTGAGATCACGTCAGAAAAGCTTGCAATTTTGCGCAAGGCCGACGCGGTCTACATCGATCAAATCCGCAAACACGGGCTTTACGATGAAATCTGGCAAGCTTTCGTCGCGATCCTGCCTGTGCGCACTGTTGGCGTGATGGGTGACGGTCGGACCTACGACTTCGCCTGTGCGCTACGTGCTGTCACTTCCGTCGATGGCATGACCGCCGACTATTACCCCTTCACCCATGAATTCTTGGGCGAAACGGCGACGCGGATCATCAACGAAGTCCAAGGCATCAACAGAGTGACCTACGACATCACCTCCAAACCTCCAGGAACGATTGAGTGGGAATAAGACCCATCGCTCGTATTTTCGGGCGATGGATCAAGCTTTGCATTGCGGCTTATGTCGCTATGTCGCTTGCGATGGTTTGCTGGACGTTCCTTTGGCCTGAACCGGAGCTCAACAAGATTGTCCCTGCCGACGCGATTATCTGCCTTGGCGGCGGCATGGATAAATATGGCGTTTTGGCCGAATCCACCCTCAATCGCGTAGATCGTTGCGTGGAACTCTACCGCGCAGGCCTCGCGCCTGTAATCCTATTCACTGGTGGGACCTCTACTTTTGACGGTCCCAGTGCCGCGGGGCAAATGAGCCGCTACGCAATTGCATTTGGCCTGCCCGCCTCAGCAATTCTGACCGAAAACCGCGCCCATTCCACTTTACAAAACGCGCTTTTCTCGTTGCCACTAATCCCAGATGCCGCATCCCTGATCGTCGTGACGGAGGCGTTCCACTTGCCACGCTCTTGGACCTCAATCAAATGGGCGGTGTGGGAATTGGACGCGCAGTCCCCCAGCATTGCGCTCGTCATGTCCGAAAAAGTGCGTCGCAATCGAGATGGAAGCTTCAACAAGACCGCCTTATTTCGCGAAAGTATTGCCATTTGGTTCAATGCCTTACGCGCCATAGCTTATAGTGCAGCCAAGCAAAGCGGTTGGGCCGAACATCGCCTTGAAGGCTTGCTGCATTAGCGATTACCCCAAGTGTCATGACAAGCTGCAATCCACCCAGCATCAAGTGTGACACCAGAAAGGATGCGAAAATAATGATGCAGCCCGAAATCTCATTTCAAGGCACTGGCTTCACCCATGTGAACGAAGCCCTTAACCTGCCGCACAACTGCATCTTTATCGCGGTTCCAAAAACAGGCTCGAACTCGATCCGTTCCCAATTGCGCCAAAAAGGCAAACCGATGGTGCCCGGTCCGCATTTGAATATTTGCCAGATTCGCGACCTGATTTATCCCGCCTTCCTGCGCGCGTCGCTTGGAAAAAACCGCTCCTTTCCATCCACCCTGCCTTTGACTGATCAAGTTCTCAGGGAAGCGGCCGACAGAACCTTTACAGCGGCGTTCAAATTCGCATGTGTCCGTAATCCGTGGGCGCGCGCTGTGTCGCTTTATGCCCGCCGCGAAGGCATCCTGCTCCAAGAGCACATCCCCTTCGAGACCTTTGTCGAACACCATCTCTTTGCAAGCGACACCTGCGTTTACCCGACCCTTCATAAGACCCAATCAGAATGGCTTTGTGATCCGAACGGCAATCTTCTGATGGATTACGTCTTTAAGCTTGAGGATTTTGACAGGGCAATCCGAGACATCGCCGAAATGACCGAAGGGCGCTTGGTCTTGGAAAGTGTGCATGAAAACAGAAACGTGACCTCCCAAAGCGACGCCTACCGTGACCTTTACACCGGCCACACCCGCACCCTTATTTCCAAGCACTTTGAGGCCGATATTGATCGTTTCAAATTCACCTTTTGATATACATCATGCCGCAGCAGACGTATATGTGCTAACCTGACAGCATCAAAACCGTTGAAAGGATCCGCTATGTTCAATTTCACACCTATGATGACACGTTCCGCGTTGGCAAAAGGGCTCGGTTTCTTGGTCGGTTTGTTTGGTTTTTTTGGGACACGCGTCATCAGCCCAAATGCCGATCCACTTTTTGCATGGGGTATCTTTGCCCTCTTCATTTCGATTGGCGGCATTGTCGGGGTCATCGGGATCATCAAACGCGTTCCACTTCTCAACTTTCCACTCCCGCCAGTTCTGCGCGGCGGTGCTATGGGCGCTTGGTTTACCTTCCTCTGTGTGATCTTTGGCTACGATATGATCAATGTCGCTATGCAAGACATCAGTTATCTCCCTGATTTCATGCGCAATCCGTTTTGGATGGTGCTTGACGGGTTTTTCCTCGGGGCCGCAATTGATATGATCGTCAGTAGAGTCGTCAAAGATGTGCCAGATCTGTTTAATGCGTAATTCCGCTTGATCTCTCCCGCGCCTGCGTGAAGTGTTTGGCGCATGAACAACACTCTCAAAGCTGCCCTCTGGATGATCGGTGCGATCACCGCGTTCACGTCCATGGCCGTGGCTGGGCGTGTGGCAGCAAGCAATCTCGATACCTTTGAAATCATGCTGTATCGCTCTTTGGTTGGGCTGGCGATTGTGCTGTCTGTGGCATCCTTCGCAGGCACACTTGGACAAATCCGCCGCGATAAACTGCCGCTTCATATCATGCGAAACGCAGCCCATTTCACAGGGCAAAACCTGTGGTTCTTTGCCATTACGGTGATTCCGCTGGCCCAAGTCTTTGCCCTCGAATTCACCACGCCAATTTGGGTCATTCTCCTTTCGCCAATCTTAATCGGCGAGCGGATCACTAAAATCGGTGCCATTGCCGCCGCTATCGGGTTTATCGGCATCTTAATCGTGGCGCGTCCTGACCCCGAGGCGATAAATGCAGGCCTCATCTCGGCTGCCCTTTGCGCGATTGCTTTTGCCCTGACTGCAATCGCCACGCGCAAACTGACCCAGACCGAAACCATCACTTGCATCATGTTCTTCCTCACCGCGATCCAGGCCTGCCTTGGCCTGATCTTCGCAGGCTTTGACGGTGACATCGCCTTGCCAAATGCGCAAACCTTGCCGTGGGTCTGTCTGATCGGAGTTGCGGGGCTAACAGCACATTTCTGTATGACCAAAGCGCTGTCCATCGCGCCCGCCTCGGTGGTCATGCCGATTGATTTTGCACGACTGCCGATCATCGCTGTGGTGGGAATCATGCTCTATGACGAGCCTGTGGATGCGTTGATATTTCTTGGGGGTGCGCTCATATTTGGCGCAAATTACCTCAACATCCGGTTTGGACAGGCAAAAGCAGCGCGATAGCATTGTATTTTTGTGACGCTTGGTCAGTGGAGTTTTGCTGACGTGGCGTCATTAATTGACCGTTAGCGGTTTACCTTTCT
>DFSO01000095.1:0-32293 GCA_002378665.1 Loktanella sp. UBA3435 | reverse complement strand
AAAGCATCGGCGCAATCTTTGAAGACGGCAAATATGTTGAGCTTAGCTACGGCTATGTGACACCTTCCGTATCCGGTAGCATTGCTGGCGGCGCATTGGGTTCTGGCAATATGTTAAATGCCTATGGCAACGCAGGTTTGGCATTTAAAACAGACATTGATGACAAAGTGTCGCTCGCGCTGATCATCGACCAACCATTCGGCGCAGATGTTGCATATACCAACACCGATCCTGGCTACCCGCTGGGTGGAACAGTTGCGACGGTCAATACGACAGCAATCACTGCTGTTGGCCGCTATAAGTTCAATGAAAATATGAGCATTCACTTCGGCCCACGCTACCTGACTGCAAGCGGCAACTACGGTCTCGTGCTTGGTGCGCCCGTATATGCATCAACCTACTCTTCCGGCTCAGGTACAGGCTATGTTGCCGGTGTTGCATACGAACGCAAAGACATCGCGATGCGCGTTGCACTGACATATAGCAGCGCTATCGACCTTGAACTCGACGGCACATTTGGCGACCTCGCAGCAGAAATGCCAGAAACTTGGAACTTGGATTTTCAATCTGGCGTTGCCGCTAACACGCTCGTGTTCGGTTCGGTCCATTGGGCTGGCTGGAAAGAAGCACATATTACAGACACGTTGTTCGGCCCTCTCGTCGATTGGTCCGAAGACACTGTAACCTACACACTTGGTGTTGGTCGCAAGTTCTCTGACAGCTTCTCTGGTGCGTTCTCGGTCGGTTACGAAGAAGCACAAGGCGGCATCGCGACCAACCTCGCTCCAACCGACGGTTACACGTCGGTTTCTCTTGGCGGTACATACACAATGGCCAACGGCGTAGAGCTAACTGGTGGCATGCGCTACATCATGGCCGGTGACGCGACAACAAACGTGCCAACATCGGCCACGACAGTGACACCCTCCGATTTCAGCGACAACTCCGCTGTCGCGATCGGTCTGAAAGTTGCTTACACTTACTAAGTGAGCCGCAAGACTTACCTCAAAAGCCCCGCCAATTTGGTTGGGGCTTTTTTGTTGCGCAAGTTACGGGTTGCCCTTGCCGCGAACCCAGCCCACTACTCCCAAATGACCCAAATTCAAAAAACCATCTCTGGCCATTCATGGCTTCTTATCGCGATCCTGTCCTTGATCTGGGGCGGCTCTTTCCTCTCTGTGCATGTGGCACTCAATGAACTTGGTCCCCTAACAGCCGTGGCCCATCGCACAGGCTGGGCCATGCTGATTCTCTGGGGTTACATCGCCTTCAAACGGCTCCCAATCCCACGTGAACCGCGCATCTGGGCCGCGTTCCTTGTGATGGGCATTCTGAACAATGTGATTCCCTTCTCGCTTATGGCGTGGGGGCAACTCCACATCGAGACAGGTCTCACCGCGATTCTTAACGCCTCCACCGCGATCTTTGGCGTTATAGCTGCCGCGATTTTCTTTGCTGACGAGAAACTCAGCTGGCGCAAGGCAATCGGTGTCACTACCGGGTTCTTTGGGGTGGCCACCGCGATTGGCCTCGCGAACCTGACCCATTTCGACCTTCGCAGCATCGCCCAACTCGCCGTTGTCGGCGGCACTCTGTCTTATGCGCTGGCTGGCGTCTGGGCGCGCAAAACCATTGGGCATCTCAAACCCCAAGTCGCCGCCGCGGGCATGGTCACGGGCGCAAGCCTCGTCATGATCCCGCTCGCGTGGATCATAGAAGGCCCCATCACCCTCAACCTCGCCCCCGCGACATGGCTCGCGATTGGCTATTACGCCATCATCGCCACCGCTGTGGCCTACCTGCTGTATTACCGTGTGTTGGCTTTGGCGGGTTCTGGCAACTTGATGCTCGTGACCCTCACCGTGGCCCCAGTCGCGATTATTCTTGGTGCCGTAACCCTAGGCGAGGCCTTGCCGCTGAATGCCTACGTTGGCTTTGGCATCTTAGCACTTGGGCTCATCATCCTCGACGGCCGCCTTTTATCCCGTCTAAAACGGCCTTAGCAGCCCGCACTCCCGGTGCCTCGCCACCACGGCCCAAGCGGTCCATCGTCAGAGCCATAGCGTCACGTTGACGGATCGGATCGGCGAGCACATCAAGCACCGCCGCCGCAATCGGCGCAGGCTGACAGTTCTTTCCAATAAATTCTGGGACAACCCGTGTGTCACTGACCAAATTCACCAGCGTCACCGTATCCACAAGCAACATCCGACTGATGATAATCCGACTAAGCCACGACATGTCATAAGCAATCACCATCGGTGTATCGTTGGCCGCAAGCTCTAATGACACCGTCCCAGACGCCGCCAAAGCCACATCTGCGGCCGCGAATAGACCGCGCTTTAACGCTTTATCATCACTAGATAATACCTGCACGGAGACAGGCCACGTCTCGGCTTTTTCTTTCACCAACGCGGTCACATTCGGAGTCGTCGGGATCACAAACCGCGCTGCGGGATGGGCCTGCGCGACAGTCCCCGCAACCTCGCCAAAGCGATCCATCAAGCGGGACACCTCGCCGCGTCTGCTCCCTGGTAAAACCAAAACCAACGGCCCATCACCACCCCACGTAGCCGCCTCGGCCTCAGTGGCAATATGATCCATCACCACAGGATGTCCGACAAAATCGCACCGCATGCCCGCCGCTTCCATCAGTGGCGGCTCGAACGGGAACAGCGCCAAGACATGATCAATATGAGCGGCCATTTTCTCCGCCCGTTTTGGACGCCACGCCCAAACCGTCGGCGCGACATAGTGCACGCAACGCACATTCGATTTTGCCTTCACCAACTTGGCAACCCGCAGGCAGAAATCGGGGCTATCAATCGTAATCAACACATCAGGCTGGCTCGCAAGGACGGCCTCGGCCATTTGCACAACGCGGGCCTTCAGGCTGCGGTATTTCGGCAAAATCTCGGCCAGCCCCATGACCGACAACTCATCCATCGGGAAACGGCTCTCTAGCCCCTCGGCCTGCATCAACGGCCCGCCGACACCGTCAAACGTCACGTCGGTCAGCGACTTGAGCCCCGCCATCAGCGCCGCCCCCAGCTTATCGCCAGAAGCTTCGCCTGCGATTACAAAGAACCGCATCAGGTTTCCGTCCTTGGGCGCACCCAAAGCACTTTATCGGCCCCGTTTAAGATTTCTAAGACCTCGGGCAGGTCCAAAACCATCACGCCGCCCGCTTCGATCACAATTCCGTCGAGACCAGCAGCCACAACGCCCTGCGCCGTCCCAACGCCAATCACAGGCAAATCCGCGCGGCGGTCTTGGTTGGGCTTTGGCCCTTTGAACAAAATACCGCCCTTGGCTTTGACCTCTGCAATCATGGCATCAGTGCCCTCAGGCCCCTCCTCAACCAGCAACATTCCGTGAGAGATCACACAGGCCTGCCCACGGTCCATCTCGCCTAACTTCACCAACACGCGATCCCCAAGAACCGCCTCTGCCATCATATCGGCGTCTGGCTTGCGCTTGGTCGGCACTCCCGCAACGGGCAGCAACTCACGTGCGAGCTCATGGGCGGCCCGCACGACAAAGCCAGCATTCTCAAATATCCCGATGACCGCCCGCAAGGCTCCGTCATCACCAGCCGCAATCGCAGCCTGAATGATAGGTACCAAAGGCCGGGTCGCGGCATCAATGGCGCTTGGGTCAATCCTGGGTCGTTTCACAGCGCCCGCAAAGCAAACCTCCGTAACGCCCTGCCCTTTGAGATGCGCCAAAATACTGCCCAAATGCTCAATGCGAAACGTGATATCAACGGGGACGTCGGGCACAAACCCGACCATCGCGCAAACATAGGCCTCGCGCCCCTTCAGGATCGCGGCAGGCAAACCGCCCGTCCCTGCAATCAGCGCCAACATCAGCTAGGCGTCAGGAAATTACGGTCGGTTTCGCCCAAAATAAACGCCACCATTTGCTGCACATAGGCGCTGTCGCTTTCGCCTGCCAGTCGCTCAGCACGGTCATAGAACGTGCCCTCGCCATCTTTGAGCATCTGAAACGCAGCACGCAGCGCGGTAATATCTGCACGTGCGACGCCCTTGCGCTTAAGCCCCACAAGGTTCAGCCCATCAAGCTTACCTCGAGGACCCATGACCAATCCATGCGGCACCACGTCATTGGTGACCATCGAGAGCGCGCCGATAATGGCACCCTGTCCGATACGCACAAATTGATGGATGCCACAAAGGCCACCGACAATCACATCGTCTTCGATAATACAGTGCCCGGCAACAGCGCTCGAATTCACGATAATCACGCGGTTTCCAAGCTGTGCATCATGGGCAATATGACAGCCCGCCATGAACAAACCGTCATCGCCAACGCGGGTCTCTCCACCACCGCCAGCCGTGCCTGTGTTCATCGTCACATGCTCGCGGATGCGGTTGCGTTTGCCGATGCGCAGGCGCGTTTTCTCGCCGCCGAATTTCAAATCCTGTGGAATTTCACCAATCACGGCAAAAGGGAAAACAACCGTTTCGTCGCCAATATGAGTATCCCCTGTGACAACCACATGGGATTTCAACACAACGCCTTGGCCCAAAACAACATCAGGACCAACAAGGCAAAACGGTCCAATCACACAGCCATCGCCGATCACAGCACCGTTTTCAATCACCGCCGAGGGGTGAACGCCAGACATCAGGCTTTGAGGTCCATCATCGCAGTGAACTCGGCTTCTGCCGCCAATTCACCCTCGACCGTTGCCACACCCTTAAAGCGCCAAACCTTGCCGCCCGCCTTGCCGCGTGTCGTCTCAAGATGCATCTCAAGCACATCACCCGGAACAACCATGCGGCGGAATTTGCAGTTATCAATCGCCATGAAATAGACGTTCAGATTGCCGTCCGTCAGGCCAAGGCTGGTGCCGATCATCACGGCTGCGGTCTGCGCCATCGCCTCAACAATCGTGACACCGGGCATAATCGGATTACCAGGGAAATGGCCCTGAAAATGCGGCTCGTTCATTGTGACGTTCTTGATACCAACAGCGGACTTCAACCCGTCAATATCGCGGACCTTATCGACCAACAAAAACGGATAGCGATGCGGAATAATCTTTTGGATCAGCTTAATATCTGCGGTGGTTGGCGTGTCGGTCATAGGGTCCGTCCATTCTAAATCGTTTGGCTACACCTACCAAAGCGGTAAACGGCTCGCAAGCAAAGCCTATTGCTCTGGAACTGCCTCGGGTGTCGGCTCTGTAATTGGATCAACATTGGGGCTAACGCCCTCAGCGGGCGCGGCCCCATCCCCCAAGACAAGATCAATCCGCGCAACTGCGTCGTTCGTGATGTCCGCACTGCCCAAACTCAGGAAAACAATCCGCTGGTCCAATACGGCGACAGCACCGCGCTCCAGCATCAAATCCCCAACGATCCGGCGAATTTTCTCTAGGAACGCCCGTGGTGCCGCATCGCGTTCGGCTTCAAACGAAGCAATTGCCGCATCGCGCGCCCGACGAATGCCCTGCACCCTTGTGTCAAATTCCGCGGCTTCTTTGCGGAACGCGACGGGATCCATCGTTGGGCGCCGCTCGGTCAGGCTCTTTTCTTCGGCGGTCAACGCCGTTGTGATCCGTTCGTTCTCGGCCTGCAGATCGCGCGCACGCGTTTCAAACTCAGCCGATATCCGTTTGCCCATAAGGGTCCTACGAAACAGCTCGTCGGTATCTATCAGGACAACGCTAGAGGTAGACTGCCCAAGCGGCAGCGCCTCTTGCGCCAAAGCTTGGGTGCCCACACTCAACGCACCAAGGAGCGCCAAACTGATCAGGCGTCCCCGCATTAGAAGTTCGTCGAAATCGTAATATCGAAGTTCTTCACGTTATCGAATTCCTGCGCGTCCAATGCCTCTGAAAAGTTGAACCGCAAAGGTCCGACAGGCGTATCCCAGAACAACGACACGCCAGCGACTGTGCGTGGTATGAATTCGTTATACAAAACGTCTGTACCCGCTGGTGGCGTGCGGCCAATATCCCAAACAGACCCATAGTCGATGAACGCACCGCCTGAGATTCCATACTCGCTTGGCAACCCAAGTGGAAACTCCGCTTCCAAACGCGCCACGGCAAAGGTGTTTCCGCCCAATGCATCGTCCGATGTCGCATCGCGAGGCCCAACGCCACCGGGTTCAAAGCCACGCATCAAACGGCTGCCAAGGAAGAAACGGTCAGTGATACGGCTCGTGCCTTTGGAATAGTCGAGGTAACCGCCCTCAATCGTCGCACGCAGAGTGATCTCTTCATTGTAAACTTTGGTTTCGGCCGCCGCCAAAGCAGTGGTTTTCACATATTGCGCGTCACCAAAGCCAAACTCCTGACCAAACCGCAGCAAAACACCCGCATTTGGGTTAAGCCCTGTGCGGCGCGTATCAAAGCTGTAAGAATACCCAAGCGAACTTGCCCAAATGCCACCAAAATTCGCATCCTCAACAATCAATTCGCCCGCATCCTCACTAGTGATGTCGCTATACTCAAGCGCATAGAATAACTGCAGGCGACCATTCTCGCTCACGGGGAAGATCAACGACGGGCGGAAGTTGAATTTCTCGGTGTCATAAAGCGCGTTCTCATTGTCCGTAGTGGCATAGCTCATCTCAAAACCAAACGACAAATCACGGCCCAAGAATTGCGGCTCAACAAACGACAAGGACGCGACACGGTTTGACTGCGCTGTTGACAGCTGGAAACTTAACGCCTGACCGCGTCCCAAAAAGTTGCTCTGGCGATATGCAGCCAAAAGACCAAACCCTGTGTCAGAGTTGTAGTTACCACCAAATGACAGCGACCCTGTGTTGGCCTCTTCGACGTTCACATCAACAATAACTTGGTTGGCAGTTGAGCCTTCGCGCGCCTGCACATCAGCATTCGAGAAAAACCCAAGTGCACGGATACGCTCAGCGCTCTGGCGAATTTCGCGTGGGTTAAACGGGTCACCCTCAACAGTGCGGAACTGGTTACGGACGATACGGTCAAGTGTCGTGTTGTTGCCCTCGATGTCGATCCGTTCCACAAAAACACGCGGGCCACGCACAAGCGCGAACTCAATATCAAGAGTCTGGTCGCGGTCATTACGCGTGATGCGCGGATCGACTTGCACGAAATTGATCCCAAGCTGAATTGCAAGCCGCTCGAGGCGGGCAATATCTGTATCAACAACAGTTGGCGAATAAACCACGCCAGGTTTCACAGTGAGCGCTTTGCGGAAAACGGCGGCGTCAGCTTCGGGAATTTCGCTGCTGACAGTGACATTGCCAAAGCTAAACTTTTGACCCTCTTGCACGTTGAAAGTGACCAAGTAAGCGTCACGCTCACGGGTCAAAGCAACATCAACGTTTTGAACCTGAAAATCAATAAAGCCGCGCGACTGATAAAAGTCAGTCAAAGCACGACGATCAAAAGCGATGCGATCTTCAACAAACGTATCGCGTCCAATGATCGACCGCAGAATACCTGCCTGCTTGGTCTCAAGGACACGGCGCAAACGGCCTTCAGAATAAGTGCGATTGCCGACAAAAGCGATATTTTCGATCTCTGTCACGCCGCCTTCGACGACTTCAAACACCAGATCAACACGGTTGTCGGACCGTGTAATAAGGCGTGGGCGCACAGTTGCGCTGATACGGCCCTTTGTCGCGTAATACTCGGAAATGGCCGCCGTATCGAGTTCGGCCTGCGACGCACTATAGGCACGACGCGGTTGAGAGCCGACCAGAGCCATCAACTCCGCGTCTTTAATCTTGGTGTTACCTTCAACATTGATAACATTGATCGTCGGCAACTCGACAACTGTAATCACAAGGGTGCCACCGTTTGCGGCCACGTCAACAGTTTGGAACAATCCAGACGCGCGAACCCGCTGGGCCGCGTCGTTTAATTCGCCAACCGAAACCGCAACGCCTCGGGTGATTCCCGCGTAGGACAGGATCGTGCCATCCTCAACACGCTGGTTTCCGTCAATTTGAACGGTGCTGAACGTATAGCTTTGAGCGAAGGATTGGGTTGCAACAAGGGCACTAAACCCCAGAAACAAAACGAAAAATAGCCACTGGCCTACGGTATTAGATTGCGCCTTAGCGCCGACATTTCCACGGTTCATTTTATCGCCTGTTTTAACATCCCTGTAACCTAGGGGTTAACGGACCAAGCGCGTGATGTCAAAACGAACAAACGCGCCACAATGGGCGCGTTATTGCTGATCAATAATGTTGAAAAAGACCGTTAGACCAGTGCGAGATAGGAGCCCAAATAAAGCGCTGCAACCAAAGTCCCCAGCATCATGAACCGGTCCGCATTCAAGCGAACAAGGAATGAAAAGCCTTTATAGCCCTGAGAAATATACTGCATTACGTGAACTCCATCTTTATCGCTAAATAGTTAACGAAAAAACATGGCACAATTGTGGCAATGCCCTGCCCCATTTAAGGGCAAAGCAAAATGTCGTTGAGCAAAGCAAAAATCATCATCGCGCCGATTAGCCCCAAACCAAGAAGCATCAAAACGTTATAAACGCTTTCGGATGGCTTCCGGCGGAACACAGCCTCATAGGCATAAAACACAAGATGGCCACCATCGAGAATAGGAACGGGAAACAGATTAAGAAGCCCCACCGCGGCCGACAACATCCCGACAAACCAAATGTAATTGACTGTGCCCTGCTCGGCCATTGAGCCGCTGGTCTGCGCAATGCCCACGGGTCCTGACAAGTTACAGGTTGAGATTTGACCAGACATCACATGCCATAGCCCCGACAGTGATCCGCTCAACACGCGGGTCAATTGATCCCAAGCCGTTGTAAACGAGCTCAAAACGCTCACGGATTCGGTTTCTGCTTTGAAAAAGAACGACCCGCCAATGCCAATCAACCAACGGGTTTCAAAGCCGCCTGCTTCCAAGGGCATATCAACGCGGCGTGGCGCCAATGTGAACGACGCCATCGCGCCATCCCGCCAAACATCCAACGTCAGCGGCTTGCCATCTACGGCTTTGACCGCATCAACAATCTGTCTGAAACCCACCACTGGCGTGCCATCTATCGCTGTAATCACGTCCCCTTTGCGCAATCCTGCGTCATCCGCCGCAGATCGCGGAGTAATCGACGATGCCAAAGCAGGCATCAAATACGGGCCTTTGATTGCGGTGACAACACCGTCACGCATCACTTCATAGTTCAGCGTCGGCTCAAAAGGGAGATCGGTGATTTCAAAATCTTCGGCCCCAAAGGTCATGCCCTCGACGGTCAAAATCTGATCACCTTTCTGGAATTCGGAAACAAATTGCGCGGGCAAGGCATTGAGGGTGTCAAAAGAAACGGGATCTTTGGCTTTGCCATCGGTCAATGCAACGCCCGCAAATATCGCTATCGCAAGGATAAAGTTGAAAACTGGTCCCGCCAGAACCGTCAGCGTCCGAGCCCAAAGCGGCGCACCTGCCATCGTGCGCCTGCGGTCGACTTCTGGAAGGCCTTCATCGCTCTCAAGGCCAGCACTCGCCGCATTGGTATCGCCTAAAAACCTCACATAACCGCCAAAGGGTAGCGCGGCAAATTGCCATTTCGTCCCCCACTTATCGACACGGGATGCGAGCACGGGTCCAAAGCCAAGGCTGAATACCTCTGCATGAATGCCACTCCAACGGCCAACGATATAATGGCCATATTCATGGATCGCCACGATGATCGACAAGGCCACCACAAAGGTAATGATCGTAAAGGCGGTATTGCCAAACGTCGGCAAAATTTGTGCAAAATCCAAAAGTCTATCCTAGCTCACTCATCGCTTCTTGCGCGCGCACGCGGGCCAAAGCATCTATTTCCATCACGTTCTCTAGCGTAATTTGGGCGTTTTGCAGCCCATCTCGCGCCGACATCGTGTCAATTACCCGTGATACGATCCGCGCCATGTCCAAAAATCCGATCTTATCCGCAATAAAAAGATCAAGCGCGCGTTCCTTGGCCGCATTAAACGCAGCCCCGGCAAGCCCGCCCATCTCCATCACATCCGCCGCAATCTGGAGAGCAGGATACCGCGCGGGGTCAGGGGCTTCAAAGCTCAAACGACCAATTTTAGCCAAATCGAGCCGCTCTACTGGCAAGTTCCCGCGCTTGGGCCAATGCAATGCATAGCCAATCGCGTGGCGCATATCAGGCGGGCCAACATGGGCCATCAGCGCCCCGTCAGTGAAACCAACAAGCGCATGCACAAGGCTCTCGCGGTGCACCAGCACTTCGATCATCTTAGGATCGACGTCGAAAAACTCTTTTGTTTCAATTAGCTCCATGCCCTTGTTAAACATAGACGCACTATCAATCGTGATCCGCTGGCCCATATCCCAGTTGGGGTGGGACGAGGCCTCGGCCAAAGTCGCCCCCGCCAGTTTTTCAACCGGCCAATCGCGAAACGCGCCACCAGAGGCCGTGATAATGATCCGCTCAACGGCGTCCATCTCTTCGCCAACCAGCGCCTGAAACACAGCCGAATGTTCGCTATCTACGGGTAAAATCGTAGCACCGTGATCCTTGGCGGTCTGCATCAACAGTGGCCCCGCCGTCACCAAGCTTTCCTTATTGGCCAGCGCCAGCGTCGTGCCATGGGACAATGCCGTCAGCCCCGGAACCAAACCCGCCGCCCCGATAATCGCCGATAATGTCCAATCCGCACGACGGTGTGCTACTTCGGCAATCGCGGTCGTGCCCGCGGCAACCTCCACGCCCGTTCCATCAAGTAGTGACTTTAAATCATTGAGTAAATCGTCATGACAGGTCACCGCGACCTTTGCCTTCAAGCGCACCGCATCTTTCGCTAATTGCGTTATATTGCGCCCGCCCGTCAGGGCCACGACGTCATAATCCTCAGGGTGTCGCACGATTAGATCAACCGCACTTTGCCCTACCGACCCTGTCGCTCCAAAAATCGTAACCGACTTCAAAAAGTAATTCCATTGAGGCTAAACAGCATCGTCAAAGCAAACATCACCAAGGCGACAAACAACAGCGCATCAAAGCGATCCAGCAATCCGCCATGACCCGGAATGAGGCTCGAGCTGTCCTTGATCCCCGTGCGGCGCTTAATGGCACTTTCGGCGATATCACCAAGCTGCCCGGCAAAGCTCAACAGCATCGACAACGGCACCAAAATCATGCTCGCCTCAGTAAACAACGCGAAAACCAGCCCAACAATGCCCGCGCCGATCCAGCCCGCGACCGTGCCGCTCCATGTCTTTTTAGGGCTAATTGCTGGCCAAAACTTTGGACCGCCAAATGTTCGCCCCGCGAAATATCCCAGCACATCAGAGGCAATCACCACCAACAACAGCCAGACGATCCATAGCGCACCAAACTGGTCGCGAAACATCACCAGCGCAAAGCCCGCGACGATAATAGCCAGCGCGTAAAAGAAGAACGCGATCCGCAGTTTCTTCAGCAAAACCGCGCCAATCGCTGGGATAATCAAAAACAAAAACGGCAATATTTCATTTTGCTCTTCAATCTGAACAGATAAAATCGCAACCGTGGCCACCGCCATCAACATCGCGCCCGTTGTGCGGCTTGGGGCAATCATTGACCACAATTCCCAGATCATCACACCGGTCGCGAACATCACAAGGAAGTGGAACCAAATCCCGCCCATATAGACATCAAACGCGCCAACGATCACCATCACAATGGCCGAAATGCCACGTGCGTTCAGGTCGTCCCAATTGCTCGCCATTATACTTTCGCCCCGCCAAATCGCCGCTCGCGAGCCCCGAAGCCCGACAAAATTTCTGAAAACTCTGCTGCTGTAAAATCAGGCCAAAGCGTGTCTACAAACTCGTATTCCGAATAGGCCGATTGCCACAGCAAAAAGTTCGAAATGCGGGCCTCGCCACTCGTGCGGATGACCAAATCGGGATCGGGCAAAAACCGCGTATCTAAGAACCGCGTCAGCGTTTCGGCATCAACCTCAGCATGGGTCAAACGCCCCTCCTCGATCTCGATCGCCATACGCTGGGCCGCGCGGGTCACCTCATCACGACCACCGTAATTCAGCGCAATCGTCAGATGCACCCGATCATTGCCCGCCGTATGAAGCTCAAGGTTATCCATCAAAGTCACCAGCTTTTCGTCAAGCTTGATGCGGTCACCAATAAACCGAACGCGGACACCATCTTTAAATAACGCCTTCGCCTCTTTCTCGAAGTATTTACGGAAAAGACGCATCAAACCAGACACTTCGGCCTGCGTACGTTTCCAATTCTCGGTCGAGAATGCAAATATCGTCAGATATTTTACGCCAAGAACTGGACAGGATTCAACGATCTCACGCACACGCTTTGCGCCCGCATGATGCCCAAACAAGCGTGGTCGCCCACGTTGCTGTGCCCACCGCCCGTTGCCATCCATAATGATCGCAACATGAGCAGGCCCTTGGGCTGTGTCGGATGTGTCCTTGGCCATAATATTGGCCTCCCCTTGGGTCAGACCTGCATAATCTCGGCTTGTTTGGTCTCAAGGGTCTCGTCGACCTTCTTGATATAGGCGTTGGTCATATCCTGAACCGTCGATTCCCAGAATTTCTGATCGTCCTCGGACAACCCGTCGCTCTTAGCCTTCTTGATCTGGTCCATACCGTCACGACGCAAGTTGCGCACGGAAACACGGGCGCGCTCGGCATAATCACCCGCAACCTTGGTCAGATCACGACGACGTTCTTCGTTCAATTCAGGGATCGGCAACATAATAATCGTGCCGTTAAGCTGAGGATTGATCCCCAAGCCACTGTTCAAAATCGCTTTTTCAACCTTGGACACAAGCGCCTTATCCCAAACGTTGATGGTGACCATGCGTGGCTCTGGGACGTTGACCGTCCCCACTTGGTTGATCGGCGTCATCGTGCCGTAAGCATCCACCATCACAGGCTCCAACATGGAACCAGAGGCGCGGCCCGTGCGCAAAGATGCGAATTCAACGCGCAAATTGGCAATGGCACCGTCCATGCGGCGTTCAAGATCGTCGGTATCAAGCATAAAATCGTCAGACATGCGGTCCTCAGCGGCTATTATTCGTTAAGTCTTTCTTATGCCAGCCATTCTCAAATGTATAGACGTCAGGCGCGGCTTGGCGGCTTTACACCCAACATTGCCAAGATAGACCGCGCGAGGTGCAGATTTTCAGCAAAATACGCCGATGATTTAAGGAGATTGCATCGACAAATGATTTGATGGGCCTCAAGCGCTCCCCAAACCCACCCTTTCCATCAGGCTAAGCATTAACAGCGCACAAGTGCCCCTGACAGCATTCATCAAGGCCCTTTAAAAACGGAGCACTTTTGTCTATCCACGCCCCACCAAACCTGTTAAGATTTAGTTAATCACATCGACAGCAACTCGCATTTTCGATTGCAGTCATATGAGCTATACAAATGCAAAGTGTAAATTTATTTCAAACAGCTAACGCAAGCAAAGCCTTGCGCGCTTATTCCAAACCAAAAATGACAACTTATGGCAGCGTTGTCGAGATGACAGCGTCTGGGTCCCTTGGGGCGGCTGAAGCTACAAACTGTTCAAATGTCGGCCAGAGCACTAAGCTTAGTTGCACATCTGCACAAAAGCCCTGATGGGGCAAACGCGCGCTATTAGAATTTGCGCCAACAATGCCGATCTATCGCGCTGAAAACCGAACCAAACCCTGTTAGTGAGCCGCGGCCAGAAGGCCGCGGTCTTGCGAACAATATGCGTCGGGAATAGCGATATGCCCATCGGAACCCTCAACTCGTAAAAGCTGAGGACGCCAACAATCCTTACCCGTGAACCTTGGTATAAGTTCCCTCACCTGCCAAAATGCCCCGGAACCCGCCGGGTTCATCAAGGCTAAAGACGATGATCGGCAAATGGTTGTCGCGCGCCAAGGCAATCGCCGAGGCATCCATCACCGCCAGATGCTTTTGCAGCACTTCGTCATAGGTCACATTGTCATAACGGACAGCGTCCGCGTGCTTGGCTGGGTCTTTGTCGTAGACGCCATCAACCTTTGTGCCTTTGAAAATCGCCTCACAGGCCATCTCGTTGGCGCGCAAAGTGGCTGCCGTATCGGTCGTGAAATAAGGGTTACCTGTGCCGGCTGCAAAAATCACGACGCGCTTTTTTTCAAGGTGACGCACGGCACGGCGGCGGATATAGGGCTCGGCCACTTCGT
The DNA here is from genome assembly GCA_002378665.1 of Loktanella sp. UBA3435. Lineage (GTDB taxonomy): Bacteria > Pseudomonadota > Alphaproteobacteria > Rhodobacterales > Rhodobacteraceae > Yoonia. The sequence goes on along the minus strand of DFSO01000095.1, from coordinate 18,110 downwards.
CCATCCGGATCGCGCTGATCACGCGGGTATGAATGCCCAAATCTTCCATTGCAGACTGCATCGCCAGCGCGTTCATCACGGTGGCCAACATGCCCATATAATCCGCTGTCGTGCGCTCCATACCTTGGGCAGAGCCTTGCAAGCCGCGGAAAATATTGCCACCGCCGATAACCATACAAATCTCAACACCCATGTCGTGCACGGTTTTGACTTCGCGTGCGATGCGCTGAACAGTTGGCGGGTTCAGGCCATACGCCGTGTCACCCATCAGCGCCTCACCCGAAATTTTTAGCATCACGCGGTTGTAGGATGTTTTTTCCGTCTCGGTCATGTGATGCCCTTTTCGCAATTATGATGAAGCCTGTGTTAAACTGTATGAAAATGCGGGAGGTTTCAATGTGCGTTTGACTGTTCTTATGGTCAAAATGCTAGATTGATGTGGCGACCTGCCGTAGGAACGCCCCATGATTGAAATCGCCGCCCATAAACCCGTGCTGATTGCTGGCCCCACGGCCTCTGGCAAATCCGCACTAGCACTCCACATCGCACGCACTCAAGGCGGGGTGATCGTGAATGCTGACGCGCTTCAGGTGTTTGACGGCTGGCGCATCCTGACTGCACGCCCTGACGATGCCGATTTGGCGCAGGCTCCGCATGCCCTCTATGGGCACATCCCCTTTGACGCGCCCTATTCTACAGGTGAATGGCTGCGCGAGGTCACGCCGTTCCTTGCCGCCAAAGAGCGCCCGATTATCGTGGGCGGGACAGGTCTGAACTTTCATGCGCTCACCCATGGGTTGGCCGATATTCCCGCCACAGACCTTGCGTTAAGAACACAAGGTAACATGCTGTCATTACAAGACTTACTGGCGGATCTCGACCCGCAGACAACAGCGCGGATCGACGTCAATAACCGCATGCGCGTCCAACGCGCGTGGGAGGTTCTGACGCAAACTGGCCGCTCTTTGGCCGATTGGCAGGACGATACCCCACCGCCTTTGCTGGCCCCCGACGACGCCACAAAAATCACGCTTGATGTCCCAACTGACTGGCTCAACGCGCGGATCGCACAGCGGTTTGATATCATGCTGGACCAAGGAGCATTGGCCGAAGCGCAAGCGATATTGCCGCATTGGGACCCGTCGCATCAGTCCGCAAAGGCGATTGGCGCCCCCGAAATGATAGCACATCTGACAGGGACCCTCAGCTTGCAAGACGCACGCGACAGCGCGATCACCGCCTCTCGGCAATACGCAAAGCGCCAGCGCACGTGGTTCAGGTCCAAGCACAAAAACTGGTGCCATTTGGACATTTCGTCCACAAGTTTATCCACAGCTTTAACATTTGTTAGCTAATTTATACGTTGTTTAACCGTGACGATAAATGCAATCGTAACCAGATTGAAAGCTAAAGGGACACCAATGCAATTTGCCACTGAACAGCAGAAAACCGCACTTGCATTGACGCCGATCGCTCAAAACCCTTCAACAGGACGCTGGAGAACCGAGGCCATGCGCAGCCATGCGACGCCGCGCCTCTTGTTCATCACCAAAGGCCAAGGGCGGATCACGATCGCAGGGCTGACCAGCGGTTATGGTCCGAATAACCTTATCTTTATCCCCGCGCACACGATGTATGGCTTTGACGTTGGGCCAACCGTTTTTGGCCAAATGCTCACGATCCCTGCGGCTATGGCTGCGGAATGGCCTGATGAGGCAACCCATTTGCGCCTGCGCGATGTTGCTGTGCAAAAAGAATTGCTGTCGATCATTGAGCACCTTGAGAAAGAGCTAAAGTCGTCAGGTCAGACCCATTCGCGCGCCGCCCACTACCACCTTGGGCTTTTTGCAGTGTTCTTTGAACGCCAGATCGAAAACGCCCCAGCTGACACCCAGAGATCACGCGCGCGCACGTCGGCGGCCCGCCTTGTTGCGGCATTTACCGATCTGATCGAGCGCGGCTATCGCTCTGATCACGGCGTCGCTGAATATGCCCATGCTTTGGGCGTTACCCCCACGCATCTGACCCGCTGTTGCAACCAAACTTGCGGGAAATCGGCCCTCGCGATCCTGCGCGACCGCGTCCACTACGAAGCCTGCATGCTCTTGCGCGAAACACGTACGCCAGTGAATGAAATTGCCACGCAACTGGGCTTTCATTCAGCCGCCTACTTCACGCGCAGCTTTGCCTCCCAAACAGGCACAACCCCAAGCAGTTTTCGCAAATTTGGTGCTGCATCGCAGCAATCTTCACGCGTAAATTAACATTTTTCATTTCTGCCAATTGACGACATCAAAACCTTCTGAGGTGTCGTTTTCTGACGGGGTAAATGTCGCAAACGTGAAAAGATTATCGAAACGGTTCATTGACCTTTGATTGAAAAAAGTGCGCAATGGCGTGGAACGGGAGGCTTCTGGATTAGATGCAAACAATAACCGCGCAATTTCAGAAAACAAAACACCGCTCGGAAATTATAAAAGTGTCACAGGGAGAAACGAATGACGCAATTTGATAAAACGAAAATGCATCCAGCCGCGCTGATGTACGCAAATGAGGAAAAGGCGGGCAAACTCAGCCGCCGTGAATTCCTCACACGCACAACATCGCTTGGTCTGACTGCAACTGCTGCTTATGGCCTGCTTGGTCTTGCTTCGCCTGTTAAGGCTGCGGCCCACGCACAGCAAGGCGGCGAAGTCCGCATCGCGATGACCGTTTATGCGCCAAAAGATCCGCGCACATATGACTGGACAGAGTTTGCTTATGTATCCTCTGGCTGGTTGGAATATCTGGTCGAGTACAACAATGACGGTTCGTTCCAACCCATGCTGCTTGAAAGCTGGTCGATCAACGAAGACTCCACAGTTTATACGCTGAACGTTCGTAAGGGCGTAAAGTGGAACAATGGCGATGATTTCACTGCAGAAGATGTTGCACGCAACATTGCTGGCTGGTGTGATAAGGCCGTTGAAGGCAACTCAATGGCGGGCCGTTTTGCGGTTCTGATTGATGAAGCCACAGGCATGGCCGGCGAAGGCACCATCGAAATTGTCGATAGCCACACTGTTAAGCTGAACTTACCAGTACCAGACATCTCGCTGATTGCGGGCATGTCCGACTATCCTGCTGCGATCACACACGCTGATAACAATCTCGAAGATATGTTCTCAACACAGATCGGCACGGGTCCATACCTTGCGGAAACAAACGAGGCTGGCGTGAAAGCCGTTCTCGTGCGGAACGCGGATCACGACTGGTGGGGTTATGCGGCTGGTAAAGGCGCATATATGGACAAGATCACCTATATCGATCTTGGCACTGACCCATCCGCTCTTGCAGCGGCTGCAGCGTCCGACGAAGTTGACATGTTGTATGAAACAACTGGCGACTTTATCGAAGTCATGGACGGCCTCGGCTGGGATAAATCCGAAATCGCATCTGGTGCGACAGTATCCATCCGGACCAACCAAGTGGCCGAAGTTGACGGCAAAATGCCTTACGCCGACAAGCGCGTGCGTCAGGCGATTGCAATGTCCGTCGATAACGCAGTTTGCCTTGAGCTTGGTGTTGCAGGTCTGGGCCAACCAGCCCGCAACCAGCACGTAGGCCCAATGCATCCTGAATGGGCTGACGTGCCTGCACTGCCTTACGATCCGGCAGCTGCCATGGCCCTGATGACCGAAGCAGGCATGCAGGACTATGAGTTCGACCTCATCTCCGTTGATGATGACTGGCTCAAGAACACAAACGACGTGGTTGCGGCACAAATGCGTGACGCAGGCTTTAACGTAAAGCGGACAGTCATCCCAGGTTCGACATTCTGGAACGACTGGACAAAGTATCCGTTCTCTTCAACAAACTGGAACCACCGCCCACTTGGGACACAAGTACTGGCGCTGGCTTATAAGTCTGGCGAAGCATGGAACGAATCTGGCTTTGCAAACGCAGAGTTCGACACACTTCTGACTGAGGCAAACAGCCTTGCTGATGCCGACAAGCGTCGCGAAGTGATGGCAAAAATTCAGGCCATCATGACCGACGAAGGCGTGACTGTTCAGCCATACTGGCGCTCGATATTCCGCCACGCAAAGCCGGGTCTGGTTGGCTGGGACATGCACATCGCATACCTGCCGCAGATCTATAAGATCGCTTACGCAGCTTAAAAATCAATTGGCCGCCCCATTCACGTGGGGCGGCCTTTTTCGACCTGCGATCAACGGACACTAAGTCCGAGATACAAAACTAACAGGGGACGTCATGGGACTGTTTATTCTGAAGCGCCTTGGGGTTATGATCCTCACGGCACTCTGCCTGACATTTGTGGTGTTTTGGCTCACCAATCTCGATCCAAACCTCGAAAAGCTTGCGAAGACACAAGGCAACTCTCGGATGTCCGATGAGGCCGTTGTGACTTATCTTGAAAATCGCGGCTATTCTCAGGCGCTTCCGATTAAATACGGTGAGTGGATTGGCCTTTTGCCGGGCTACGTCATCACTGGCAGCGACGGTGAGGTTCGCGCGCGCTGTGCGACAAGAGGCTCATCGGTTGAAGATGCCCCCAAATTCTGCGGCGTACTGCAAGGCGAATGGGGCTTCTCCACCCGCTTTAAAGAAGACGTCAGCCAGATCATCTCGATCCGCCTTGGACATACTGCCAAACTCATGGGCTTTGTGATGCTCGTCATGGTGCCCGGCGCGTTGATTATCGGCGTGCTGGCAGGCATGAACGAAGGCTCGCGGACTGACCGAACCCTTTCGACATTCTCGATCATTACCACCGCAACCCCCGAATATGTATCAGGTGTTGTGCTGATTGCGCTCTTTGGAACGGCAACCTTCGGGATGCAGTGGTTTAAAGGAAACGCCAACTCGGCGCTCGACGATGCCACCTTCCAGAACTTCTTTTTGCCCGTCATCACCATCGCGCTTTACGGGATGGGCTATATCGCACGGATGACACGGGCCTCGATGACCGAAGTGATGACAGCACAGTACATTCGGACAGCACGGCTTAAGGGCGTGGCATTCAGAACAATCGTGATGAAACACGCGCTGCGTAATGCGCTAATCGCACCTTTCACTGTGATCATGCTGCAATTCCCTTGGCTCTTGAATGGCGTCGTAATTGTCGAAAGCCTGTTTAGTTACAAAGGTTTCGGCTGGACCCTCGTTGAGGCCGCATCCACCAATGACATCGAACTGCTACTTGGCGTTTCTGTTGTCTCGGTTGTTGTGGTGCTCGTTACACAACTGATTTCCGATATCGGTTATGTCTTCCTCAACCCACGCATTCGCATCGCTTAAAGGACAATTGCACATGGAACCGCTTAGCTGGACCGGCGCAACAGGCGCCTTTTTGAACCCCTTCATATTGATCAGCGCGACATGCCTCGTCTTCGCGTATATCATCCAATTCGTCATGTCGTTCTTTGCGGCCCCCATGACGCTTCAATCCAACGCAGACGGCTCGCTGATGAAACGCGGCGGCATTAGCTCGGGCATCGAGAATGTGGCCAATGTCGCTTTCCTCGCCGTGATCGCAGCCGCCGTTCTCTATCTTGTGGCGGGTGTTTTGGCACCCTACGGACAGGCTGGGATCATCGGCGTCATGGCCAAACGGCTCCTGCCCGTCTGGATTGCGCTGATCGTGACCTTCTCACTGTCAATCTACTTCAAACGCAAGCTGGGCCTCTACGGCAAACTGTTTGACAGCACCGTTGGTATGATCGGCTTTGGGCTCGTGATGTTCTGGGTTTTCACTGCGCTCTTCGCCGGTGGCTTTGACATGCTCGTCACCCATGATCCGCTGGGTCAGGTTTCGGGCCTCAAAAACAAGGCGCCCGGTGTGCCCATGCCAGACGGAAGCACTGGCGATTGGCCGCACTACCTGCTTGGCGGCGACAACCTCGCACGCGATATCTTTAGCCGCGTAATCAAAGGCTCCGTCATCGTGATCGCGATTGCACCGCTCGCCACACTCTTTGCCTTCATGGTCGGCATCACCCTTGGTCTGCCTGCGGGCTACTTTGGCGGCAAACTCGACACCGTGCTGTCCTTCCTTGCCAACCTGATCCTCGCCTTCCCCGTGATCTTGCTGTTCTACCTGCTTGTCACACCCGAAATCGTAGCCACAGGCATTCCATCGTTTATGGCAGCCTTCCTCTTCGTCTTTCCGATGGTGTTCTTCGGCGTGCTCTTGAACTCGCGCTACTACACACAACCATCCAAGCGTAACCCGATGCTGATCGTCGTGCTCGGCGTCTTGGGCTGGCTCTATCTCTCGCTCATCTCGCAAGACGGCACTGTGTTGAACTTCCTGCCCGACGCGATTGACGGTTTTGACATCAATCCGGGAATCCTCGTGGTGTTCGTGTCGGTGGTCTTTGTGAACTCGCCCACCGTGTTCCGTATTGTGCGCGGTCTCGCACTCGATCTGCACACGCGCGACTATGTCGCCGCCGCCCAAACACGTGGCGAAGGCTCATGGTACATTATGCTGTGGGAAATCCTGCCCAACGCACGCGGGCCGCTGATTGTCGATTTTTGTCTGCGCATCGGCTACACCACGATCCTCTTGGGTACTCTCGGCTTCTTTGGCCTTGGTCTGCCACCAGAGTCTCCCGATTGGGGCTCCACAATCAACGAAGGCCGCAAACTCCTGCTGATCGTGGCGCACCCTGCTCTGCCACCTGCGATTGCGCTGCTCTCGCTCGTGCTGGGTCTCAACCTGCTGGCCGACGGTCTGCGTGAAGAAAGCTTGAAGGATTGATCATGCAAATAGTTAACCTTTCAGCTCCTCACTGCGGTGCACGCTCTGTGCACGCGCGGTGCACGCAAATCACAGGCGCAACTTTGAACATCGGAGGCATTTCTTAATGGAAAAGCAAAAATACGATGGCCCGATCCTAGAGATCGACAAACTCTCCATTTCGTTCTTCACACGCCTGCGCGAAATCCCCGCCGTGATGGACTTTTCCGCCTCCATTATGCCCGGCGAAGCCCTTGGAATCGTGGGCGAATCTGGGTGTGGTAAATCCACAGTGGCGCTTGGCGTCATGCAAGATTTGGGCGTGAACGGCCGTATCGTTGGCGGCTCGATCAAGTTCAAAGGCGAAGAGCTGAACACGATGTCGCCAGAACGTCTGCGTGACATCCGTGGTTCCGAAATTGCCATGATTTATCAAGAGCCTATGGCAAGTTTGAACCCCGCCATGAAGATCGGCGAACAGCTCATGGAAGTCCCCATGATCCACGAAAACTGCTCCCGCGAAGAAGCCTACACGCGCGCATTAGAAGTGGTCACCGACGTCAAACTCCCCGACCCTGCCCGTATTCTGAAATCCTACCCGCACCAGCTTTCTGGCGGTCAGCAACAGCGGATCGTGATCGCTATGGCCTTGATGTCAAAGCCTTCTTTGCTGATCCTTGACGAGCCAACAACTGCACTCGACGTCACCGTCGAGGCTGCCGTTGTGGAACTCGTGAAAGACTTGGGCAAGAAATACGGCACCTCGATGCTGTTCATCTCGCACAACCTCGGCCTCGTGCTGGAAACCTGCGACCGTATCTGCGTGATGTACTCGGGCGAAGCGGTGGAGCGCGGCTCAATCGAAGACGTCTTCGACGACATGCAACACCCTTATACACAGGCCCTTTTCCGCTCCATCCCATTGCCTGGCGCCGACAAAAACGCGCGTCCTCTGGTGGCGATCCCGGGCAACTTCCCACTGCCGCACGAACGGCCAGAGGGGTGTAATTTTGGCCCACGCTGCGACTATTTCCAAGCTGGCCGCTGTGACCAAGGTTACATACCAATGGAGATTGTCAAAGGCGGCGAACGGCACCAAACCCGTTGTTTACGCAATACCGAAATCGATTGGAATGCGCCGATCACCCTTGGTGCCCAAAAGGAAAAAGCGCCCATCGGTGAAGTGGTTCTCAAGATCGACAACCTCAAGAAATACTATGAAGTCGCGGCAAACGCGCTCTTTGGTGGCGGCGACAAAAAAGTGGTGAAAGCCAACGAAACCTTGTCATTCGAGGCCCGCGAATCCGAAACTCTTGCCATCGTGGGCGAATCCGGATGCGGGAAATCCACCTTTGCTAAGGTCTTGATGGGTCTTGAAACTGCCACCTCTGGCGACATCTTTTTGGATGGGAAATCAATCGGTTCCACGGCAATTGAGGCGCGCGACACCAAAACCGTGGCCGATATTCAGATGGTGTTCCAAAACCCCTTCGACACGCTCAACCCTTCGATGACGGTGGGCCGGCAAATCATGCGGGCGCTAGAGATCTTTAAGGTCGGCAACAACGATGCCGAGCGCCGCGAACGGATGCTCAAACTGCTAGACCTCGTAAAGCTCCCCCGCGCCTTTGCAGACCGTATGCCACGACAGCTTTCTGGTGGTCAAAAACAACGGGTTGGCATCGCGCGGGCCTTTGCGGGCGACGCGCGGATCGTGGTCGCAGACGAACCTGTCTCGGCGCTTGATGTGTCCGTCCAAGCGGCGGTGACCGATCTGTTAATGGAAATTCAACGCGAACATAAGACAACGTTGTTATTCATCAGCCACGACCTTTCGATCGTGCGCTACCTGTCGGACCGGGTGATGGTGATGTATCTGGGCCATGTGGTTGAAATCGGCAGCACCGATCAGGTCTTCTCACCGCCCTACCACCCTTATACCGAGGCCCTTTTGTCTGCGGTTCCTATCGCGGATACCAAGGTGAAGAAGAAACACGTGGTGCTCGAGGGCGATATCCCCTCCGCCATGAACCCGCCCCCCGGTTGCCCGTTCCAGACACGGTGTAATTGGAAATCAAAGGTTGCGGGCGGGCTCTGTGATAAAGAGGTGCCGCCGATGCGCAGCTTGGTAACGGGTCATCAGGTCAAATGTCACCTCAGCGATGCTGAGCTGGCGACGATGGAGCCTGTTATTCAAATCGCCGCCGAATAAAACAAAAGCGGCGCGTATCACCTACGCGCCGCTTTTGACTTAGACTTCGAAATTGACCTGATCAACTACCCCAGATGACCCGCACATAGTTGCGGGTTTCTTTATAGGGCGGAATGCCATTGTATTTTTCAACGGCACCGGGTCCTGCATTGTAAGCGGCCAAAGCAAGGCGCCAGTTACCGAATGTCTCATACTGACGGCGTAAATAGCGCGCACCGCCCTCTAGGTTTTCGGATGGGTTATGCGGATTTACGCCTAAGGCCCTTGCGGTTTGCGGCATCAACTGCGCCAAACCAATCGCGCCCTTATGAGAGCGCGCGCCAGCGTTCCAGCCACTCTCTTGTTGCACAAGGCGCAGGAACAAATCTTCGGGGATATTGTGGCGACGTGCAGCGGCCCGTGCGACGCTGAGATACTGGCCCGTATAGCGTCCACTGTAGGTCGGGCTTGGGGTCGTCACCGTCGGCACGGTGGCACGCGGCGGCTGTAAGCGCACGGAATTGCTGTATTGTTTGGACGAACGGCTATCCAAAACGCTCAATTGGTTTTGAAACAGCGCATTGCGCGACCGAGTCGAGATCGTATCCGCAAAGACACTAACAGGCGCGCTTAATGCCGCAATACATGCAACGGTACCCAATACTCTCATCCAGAACATCCCAGTCTTTTCAATTCGAACAGAGTTTAACGCAAAATTCAAAAACTGCTAGCCCTTGGGTTAAGTCAAAGAACTGTTAACCTTGTCGCCGCAATCTGTCACAACGATCCAAACAGAAGAATCGTGAAGGGAAGAAACATGGCCGGAAGCGTCAACAAAGTCATCTTGATCGGCAATCTGGGGCGCGACCCAGAAGTGCGGACATTCGGAAACGGCGGCAAAGTGTGCAATTTGCGCATCGCCACTTCCGAAAACTGGAAAGACAAGAACACGGGCGAGCGCCGTGAAAAGACCGAATGGCACTCAGTCGCCATCTTCAACGATGGTCTGGTGCGTATTGCCGAACAATACCTCAAAAAAGGCTCAAAAGTTTATATCGAAGGCGCGTTGCAGACCCGCAAGTATCAGGCCCAAGACGGCACCGATCGCTATAGCACCGAAGTTGTGTTGCAAGGATTTGGCGGCACGCTGACCATGCTTGATGGACGCGGTGAAGGTGGCGGCCAAGGTGGCGGCGGTTATGACGGCGGCCAAGGCGGTGGTGGTGGCTATGATGGTGGAGACCAAGGCGGTTACGGCGGGGGCAATCAAGGTGGCGGCAGCTACGGTGGTGGCAACAGCGGTGGAAACTCTGGTGGCTCTTCTGGCGGTGGTGGTCGTTCCGATATGGACGACGAAATTCCGTTCTAAAACAACGCCGTAGGATGGGTTTTAACCCATCCTACCTTTCCGCGAGCGCGTCCTTCAGGACGCCAAGCACCTTATCACGCGGCACCTCCGACGTGATAAACGCATCCCCGATATCACGTGCAAGAATGAACCGCAGCTTGCCTGCAACGACCTTTTTATCTTGGCCCATCAATGCCAAAAGCGCTTCTGCGTCAGGCAAATCGCCGTCGATGTCGCGCAGATCAACCTTCATGCCCATGCTGCGGATATGTTCGCGCACACGGCTTGGGTTTTCTTGGGAACACAGCCCCATTCGCGCCGAAAGTTCAAACGCCATCCCGCACCCAATCGCCACACCTTCGCCGTGCAGCAATCGGTCAGAATACCCCGTCGCTGCTTCCAAGGCGTGACAGAATGTATGGCCTAGATTAAGCAAAGCGCGGTCACCCTGCTCGGTCTCATCGCGCTGCACGATGTCGGCTTTCATCTGCACCGAGCGGGTCACCGCCTGCACCCGTGCATCCATATCACCTGCCGCCATCGCTGGACCAAGTTTCTCCAACCAATCGAAAAACGCAGAATCACCCAGCAGCCCGTATTTGACCACTTCGCCGTAGCCCGCCAGAAAATCACGTGGCTGGAGCGTGCCGAGCAAAGCCGTATCGGCCAGCACCAGTGACGGCTGATGAAACGCCCCGATCAGGTTTTTACCATGCCGCGCGTTGATTCCCGTTTTCCCCCCAACCGAGCTATCAACCTGCGCCAAAAGCGTCGTAGGTATTTGCACAAACCGCACACCACGGCGCAAGATCGCAGCGGCAAACCCGACCAGATCACCGATAACACCCCCACCAAAAGCGATGACGACATCTCCGCGCTCGACCTTTTGATCCAGCAACCATTCGCAGGTGCATTGCAACTGCGGCCAGCCCTTTGTCGCCTCACCTGCGGGCAAGGCAAGCGCCTCTGAAGTCAATCCCGCTTGCGCCAATCCATCTTGTAATGTCTTCAGATGCAGCCCTGCGACGGTCTTATCGGTCACAATCGCCACATGCTTTCGTCCGCCCAAAGGTGCGATGTATGCGCCCGCTTGGGCGAGCAGATCAGGGCCAATGTGGATGTCATAGGCGCGCCCAGGCAGATCAACGTGAACGGTGGCAGCGGGCGATGTCATAGGGCAGGCTCCAGAATTGAGGGGTCTTTTTCGAGGGTTTCGAGCACGCTTTGCGTCGTTTCCTCAATGCTTGATGTTGGCAATACGGGCACGTGCACACCGGCTTGTGCGTAAATCGGGACGCGCACGTTCATCAATTCAGTCAGGGTTGCCAGTGGATTGGCCGTGCGCAGCAATGGGCGGGTGTTTTTGTGGCGGACGCGTTCCCACAACGTCATTAGATCGGCGTCCAACCAAACAGCGACACCTTTCTTTGCAATCAGTTCACGCGTGGCTGGCGCCAAGAACGCACCGCCGCCCGTTGAGAGAATAGCAGGCGGACCAGAAAGCAAGCGGTCAATCACTTCGGCTTCGCGGGCACGGAAAAACGCCTCGCCATCACGTTCAAAGATTTCAGCAATCGACACCGACGCAGCCTCCTCAATCGCGGCATCGCTATCTAGAAACGCAACATCCAAGGCCGTGGCCAACGACCGCCCGATTGCTGTCTTACCCGACCCCATCATACCCACAAGAACGACAGTGCGCAGTAAAACTGGTTGTGATGAGGCGGTTGCCATCCGAACTTGGCCCTCTACTTTGGTCATCTGATCGGCTATCTGCCGCTTAATCGAAATATGTTCAACTGAATGGCGTGATCTTGCACAAAAGGCCATATATAAAGAACAGAACAACCGGCATTTAGACCGTGCTGCAGGCAATATTGGGGCTATTTTCACATGTTATGGCGACTCGTCAAATTTCTACTCTTACTGATCATACTGAGCGGAATCGCATTGGTGATCTATGCCTATGTTGGCCCGTTGTTTTTTCCAGCGGATTTTGCCTCGCCTACGGCGCCTGTCTCCTTGCCAATCACGTTGGACCTGAATTAATGCGCTATTTCGGACCGGTTCTGCTTTTATGCCTATCGGGACACGCACTCGCGGCACAACAAGCCAAACCGCTTTCTGCCATTGATTGGCTGTCTCAAAGCGTCGAGGCTCCCTTAGTAGCACCTGCACCAGCTGCAAAACCAAAAGTAGACGAGCCGCCAGTCGCCACCGGTGCAAACGTGCCTCAGGTCACGGTGACCTCGCTTGATGGCCCTTCGCCCGATCCTGTTGGTCTTTTGTCCAGCGCCGTCACGGGACTTCCCCGTAGCCTTTGGGCAAAAAGCGAGAGTGCGACGCTGATATCCTTGATGCAGTCAGAGCGGGTCGATACCCTGCCCGCCCTCCATGATTTGATGATGACCCTTTTGCTGGCCGAAGCTGACCCGCCCATTGGTGCCAATGCCGACGGTGATTTATTCTTGGCACGCGTTGACAAGCTGTTGGATCTTGGCGCACTTGACCCTGCACTGGAACTTTTGGAACAGGTTGATACATCGTCCCCGAATTTGTTCCGCCGCTGGTTTGACGTGGCCCTCCTGACGGGAAATGAAAACAAGGCCTGCACCCAGATGGGCGACATCCCCAATGTCGCACCAACGGTCTCAGCGCGGATTTTCTGCACTGCCCGCAATGGCGACTGGTCCGCGGCGGCACTTACGCTGAATACGCATCGTGTTTTGGGTGACGTCACCCCCGAAGAAGAAGCCCTCTTGTCGCGGTTCCTCGACCCTGACCTTTATGAGGGCGAACCGGTCCTTCCGACACCAACGCGCCTGAGCCCACTGGTGTTCCGTATGCGCGAAGCGATTGGCGAAGCCTTGCCGACCGCGCGATTACCCAATGCGTTTGCCCATTCAGACCTGCGCAATACAACCGGCTGGAAAAGCCAGCTGGAAGCCGCAGAGCGACTGGCGCGTATCGGGGCGATATCCGAGAACGTTTTGCTTGGTCACTACATGGCCCGCACGCCTGCCGCTTCTGGTGGGGTTTGGGAGCGGGTCAAAGCCATACAGAAATTGGATGCAGCAATTGCCGCAGCTGATCCTGTTGACGTCGCACAACGGCTCGATATCGCTTGGGATGCGATGAAAGATGTAAAACTCGAAGTTCCTTTTGCGATGCTCTACGCGCAAAAACTGACGGCGCTGCCGTTAACAGGAAACGCCGCAGAGATTGCCTTTACGCTGTCACTGTTGTCGCAAGACTATGAAAGTGCAGCCCAAACGCGCGACGACGGGGCGTTTCTGACTTTGCTGGCCGAAGGTGTGCCTGCGGGCGCAGTTGATCCGATCCAAACCGCAGTTCAGGCCGCGTTTGACGGTGTGGAGCCTTCCGCTGAATTGCAGGCCCTGGCCCTGAATGGTCAGCTTGGCGAGGCGATTTTGGAAGCGATTCACACGTTTAATGCAGGCATTGCGGGTGATACCTCTGCGATCACCGATGCGCTTGCGTTCTTGCGATCAATTGGACTGGAAGACGTCGCACGACGTGCCGCATTGCAGTTGCTTATATTAGAGCGCGACGTATGAGTGCAGCAGCACAACCAATGGCCCATTGGATTCAGAGCTTCATCGAAGCTCAAGCCGCCCAGCTAGACGCCGCGACCAATACGCAACTCGCCTATGCGCGTGATTTGACCGACTTTGCGGGTTGGCTTGCGCCCAAGAAGCTGCACTTTATGACGGCAACCCAAGACCATGTCGAAAGTTATCTGATCGATTGCGACGCGCTCGGGCTTGCGAAATCGACCCGTGCGCGCAGGTTGTCTGCGATCAAACAGATCTACCGCTTTGCATTTGAAGAAGGATGGCGCGAGGACAATCCCGCGATCCGCATCAAAGGGCCGGGTCGATCTAAGGCGCTGCCCAAGACGCTCGATATTACCGAAATCGAACGGTTACTGGATGCTGCACGCGGTAGCAAGGAAGCGTCGCGCAATACCTGTTTGATGGAGCTTCTTTATGCGACAGGCATGCGTGTTACTGAATTGGTCAGCCTGCCTGTCAGTGCCGCACGCGGTGATCCTGCCATGCTTTTGGTGCGCGGCAAGGGTGGCAAAGAACGCATGGTGCCGCTCTCACCCCCCGCCCGCGACGCGATGGCTGCGTGGCTAAAAATGCGCGACAAGCAAGATGAGTTGGCCCAAAAGAAGGGGGCCGCGTCCTCAAAGTTTCTGTTCCCGTCGCGCGGTGTTGCTGGACATCTTACACGTCACCGTTTCTTTGGCATGATCAAGGAATTCGCTGTCGCGGGTGGCGTTTCACCTGCCAAGGTCACACCACATACAATTCGCCACGCTTTTGCGACGCATCTGCTGGCGGGTGGTGCTGATTTGCGCTCGATCCAGACGATGTTGGGCCACGCAGATGTGGCCACAACGGAAATCTACACCCATGTGCTTGATGAGCGTTTAACGGCCCTTGTGATGGATCATCATCCGATGTCGCGCAAAGAGAGCAAATCAAAGGGCTAGCGACATCTTGAATGGCCGCGCCCTAGACCCCATAACAACCTAAACCAACTTGAAAGAAGATTATGGACACGACACTGTTCGACGGAGCCTTTTGGATGACCGCAGGCGCGATATTTGTGCTGCTTGTATTGTCAGGGTTCTTTTCTGGTTCTGAAACTGCGCTGACTGCGGCATCGCGGGGCAAATTGCGCACGGCGGCTGACAAAGGATCGCGCGGCGCACAGCAGGCGCTGGAAGTGACCGAAGACAATGAGCGACTGATCGGCTCTGTTCTGCTCGGCAATAACGTTGTGAACATTCTGGCGACATCACTTGCCACTGCCCTTTTGACCAAGATTTTCGGCCAGAACGGCGTGGCCTTTGCCACGTTGATCATGACGCTCTTGGTGCTGATTTTCGCAGAAGTCCTTCCTAAGACCTATTCAATTACCAACCCTGAAAAAGTGGCGTCGAGCGTTGCACGCCCCATTCAGTTTATCGTACTGGTCTTCTCGCCTATCGTCTCTGCAGTGCGTGTTCTGGTGCGTGGTGTGCTTTTCCTGTTTGGTGTACGCACCGATCCGGACAGCCATATTCTGGCCGTGCGTGAAGAGATCGCGGGTGCGCTGCATCTTGGCCATTCGGAAGGTGTGGTCGAGAAAGAAGACCGTGACCGGATTTTGGGCGCGCTTGATTTGAATGAGCGCATGGTTGAAGAGATCATGCTTCACCGTTCTGGGATCGAGATGATTAACATCGATCAGCCGCCGCAAGACATCCTCGCGCAATGTCTGCAAAGCCAGTATTCACGCATCCCGCTTTACAAAGACGACTCCGAAAACATCGTGGGTGTGATCCACGCCAAAGACCTTTTGCGCGCGATGCATAAGCTGCTGATCGGCGGCAAAGTTGACCAAAAAACGCTTGCGAATTTTGATATTCTATCGGTCGCGATGGACGCGTATTTCATCCCCGAAACGACGACTTTGGGTGATCAAATGCGCGAATTCCTGCGCCGCAAGACCCACTTTGCGCTTGTGGTTGATGAATATGGTGGCCTTGAGGGGCTGATCACGCTTGAGGATATTCTCGAAGAAATCGTTGGCGAAATTGCCGATGAATTCGATCAAGACGAGACAACGCAATTTGAGGAAACAACCGATGGGGCATTCCTTGTTGAGGGCGGGATGACGATCCGCGATCTCAACAGGGCCCACGATTGGAACCTGCCTGACGATGAGGCCAATACAATTGCTGGTCTGGTTATTCACGAAGCACAAATGATCCCCGTGGAAGGCCAAGTGTTTAGCTTCCACGGGTTCCGTTTTGAAGTGGTCGAGAAGGACGAAAACCGGATCGCGACCCTGAAAGTTCGCCCTCTCTGAACCTTAGCGACCCTTAAACAGGCCACCCAGGATGCCGCGCACAATGCGGCGTCCTGTGGTTCCCTTGAGTTCTTTGATGACGACTGCGGCCAAAGCCCCGCCAAAGCCAGTATCAGCGGAGCGTGAACGGCTACGCTTTGACGTGCTGCGTGATGTTGTTTCCCCACCATCATAACGGCGCGCTTGCTTGAATTCGCGTTCTTGCTCCTCTAAGGCGGCTTCTTTTTCTTCGGCGTCTTCCGCTTCTTTTGCCGCGGCATCGGCCCGTTTTGTCAGCATCTCAAACGCGCTCTCGCGGTCGAGGGTCTGATCATATTTGCCAGCCATGTCCGAGGCTGCCATCAGCGCGTCGCGGGTCGGTTGATCGATTGGGCCAAGCTGCGACGACGGTGGACGAATCAATGTCCGCTGCACGACCTCCGGAATCCCCTTAGCATCAAGGAACGACGTCACCGCCTCACCTGTCCCGACCTGCTGGATTGCTTCTGCCGTGTCAAACACAGGATTGTCACGGTAGGTTTCAGCCGCCATTTTGAGTTCTTTGCGGTCTTTGGCCGTGAACGCCCGCAAGGCGTGCTGCACGCGGTTGCCCAATTGCCCCAAGACATCGTCAGGAATATCGGCTGGATTTTGCGTGACGAAATAGACGCCAACGCCTTTGGAACGGATCAGACGGGCAACCTGTTCGACCTTATCTACAAGCGCCTTTGGGGCACCATCAAACAGCAAATGCGCTTCGTCAAAGAAGAACACGAGCTTTGGTTTGTCTGGGTTACCGACCTCTGGCAGTTCCTCAAACAGCTCTGACAACAGCCAAAGCAGGAACGTCGCATAGAGGCGCGGGCTACCCATAAGTTGATCGGCGGCAAGAATGTTGATTTCGCCCTTCCCGTCCGCACTTACACGCATCAGATCAGAAAGCTGCAAGGCAGGTTCGCCAAACAATGCAGACCCGCCTTGGTTTTCAAGCACCAACAACTGACGCTGGATCGCCCCAACCGAAGAGGCCGCGACATTGCCGTAGCGCAACGAAAGCTCGGTTGCGTTTTGACCGACCCAAACAAGCAAGGCTTTCAGGTCTTTAAGATCAAGAAGAGGCAACCCTTCTTCATCGGACACACGGAAGGCAACGTTCAAAACGCCTTCCTGCACGTCGGTCAGTTCCATCATGCGCGACAGCAAAAGCGGCCCCATCTCGGCAACGGTGGCGCGGATCGGGTGGCCTTGCTGGCCAAACAGATCCCAGAACGTGACGGGAAAGCTGTCATATTTCAGATCAAGACCAATGGTGGCGCAACGCTTCATAAAGGCGTCGTGTAATTTAAAGGTCTCGGAGCCTGCGACCGCAAGGCCCGAAAGGTCACCTTTCACATCGGACAAAAACACAGGCACGCCCGCGTTCGAGAAACCCTCGGCCATGATTTGAAGAGTGACCGTTTTACCCGTACCTGTGGCGCCTGCGACCAATCCATGGCGGTTCGATTTGTCCAGCAACAGGACCTGCGGTGCGCTATATGCGTCGCCACCGCCGCCAATAAAGATGTCATCTGCCATGTGTTAGGCCCCTTTTGTCGTAAAACAACTATCGGTGTTAAAATACATTCTTAATCAATGCATGCCAGTCTAATCGCACGATCAGGCGGCACCATGTCCCCGCTGTTTGATCGTTTCCTCCCTGTCAGACTTGCCGTGCCTTCGAGCGCGCGGCTTTTTTATTCCGCGTTAGTCCTCTGATTTCTTTGATTTGTTGTTGACGCTGAGTTGGCCATTGCGTAAAATCTGTCCAAATAGTCGGCCAAGTCCGACAGGGAGAAGACGAAAAAGGGTCCTGCGGGGCCCTTTTTCTATATTTGGCGAAAGCTTGCCGAACCTCACCTTTTTTCTCCTGACACTTTGCTCTGGTCATGCTAAATCGCGTTAACCGAAAATTTGGGAAATTC
>DFSO01000005.1:2365-33676 GCA_002378665.1 Loktanella sp. UBA3435 | reverse complement strand
AACATCGCCCGTATGTCGCTATCGCCTGATGACGCCATGGTGGTCACTGCCGCGAAAAAGGCCGATGCCCATGAGATGATCCTGAAATTGCCTGACGGCTATGATACCCGCGTGACTGCAACTGGCGGTCAGCTTTCGGGCGGACAAATTCAACGCGTTGGCCTTGCGCGGGCAATGTATGGCGATCCTGTTGTGCTGGTGCTCGACGAGCCGAACTCGAACCTCGACAACTCTGGCTCTGCTGCCCTCAACAAGGCAGTGCAGCAACAAAAAGCCGCGGGCGGCATCGTCTTTGTCATGGCCCACCGCCCCGATGCGATTTTCCATTGCGACACCCTCTTGGTGTTGGAAAACGGCACCAAACGCGCCTATGGCCCCAAAGATGACGTGCTACGTGAAGTCACAAAGAACCGCGACGAAATCGTCAAAGCGGCAGGCAAAGGCGCAGGTGTATCATGACAAACCAAGAGCAAGACCCGAAGAAACGGTGGTCCACACGCGGACCGATGACTGCTGGCCTTTTGGCACTGGTGCTGCTTGTGGGTGGGTTTGGCACATGGGCGGTGATGGCGCAGATTACGGGGGCTGTGATTACCTCTGGGCAGATCGAAGTCGACCGTAACAGGCAGGTCATTCAACACCCTGACGGGGGCGTTGTAGCCGAGATTTTGGTCGACGAAGGCGACACAGTTGCCGCTGGTGATCTGCTGATTAAGCTGGACGCAACGACGCTTCAGTCCGAGCTTGCGATCGTTGAGGGGCAGCTTTTTGAATTGATGGCCCGCCGTGGTCGTCTTGAGGCAGAACGTGACGGCATTGAAACCCTGACATTTGATCCGATCCTGATGGCTGCACCAACAGGGTCAGAGTTGATGGAAGGCCAAAGAAGACTGTTTGATGCCCGCCTTGAAAGCACAAAGCGCGCGACAGAACAATTGGACCAACAACGTGCGCAAATCGCGAGCCAATTGGACGGGATTTCAGCACAGCAGACAGCCCTCGACACCCAGAAAACGCTCATTAGCCAAGAGCTTGGCGACCAGCAAAAGTTGCTTGACCAAAAGTTGGTCCAAGCGAGCCGTGTCATGGGCCTGCAACGCGAAGAGGCAAACCTGCTTGGTCGCGTGGGCGAATTGACGGCCTCTGCCGCGCAAGCAGCCGAACGGATGACCGAGATCGATATTCAGGTCCTGACCTTAACGACGACACGCCGCGAAGAATCCATCACCCGACTACGTGATTTACAATATAACGAATTGGAATTGTCTGAGCGCCGCCGCACGCTTGTTAGGCAGCTTGACCGTTTGGACATTCGCGCGCCCGTCTCTGGCGTCGTCTATGGTCTGCAAGTCTTTGCCGAACAATCGGTCATTCGCCCCGCTGATCCTGTCATGTTTTTGGTCCCCCAAGATCGCCCACTGGTGATTGCCACCAAAGTCCGCCCTGTGGACATTGACCAAATCCATCTTGGCCAAGACGTGATCCTGCGTTTTTCCGCATTTGACCAACGACGCACGCCCGAATTGCACGGCAAAGTCACGCTGGTCTCTGCAGATATTTTTCAGGATGAGGCGACGGGTATGGCATTTTATCAGGCTGAAATTCAGTTGAATGAAGGTGAGGCAACACGCCTGCCCGAAGATATGGTTCTGATCCCCGGGATGCCTGTTGAGGCTTTTGTGCGCACAGCAGACCGCAGCCCGATGGATTACCTTCTTAAGCCACTGGCGGATTATTTTGCGAAAGCTTTCCGCGAGTCGTGATTGCGCTTGCCACCGCGTCTGGATAGCCTCTGAACAAATGCAAATTGAGAGGCTTTCCAATGACCAGCGCGATTGAGACAAAACTTGCCGAACTTGGCGTCACCCTGCCCGACGCGCCCGCACCTGCGGCGAACTATGTGCCTTACGTCGTGGACGGCAACACCGTCTATGTGTCGGGTCAGATTTCGGCAGGTGCCGATGGCTTGATCCTCGGAAAGCTGGGCGAAGACCTGAGCATCGAGCAAGGTGCAGCGGCGGCAAAGCAGTGTGCGATCAGTTTGCTTGCGCAATTGAAAGCAGCCTGTGGTGGAGACATTGACCGTCTTGGCCGCTTGGTGAAACTGGTGGGGTTCGTGAACTCCACACCCGATTTTATTGACCAGCCGAAGGTTATCAATGGTGCCTCTGATTTCATGGTCGCAGCACTTGGTGAAAAGGGTCGCCATGCGCGGTCTGCTGTCAGTGCCGCGAGCCTGCCCTTTGGCGTCGCTGTTGAAATCGAAGCAATCTTTACAATCAAATGAAGCTGCCTGACGTTTTCCTGAACCGCCCTCTGGCGCACCGTGGCTTGCATGATATTGCTGCGGGTCGTGCCGAGAATAGTCTCAAATCCTTTCAAGCAGCAATTGATGACAATTACGGCATTGAGCTGGATTTACAGATATCGAGCGACGGCGTGGCCATGGTGTTTCACGACTACGGTCTTGCGCGATTGACCGCGGCCAAAGGGCCGGTGGCGCAACATACGGCGGCACAATTGGGTGACATTTCCTTGCTGCATGACGGGGGCGGTATTCCGACCTTGGCAGAGGTTTTGGCCTTGGTTGACGGGCGTGCGCCGTTGCTGATTGAAGTCAAGGATCAGGACGGCCAGATGGGACCGAACATTGGCCCCTTAGGCGAGGCGGCCGCGTATTGCTTACGCGGCTACAAAGGCCCGTTTGCCATGATGTCATTTAACCCACATGCCACGGCGGAAATGGCGCAACTGTTGCCAGACGCACCGCGCGGCATCGTGACGGATTCATATGTGGACGAGGATTGGCCCCTATTGCCGCAAGCCACGTGCGAGGCATTACGTGGCATAACGGACTACGCGCGAACGGGGTCTTGTTTTGTGAGCCACCAGTTTGATGATCTCGCGAGCCCGCGTATTGCAGAGCTTAAGGCCGAAGGTGCCGCAATCCTTTGTTGGACCATTAGGTCGGCAGAGGTCGAGGCGGAAGCCCGCAAAATCGCGGATAACATCACGTTTGAGCAGTACTTGGCTTGACGACGGGCGCCAAACACCCAAGTTACCTGCCATGAGCAGCCCGATTGAGATCAGCACACACGCAAGCATAACCGAGATCGGGCAAACCGATTGGGATGCCTGTGCTTGTCCTGAGGTTGGGCGGCCTGTTGATCCGTTCACGACATATCGCTTTTTGCAGGCGTTAGAAGAGAGCGGATCAGTTGGTGGGCGCTCTGGCTGGCAGCCACGCTATTTACGCGCGGTGCAGGATGGTTTGGTGATCGCGGTTGCCCCGCTTTATGCCAAGTCGCATAGCCAAGGCGAATATATGTTCGACCACAATTGGGCGCAGGCCTATGAGAACGCGGGCGGGAACTATTACCCGAAATTGCAAATCGCCGTGCCGTTTACACCTGCGACGGGTCGACGGTTTCTGACCCGCGAGGGTTTTGATGTGGTGGGCATGTCCGCGCTTGTTCAAGGCGCTGTGCAGATTGCGACCGACAATGAAGTGTCGTCGATCCACGCTACGTTCTGCACCGAAGCAGAGGCGTTGGCGGGCGCGGAATTGGGCCTGATGCCACGGATTGGCCAGCAGTTTCACTGGCTTAATGACGACTACAAAACCTTTGATGATTTTCTGGGCAGCCTGTCGAGCCGCAAGCGCAAGAACATCCGTAAGGAGCGTGCCTCGGCGCAATCCTTTGGCGGCGAGATTGTCATGCTGACGGGCGATCAAATCCAGCCTGAACACTGGGATTACTTCTGGCAGTTCTACCAAGATACAGGCGCGCGCAAATGGGGATCGCCTTATCTAAGCCGCGCGTTTTTCGATTTGGCACAAGAACGGTTGCGGAACGATATTCTGTTGGCGTTTGCCATGCGTGACGGTGTGCCTATTGCGGGGGCGCTAAATTTCATCGGGCGCGATACACTTTATGGGCGCTATTGGGGCTGTACCGAGCACCACGATTGTTTGCACTTTGAGCTGTGTTATTACACCGCGATTGACTATGCGATTGCCCACGGGTTGTCCCGTGTTGAGGCGGGTGCACAGGGCGAGCATAAGCTGGCGCGGGGGTATTTGCCCCACACGACCCATTCGCTGCATTGGTTTGGAGATGCAGGGTTTCGGGAGGCGATTGCGCGGTATCTCAAGGCTGAGCGCAACGCTGTTGACCACGAAATAGAGGTGCTGACCAGCTACGGCCCTTTCCGCAGAACACATGTAGAGGAACAGGAATGAGCGATATTTTGACAAACCGCGACACCGACCTCGCGCCACTCCTTGCCGCAGGCTGGGCAATGGTCGAGGGGCGCGATGCAATTCATAAGACATATGTTTTTCGGAACTTTATCGAAGCCTTCGGATTTATGACTAAGGCTGCCCTTTGGGCAGAAAAATGGGACCACCATCCCGAATGGTCCAACGTCTACAAGACCGTCGAGGTCACCTTAACGAGCCATGACGTTGATGGTCTTTCCACGAGAGACGTGAAATTGGCGGCGAAAATGGATAAACTCGCGGGAGAATAACATGACCGAATTAATGAACAAAGACATCTGGAACGGGAAATCGCTGGCCGATTTGATCACGCTGGAACTCTTGACGTCGATGATTGGCAGTGTTCTTTCCGCGATTGCGATTTTGGTGGTTGGGATGCTGGTCGGACGCTGGGCGCGCGGTCGGATTGTCCAGCTTGGGCAGACCAATCGGCACCTTGATGAGACGCTGTTCAACTTTCTGGGCAACATCGTCAGTTACGTTATTACGGGTTTTGCCTTCCTGTTTGTGCTAAATACTTTTGGCATTCAGACCACTTCATTTGTCGCCGTCATTGGTGCAGCAGGCCTTGCGATTGGTTTGGCGCTGCAAGGCACATTGTCGAATGTGGCGGCAGGTGTGATGATCATTTTCTTCCGCCCGATCAAGCTTGGTGATTTTGTCGAGGTGAGTGGGAAATCGGGCACTGTTAAAGCGATCACATTGAATTTTATCGAGCTGGCGTCGGTCGATAACGTGCAGATTATCATCCCGAACGCGCAAGTTTGGGGCAATACGATCACCAACTATTCAGTCTATAATACCCGCCGTGCCGAGTGGGTTTTTGGTGTGGGCTATGGAGCGAATTTGGCCGATGCCGAAAGGATTATCCGCGAGGTGATTACCGCCGATCCGCGCAGTCATGCAGAGCCCGAACCCTTTGTGCAGGTCAATGCGTTGAACGACAGTTCCGTCGATTTTCTGGTGCGGGTCTGGTGTGACCGACCCGAGTATTTCGCCTATCAGGCCGATATAAAGCGCAAGATCAAAGAGGCGTTCGACGTCGGTGGAATCGATATTCCGTTCCCGACGCGGACATTTGTGCGCGCCCCCGAAGAGTAAGCATTTACGACACCGCAGGCCACTGTCGTGTCGGATTCGCGCGGGATTTTTTGTATAACCTTTGTATACAATGCAAGCCAGAAGGGGAGAAATCCATGTCTGGTTCGGCCAAAATCCAATGCCTTGATGATCTGCGAAACCGCATCCTGTCGCTTGATATAGCACCCGGATCTGATCTCGATGAGCTGCGCCTTTGCGATCACTACGGCATTTCACGCACGCCTTTGCGGGAGGTTTTGCAGCGCTTGGCAGGTGAGGGGTTTCTCACACTGGCAGACAATCGCGGCGCAAAAGTTGCCTCGATGGATTTCGGCGTGATGCGGGTGTTTTTCCAAACCGCGCCGCTGGTTTACGCCAATATTGCGAGCCTTGCCGCCGAGAACCGCACGAGTGCCCAACTTGACGCGCTGCGCGATATCCAGTCCCGCTTTGCCCGTGCTGCGAAGTCAGGGCAAGCAGGCGACACCGCGCTGCATAACCACGCTTTTCATGCGCAGATTGGCGCTATGGCGCATAACCCCTATCTGGTGGCCAGCCTGAACCGTATGCTGATCGACCACACACGATTGAGCCAGACGTTTTACCGCCCCGCGTCCCCCGCAGAGACTGTGTTGGTGTCAAAAGCCAGCGATCAACACGACGCGATGATTTCCGCGTTTGAGGCGCAGGAACCTGCGCTTGCCATTGATCTGACGCTCCAGCATTGGGACTTGTCGCGCGACCGCATTGAACGGTTTGTGCGGCCAGACCCCCTCCCCCTTGATGTGATTTCAATGAAAGATCGGCGCCATGCAGTTTGAAGGTATCTACACCCCCGTCGTGACCCCCTATCACGACGATTTCAGTCTCAATGAGGACGCGCTGAAACAGACGATTGAGTTTCTGATCGAGAGTGGCGTGCATGGGCTCATTATCGCGGGCACGACGGGCGAATATTACGCACAGTCGATGGACGAACGCCTTGAGATGATGGACCGCGCGCCCGCTTTGATCGCGGGGCGCGTGCCGATGATTATCGGGACAGGCGCCATTCGCACCGAGGATAGTATCATCTATGCACTGGCCGCGAAAAAGGCGGGCGCAGATGCGCTTTTGGTGGCCACCCCGCCCTATGCCTACCCGACGGCCCGCGAGATTGCGCTGCATGCGCTGGCAATTGACAAGGCCGTGAACCTGCCTGTGATGCTCTACAACTATCCGGGGCGGATGTCGGTGAATATGGACGAAGAAACCCTTGATCGCTTGGGCCGCTCGCCGAATTTCTGCGCGATCAAGGAAAGCTCTGGCGATCCGAACCGCTTGCACATGCTCGCCCGCGATTACCCACAAATCCAGCTGTCGTGCGGCATGGACGATCAGGCGCTTGAGTTCTTTGCTTGGGGAGCGCGGTCTTGGGTCTGTGCAGGGTCTAACTTTGCCCCCAAGGCGCATATCGCGCTTTATCAGGCCTGCGCCGTTGACGGTGATTTCACCAAAGGCCGCGCGATTATGTCGGCGATGCTGCCGTTAATGCGCGTTCTCGAACAGGGCGGCAAATTCGTGCAATGCATCAAATACGGGCTGACCTTGCGCGGGATTGACGCGGGCATCGTGCGCCGTCCGCTGCAACCGCTCAACAAGGACGACAAGCGCGAATTGGCGCAAGTGATCCGCACCATGAACACCACAATTGCCGCCATCACAGGAGAGGCCCAATGACCGAATTGCTTTCACATGCCGAATACAAAGCGATTGCCGCCGAGTTGGATCCGCCCCGTGCGCCGTTTATCGACGGGAAGTTTCAGGCGGGGCGTGGCCCGAAAATGGCGACGATCAACCCCGCAACGGGTGACGTGATCTGCGAGATTGCGACCTGTAGCGCAGAGGATGTCGACCTTGCCGTGGCCCGCGCACGTGCCGCGTTTGACGAGGGGCATTGGGCGAAGATGCACCCTGCGGACCGCAAGGCTGTGCTGATTAAACTTGCGAAACTGATCCAGCGAAACGCGCGTAAGCTGGCCGTGATGGAGAGCCTTGATAGCGGCAAACCGATCCTAGATTGCGCGACGATTGATGTGCCCGAGACAGTGAACACGATCAAATGGCACGCCGAGGCGATTGACAAGATTTACGACCAAACCGCCCCTGCGGGTGACGACGCGATTGCGATGATCGTGCGTGAACCGATTGGTGTTGTGGCCGCGATCCTGCCGTGGAACTTCCCGTTGATGATGCTTGCGTGGAAGATCGGGCCAGCGCTTGCGGCGGGCTGTTCCGTGATTGTGAAACCTGCCGAGCAGACGACACTGACAGCGCTGCGCGTGGCCGAATTGGCGATGGAAGCAGGCCTGCCGCGCGGCGTGTTTCAGGTATTGCCCGGCGATGGCCCAACCGTGGGCGCGCCGCTTGGTCTACACATGGATGTGGACATGGTCAGCTTCACGGGATCGACAGAAACGGGCAAGCGGTTCTTGCGCTATTCGGCAGATAGTAACCTGAAAAAGGTCGTGCTGGAATGTGGCGGCAAGAACCCTGCCGTGGTCTTGGATGATGCCGAGAATCTCGACTCTGTTGCTGGCCATATCGTCAATGCAGCGTTCTGGAATATGGGCGAGAATTGCTCGGCCACCTCTCGTCTGATTGTGCAATCTGGCGTGAAATCGGCGTTGATGGAGCGGATCATTGCGCGGACCCGCGAGATGCGGGTTGGCGATCCTTTGGACCCAACGAACCACCTTGGCGCATTGATCGACGCAGAGCATTGCGCAAAGGTTGCGGGATATCTCAAAGGCACCGCGCTTGTTGGCGGCAAAGCCGATGGTCCGTTTGTGCAGCCGTCAATTTACGAGGTCAAAGCTGGCGACGCAAAGGCCACCGACGAAATCTTCGGACCGATCCTGAGCGTGTTCGAAGTGGCGAGTTATGATGAGGCAATTGCGGTGGCCAACGACACGCCCTACGGCCTCGCCGCTGCCGTGTTCACCGCCAACGGACGGCGCGGCATTCGTGCGGCACGCGACATCAAAGCAGGCACCGTGACGGTCAACTGCTATGGCGAAGGCGACATCACGACGCCCTTTGGCGGCTACAAACAGTCAGGCTTTGGCGGGCGCGATAACGGCGTGCACGCCCACGACCAATACACCGAACTCAAAACCATCTGGATCGACCTGACCGATCCCGCAGACGGGGACAACGTAGCATAATGGGGTTCAATATCTCTTACCTTGCGGCACAAGCTCCCATTCCAGTGCTTTTTGAGGCCTATCATCTTCAATCAGGGCAACAATCAGACGGACCGTTGCCCGAAGACGAGACATGGATGGCAACACTTGCCAATGACTGGACAATCTGGTGGGTCGCAAGGCCAGACGCGTTTTCGCTGAATATGATTAATCCACACCGTGCCGCAGGGTGCGCGCGCGCCCCAGTTTTCGCTGTTTCAATCGCGGAATCGAATATGAGCGCGAGTATCGCAAAATATTCGGCGACCTCCAAGCGTTGGAGCATTTCGCACGAAGGCGACAACCTCGAAAAGACCGCCATAAAGACGACAGGCAATCTTCCCAAAGATGTCATGGCACAGCGCGATGCAGTGTTTGCAGAGCAATTGCAGGCACCCGAAAATGTAGATGTCGTCTTTGATCTTCCTGCGCGTGTTGGAGACGCCATTTTCGCGTTTCGCTATGATCGCGTCATACCCGACACCGAAGTTATCCGTTGGGTACGTCCAACTCCAATGAACCCAAACCTAGGGCCGATGGCTCAAATTTTAGGAATAATTGCATGAGCGTTGATGCTGTTGGCACGGTTAGGCGTGGGCGCGGTGCGCGGCAGGCACAGCGCGCGATAAGGGACACGAAGATGCTGCCTGCGCTCAAGCGCAAGCTGCCAGTGACCGAGATGATGAACGCCGAGCAGGTGCTTAAAATCGACAACGCTTCGATGGATATTCTGGAGAACGTGGGCGTGCATTTCCGCGATGATATCGCGTTGGCCGACTGGAAGCGTGCAGGTGCCAAGGTTGTGGGCGAGCGGGTCTATCTTGATCGTGCGCTGGTCCGCGAGCTGATCTCGTCGATCCCAGCGACCTTCACCTACCACGCGCGGAACCCGAAGAATAACCTGCCGTTTGGCAATGATCACTCGATGTTTGTGCCGATGACGGGCGCGCCTTTCCTGCGCGATTTGGAGGACAAGCGCCGCAATCCGACGCTGGATGACCTTGCGAATTTTCATAAGCTGAGCCATATGCTCCCCGCGATCCATTCCTCGGCGCACCATATTGTCGAGCCCTACGATCACCCGATTTCGCAGCGCCATTTGCGCATCACCTATTCGTCGATGAAGCATTCCGACAAGACGTTTATGGGCATGACCACCAGCCCCAAAAACGCCGAAGACGTGATGGCAATGTGCGATATCCTGTTTGGTGCGGGCTATATCGACAGCCACCCTGTGGTGACGGGCAACTGCAACGGCAACTCGCCGCTGGTCTGGGACGAAACCATGCTGGGGGCGATGCGTGCATTTTGCAAACGAAACCAGCCTGTGCTCTGCTCGCCATTTGTGCTGGGCGGCGCGAATACGCCTGCCTCCGTCGCCCCCACCGTGGCGCAGCTGAACGCCGAGGCACTGTCCGCGCTGGCATATACGCAAGTCATCCGAAAAGGCTGTCCTGCGATCTACGGCCACTACCTGTCGACCGTGTCGATGAAGTCCGGCGCGCCGATGGCAGGCACCCCAGAGATCAGCTTGATGAATATGATGATCGGGCAAATGGCGCGGTTTTACGATGTGCCTTGGCGCACGTCGAATACGCTGGGCGGTGCGAAAACATTCGACGCGCAGGCGGGTTATGAGAGTGCGACGACCCTCATGGCGGTGATGATGTCGGGGGCCAATTACATCTGGCATTCGGCGGGCTGGAACGAGGCGGGCATGCATTGCTCGATGGCGAAATTCATCGTGGATGCAGAGCAATGCGCGATGGCCTACCGCATGGCTGAAGGCGTGCGCTGGGATGATTTCGACGAGGCCTTGCAAGCGGTGCGCGACGTCGGGCCAGGGGGGCATTATCTCGGTCACCCGCACACGCTAGAGAACTTCCAACGCGCGTTTTTCATGCCAGAGATGTTCGACAACAATTCGATTGAGCAATGGCAGGCGGAAGGGTCCGTCGAGATCAACGAGCGGGCGATCAAGCGGGCGAAGGATATGCTGGGCGATTACGAGGAACCCAAGTTGGACGCGGGCATCAATGAGGCCTTGTTAGACTATATTGCCCGACGCGAGCGGGAGATTCCTGCCGCAGATGCATTGAACCAAGATCTCTGATGCAGGTGCGCCGTCTGCCAGTTGATCCGGGCACTGCAGCGTGGGATGCGATTTTGCCCGCACGCGCAGATTACCCCGTATTAGACACGAAAATTACCGCGGATTGGCTGGTGATCGGAGCTGGGTTTGCGGGGCTGTCTGCAGCAAGGCGCTTGCGGCAATTACACCCGTCCGCCCGCATTGTTGTCCTTGAAGCCAACCGCGTGGCGACTGGACCGGCAGGGCGGAACTCTGGCTTTATGATCGATCTGCCGCATGATTTGTCGTCCAAGGACTATGGCGGTGCGTTGGACCGTGATGCAGCACAAACCGCCGAGAACCGCTTTGCGATCAAATTTGCGGCAGGGGCCGTGTTAGACTACGAAATGCACCCAGAAGCGCAAGTTTTGTCAGGCAAAATTAACGCCGCCGCAACCGAAAAAGGCCACCAGCATAACGCCGATTACGCAGTGCACTTAACCGCCATGAACGAGCCGTTTGAGATTTATGATGCAGCGCAAATGCGCGACATCACAGGGACCAGTTACTACCAATCGGGGTTGTTCACACCGGGCACGGCGATGCTGCAACCTGCTCAATATATTCGCGGGCTAGCTGCAGGATTGGCCCGTAATAGTATCGAAATTTACGAAAATTCACCTGTCACCAGCCTCACCAAAGGATGGACCGTAGCAACGCCAAAAGGGTCGGTAAACGCGCCGAAGGTGATCCTCGCTGTGAACGGTCACGCCGAGAGCTTTGGGCGGTTTCAAGGGCGGCTGATGCATGTGTTTACCTATGCGAGCATGACGCGGGTTTTGACGGATGATGAGCAGCGGAAGCTTGGCGGAGCCTCTGTTTGGGGCATTACCCCTGCCGATCCGCTAGGCACCACGGTGCGCAAAATCAACGGTGTGGGCGGTGCCCGATTGATCATCCGCAATCGGTTCACATTAGACTCTAACATGGAGGTTTCAAAGCGCAGGGTCGCCTCGGTCGGGGGTGATCATGACCGCGCGTTTACAGCGCGTTTCCCTATGTTAGACACTGTAGGCATGGAATATCGTTGGGGTGGCAGGCTCTGTCTAAGCCGCAACAACGTGCCTGCGTTTGGCGAGCAAGAAGAGGGTCTATTTGCGGCCTGCTGTCAGAACGGATTGGGCACTGCAAAAGGGACTTTGCACGGAATCCTCGCCGCCGACCTGGCGAGTGGTCATCAGAGCGACATGCTCACCCAAGTCATATCGCAAGACCCGCCCGCCAAAATGCCACCCAAGCCCTTCACGTGGCTTGGCGCCAATGCTGTGATGCGCTGGGGAGAGTGGCGGGCCGGAGCGGAAATGTAAACGCTCCGGCACCTGATCTTACATCGCGTCGAGAAGTGTCTCGCCTGCGGAAATCTCGCATGCGCCACGCACGATCTCTTCATTCAGGATCGTGACAACACCGTTTTCGACGAGCATCGAATAACGCTTTGAACGGTTCAGGAAACCCGCTGGTTCTGCTGTGAACTCCATTCCAATCGCTGTTGTAAATTCGGACATCGGGTCGCCAAGCATCGTAATGCCAGCGTCGCCTGCTCCCATGTCTTTTGACCACGCAGCCATAACAAACGGATCGTTGACGGAAACACAGATGACCTCATCCACGCCCTTCGCCTTGAACTGGTCAATCGTGCGCATAAAGCTTGGCACGTGAGCAGTAGAGCATGTGCCCGTGTATGCCCCTGGCAGGCCGAAAATCACGACCTTGCGGTCTTTGAGCTTATCACCAAGGCTGACGCCCTCTGGCCCAGCTTCGCCCATTTGCAGCAGTGTCGCGTCGGGCAATGTGGCCCCTGTCGTAATTGTCATATGTTTTTGTCCCTGTTTGGAATTGCGTCTCTCGCATTCTGCCATATAGGGTCTGCCCAAGCATAGACCAGCGGTAAGGAATATTTACATGGCACATATCGTCGTTATCGGAGCAGGTCAGGCGGGATCATCGCTTGTTGCTAAACTAAGAACCGAAGGGTTTGACGGCGAGATCACTCTTGTGGGGGCCGAACCTGTGCCGCCCTACCAGCGCCCGCCACTCTCCAAGGCGTACCTGCTGGGCGAGATGGCCGAAGAGCGGCTCTATCTGCGACCTGCTGCTTATTACGCTGAACACAAGATCACACTGCGCCTTGATACTCGCGCCGTGGATGTCGATGCGCAGGCGAAAACGGTGACGCTGTCGGATGGTCAAACGCTGACTTACGACCACCTTGCCTTCACCACTGGTGCACACCCGCGTACCCTGCCTGCTAAAGTTGGTGGGATGTTGGATGGCGTGTTCACCGTGCGCGATCTGAAGGACGCGGACACGATGGCCCCGCAGTTCACCGCTGGCAAAAAGGTGCTGATCATCGGTGGCGGTTATATCGGACTAGAGGCGGCAGCGGTTGCCTCCAAGCTTGGCTTGCACGTGACCCTTGTTGAGATGGCCGACCGCATTTTGCAGCGCGTCGCGGCCCCGCAAACCTCCGACTATTTCCGCGCCCTGCACAAGGCGCATGGCGTAGATATCCGCGAGGGTGTGGGCCTTGATCGGTTGCTGGGTGACGACCATGTCACGGGTGCAAAGCTCACTGACGGCTCCGAACTCGACATCGATTTCGCCATTGTCGGCGTGGGTATTGTGCCCGCCACGGTGCTGGCCGATGCAGCTGGGGTCACTGTTGATACAGGCATCGTGACCAACGCGCTTGGCCAAACCTCTGATCCACATATCTGGGCTGCTGGCGACTGTGCCACAGCACTTTTCAACGGCACGCAGATCAGGGTCGAAAGCGTCGGCAATGCCATCGATCAGGCGGAAATCGTCGCCAAAAACATGCTCGGCGCGAATACACCATACCTGCCCGCGCCGTGGTTCTGGTCGGATCAATACGACTGCAAACTGCAAATCGCGGGGCTGAATGTCGGCTATACGGATGTCTATGTGCGAAAGGGTGACGCGGAGGGCGCTGTGTCCCATTGGTATTACAAAGGCGAAGAGCTGATAGCAGTGGACGCAATGAACGACGCCCGCAACTATATGATCGGCAAGCGGTTGATCGAGGGCGGCAAAAGCCCCGCACCATCTATCATCACCGACCCTGCAACCGATATGAAAGCCCTCTTGCGCGCATGAGGATCATCGGCGGCACCCATCGGGGCACGACCCTTGCTGACGTTGGCGCAGGCGATGCGGCAGCGCATTTGCGGCCCACGTCAGACCGTGTGCGCGAGAGCCTGTTCAACGTGCTGCAAGGTGGGCGCTTTGGCGAAAGTATCCGTGGCGCAAAGGTGCTTGACCTGTTCGCCGGCACTGGGGCTTTGGGGCTAGAAGCGCTTTCGCGCGGCGCGGCGCATGTGACCTTCATCGACAACGGCAAGGCGGCGCAGACCCTCATCCGCGCGAATATCCAAAAGCTAAAGCGGCAATCTGACACCACACTTCTGACCTCAGACGCCACCCAAGCGCCAAAAACAACAGCCCCCGCTGGCCTCGTGTTTCTCGACCCACCATACGGGATGCAGCTTGGGCCAAAGGCGCTGGCAGCGGCGAAATCAAACGGCTGGATCGGGTCCGATACCTTGATCGTCTGGGAAGAAAACGCCGCCCAAATCGCACCTATCGGTTTCACCGTTCTGGATGCGCGCCGCTATGGACAAACATGGGTGACCCTCATGAAAGCGCGCGCTTAGCCGTAAGTCGGGTGAAACTTGCCAGAGGGCGACAATGTGAAGATATCACAGCCATCCGCCGTGATCCCAATCGAATGCTCGAACTGCGCCGACAACGATTTATCGCGGGTCACTGCGGTCCAGTCGTCGGCCAGAACCTTGGTCTCTGGACGGCCAATATTGATCATCGGCTCGATTGTGAAAAACATGCCCTCTTCCAGAACAGCGCCTGATCCCGCGCGCCCGTAGTGCAAAACATTGGGCGGCGCGTGGAACACACGACCCAAACCATGACCACAGAAATCGCGCACAACGGACATGCGCTGGCTCTCGGCATAAAGCTGGATCGCGTAACCGATATCACCAAAAGTATTGCCTGGCTTCGCGGCCTCAATCCCCTTCATCAGGGCGTCATGTGTGATCTGGATCAGGCGCTCCGCCTTTCGGTTAGGCTTTCCCGCGACATACATGCGCGAGGTGTCACCAAACCATCCGTCCACAATCACGGTCACGTCGATATTCAAAATATCGCCATCTTTCAGGATCTTATCACCGGGAATGCCGTGGCAAACCACGTGATTCACCGAAATACAACTCGCGTGCTGATAGCCCTTATAGCCAATTGTCGCCGAAACCGCGCCCGCATCCTCAACCCATTTGGTGATCAAACGATCCAACTCAGCCGTCGTTTGCCCTGGAAATACATGGGCCGCGATATCGTCTAAAATCTGTGCGGCCAGACGGCCCGCGCCATGCATACCTGCAAAATCAGCCGCTTCATAAATGCGGATTCCATCTTTGGTCAAACGGCCTTTTTGCGTGTTCACAATCAAATTCCCTCTTATGCTTGCCCGCGACATAAGCCTAAACGGCCTCATAAACCAGATGCAACCACTTGGTTTTTTCCGAGCCTAAATATGCCCGCCGGAGGCGTCTTGAAACGGGATCGTCCGCCTGATGGTCACGCCATTGGGATCAATCGCGCAATCGAACACCAAAACCTGCACGCCAGCTTCGCGGGCCAGATCAAACCCCCGAGCATAGGCGGGATCGATGTCCGCGCTCAGGCTAAGTGCCGCGCAATCGGTCCGTTGAACCAAGTATAACATCACAGCGCGGTGACCTTCCGCCACCATCTGCGACAAGGCACAAAGGTGTTTCGCCCCACGCGCTGTCACGCAATCGGGGAACTCCGCAAGGCCCGCCCTGCGCATCAGAGTGACACTTTTGACCTCGACATAGGTATCCGCACCCTGCCCGCTCAATAGAAAATCAATGCGGCTACCCTCTGCATACTTCACCTCTGGTCGCACCAGTTCATAGGGCGGCAACCCCTCCACCGCGTGATCCATCAACGCCGCTTTTAGCGCCTTATTGGGCACGGATGTATCAATCCCTGTAAAATGCCCATTCTCATGATCGACCAAGCGCCAACCATATTTCAACTTTTTCTTAGGATCGTCATTCGGCTCCAGCCAGATCTTCATCCCCGCATCGGCCAAACCCAACATCGATCCCGGATTCGGGCAGTGCGCCACCACCTCGCGTCCGTCGGGCAAGGTCACATCCGCCAGAAATCGCTTGTAACGGCGGATTAATCGGGCGGGGATAAGGGGTGTGGCAAATTCCATATTGCGATCTATAACAAAGCAAACCCAACAGGAGAACCGCCATGAGTAACCCCACCGCCGCGATGCTTGTAATTGGCGACGAAATCCTGTCGGGGCGCACCCGCGACGCCAATATGTATCACCTTGCAGGGCAGTTGACCGCAATCGGTATCGACCTCAAAGAAGTCCGCGTTGTATCTGATGATGCCCCCGCGATTGTCGCTGCGGTCAAGGCGCTCAGCGGCACCTACACCCATGTCTTCACCAGCGGCGGCATCGGCCCAACCCATGACGACATCACGGCCGATTGCATCGCCGCGGCATTTGGCAAAACCATCGACGTACGCGCCGACGCGGCAGCACTGCTCTCGGCGCATTACGCAAGTACGGGCAAGGAATTCAATGCCGCCCGCCAGCGCATGGCACGTATCCCTGCGGATGCGATCCTGATTGAAAACCCCGTCAGCGTTGCACCTGGTTTCACGCTTGAAAACGTGCATGTCATGGCAGGAGTGCCGTCGGTGTTCACCGCTATGGTCGCCTCGGTTTTG
The DNA here is from genome assembly GCA_002378665.1 of Loktanella sp. UBA3435. Classification (GTDB taxonomy): domain Bacteria; phylum Pseudomonadota; class Alphaproteobacteria; order Rhodobacterales; family Rhodobacteraceae; genus Yoonia. Next base: position 17,145 of record DFSO01000005.1, on the reverse strand, counting down.
CCAAACCTCACAGGCGGCGCACCGCTTTTGTCGCAATCCTTGCGCGTTGTGCGCGGCGAGGGTGATATCGCGGGGCCACTGGGTGAATTTGCGGCCCGTCACCCTGCCCTTTCAGTCGGCTCCTATCCGTTCCAAGATAATGGTGTTTACGGTGCAAACCTCGTAGTGCGCGGTCAGGATAAAGCGGCCCTGAATGCCGCGATGGCAGAACTGTCCGAAATTTTCCCAGCATGACACTGCCAACCGCTGCCACCCTTTACTACGTTGTCGACACCACTTGGCCCGCCGCCGAAAAGATAGCTTGTGGTCCTTTTACCCTGCGCCGTGGATTGGGCGCAGGTAGCAGAGTGAGCGCGGCTACCGCCAACGCCCCTGCAAACAATGACGAGATCGCAACTGCTGCCAAAGCTATGGGCGAAATGGGTCAACCAGCGCTTTTCATGATCCGCGACACCGATGCGGACCTCGACGCGCAACTCGAAAACATCGGTTATCTCATCAAAGACCCCGTGACCCTTTACGCCGCCCCAACCGCCACGATGACCACTACGCGGCCACCGCATAAGACGGTTTTCACCGCTTGGCCGCCGCTCGCCGCACAGGTGGAAATATGGGCTCTGGGGGGGATCAACGCCGCCCGCCTTGCTGTGATGGACCGTGCCCCTATGCCCAAAACCACGCTGCTTGGTCGCACCCACGACAAACCCGCAGGCACCACTTATGTCGGCATGTCGCACGGCTGCGCGATGCTCCATGCGCTCGAAATCGGAAGCGCGTTTCGCAGGCAAGGCTTGGCCGCCAACATGACCCGTGCCGCCGCATTTTGGGCCGCCGACAACGGTGCTGACTTCCTCACTTTGGTCACAACAAAGGTGAACGCAGGCGCAAATGCGCTCTACACTTCCCTCGGCATGACGGTTGTGGGACACTACCATTATCGTTTCAAATCAGAGTGAGCGCCCACGTGACCGATAAACCTACTGCCCTAGACCTGCCAATGGCCGATCCACTGCCTGCCGCGAACCAAAAATATTTTGATGTCTGCCAAGAAAAACTTGGCATGATCCCAAATGTTCTGCGGGCTTATGCGTTTGATGCAGAAAAGCTCGATACATTCTCGGCGCTGTATAACAATATCATGCTCGCGGACTCAGGCCTCTCGAAGCTAGAGCGCGAGATGATCGCAGTAACGGTCTCTTCCATCAACAAATGTTATTACTGCCTGACGGCCCATGGTGCCGCTGTGCGGCAGCTTTCGGGTGATCCGAAACTGGGTGAGATGCTGGTGATGAACTGGCGGGTCGCCCCCTTGGATGCGCGGCAAACGGCGATGCTTGGCTTTGCTGAAAAGATGACTGTGGCCAGTGCGGCTATTGTGGAAGCTGATCGCGACACCCTGCGCGGCGTTGGTTTTTCCGAGGCCGATATCTGGGATATCGCCGCCACCGCCAGCTTTTATAACATGACGAACCGCATGGCCTCGGCTGTCGATATGCGCCCGAACGACGAATATCATAGTCAGGCGCGATGAAGCTCGCAGTCCTCACTTTCTTTGGCGCATTGTGGGCATCATTTGCGGCCTCACAAACACTCAACTTTCCGAGCAATGCCACCCTTTTGCGTGAAACAAGCAGCGCGGTTGACAGCTACGCGATGCCCATCGGTCCTTGGGTCGCTGGCGGGTTGCCCGTCAAAACCGAGGAAGGGCACCTGACCCAACAAGCGTGGCGCATTAGCGCGACAGGTCTCACCTCACTTCAGCTGGTCCGCCCTGTCCGCGAGCAATTGCGCAACGACGGGTTTGAAATCCTGTTCGAATGCAAAGACCAAGCCTGTGGCGGGTTTGATTTCCGGTTTTCGACGCCTGTCTTGCCGCCCCCCGATATGCAGGTCAATCTTGGCGACTTTCGGTATTTGGCCGCAAGTCGCGACACGGATGAGGGCGCTGAGATCATAAGCATCATTGCAAGCAGGTCAGCCAATGCAGGATTTGTTCAAGTCACGCGAGTTGGGGCGGCGGCAGAGACGGTTTCTGAAGCAACGGCACAGACACTACGCGCATCCCCCTCATCCGTGCCGCCAACAGATTTTGCGGCGTCACTTTCAGAAACTGGACACGCCATTCTATCAGGGCTCACGTTCGAAACGGGGTCTTCGCAATTGGCTGATGGTTCGTTTGACGCGCTGCAAGCTTTGGCCGATTATCTCGCCGCGCAACCCGATTTAAGCGTCGCCCTTGTCGGGCATACGGATGCATCTGGATCGCTAGATGGCAACATTGTACTTTCCAAACGGCGTGCAGGATCCGTTTTGGAAAGACTGGTGTCGGACTATGGCGTCGCACGCAGGCAATTAGATGCACAGGGAATGGGGTACCTGTCGCCCATTGCCAGCAACCAAACGCAAGAAGGCCGCGATGCAAACCGTCGGGTTGAAGTGATCGTCACATCCACACAATAGATTCAAGCAGCTGACTTTTTTAGCCCATCTTCAGTGGGTGGCGGCGATGGTTCGGACCAAATGACCAGTCGGGCACGCCCGGCTTCTTTCGCGGCGTAAAGCGCCTGATCAGCGCGAATCAAATGGGCGTCGAGTGATACGTCTGGTTCGATCAAGACAGCCCCCATCGAAAGCGTTATCGATAAATGCGCCTCTACACCCTCGGCGCGAAATGGGATGGGTTGCCCCAACCGACCCGCAATAACACGCGCTTGCTCGATTGTTGCACCTGCGAATAAAACCGCGAATTCCTCTCCGCCGATGCGGCCCGCAACGTCAATCTCTCTCAGGTTCCACTTCAGCCGATGAGCGATTTCCTTGAGGCAAACATCCCCAACCGCATGGCCATAGACGTCATTCACCCGTTTGAAATGATCTGCATCCAATAGAATTAAAGTGCCACAAGCGGACTCGTCCAAGCGCATCTGAGCCAGTTCCATAAACGTGCGGCGATTGTTCAGTCCAGTGAGTCCGTCTTTGCGCGAGAGCAAAGAAAGGTGTTTTTGAAACCGGATTTGATAGCGCGTGACGAACGTCACGAAAACAATGAATGGACCACCAACGAAAAACGCATGTGCGCCGTAATAAAGAAGTGAATAGTCCAGACTATCAACCGTCATATAGGCAAAGCCGATATTTGCGAGCCAAATCATAGAAATCCATAGCACGATATGTATCACCACACTTAGGGCGCTAGACGGTGCCAAGATACGGAACAATTTGTTCATACAGATTCCTTCTGCACGAACCATAAATCAGAAGTATTGATGCAGTTTTAACGCCCAAAAACAAAAAAGCGCGGCCACTAGGGCCGCGCAAGTCAGGTGAATAACACCGTTGGGAACTGTTGAGTGCTACCAGATATCAGGCCCTTTATCGGCCAAGGCATGCACGAGAAAATCAATAAAGGCGCGGACTTTGGGCTGCGTAAAGCGGCCCGGCGGATAGACCGCATAGATGCCTTGGGTCTCGACGGGCAGATCAGGGATCGCCTCTTCTACAAGGCCTTTGGCCAGCGCATCCGCATATAAGAAGCTTGGCAAATAAGCGATACCAAGACCGCCGACACAAGCGTTCAACAACGATTGACCGTCGTTGACCGTCAGCCAGCCAGCCGTGCGCACTTGCCGCTTTTCACCCGAGGGCGCGGTCAGTTTCCAAACAGCAGAGTTCGCTTGGTTGGAATAATGCAGCAGCTTGTGATCGTTCAGATCGTCGATCTTTTCAGGGCGACCATGCTTTGCAAAGTAGCCAGGGCTCGCGATCATCCGCTTTGTGGTCTCGGTCAATTTGCGTGCTTTCAGGGTGCTGTCTTCCAGCTCCCCAATCCGCACGGCCATATCGAAACCTTCAGAGATCAGCTCAACATAGCGATTGTTGAGAACCATGTTAACCGTGATATCAGGAAATTCTGTCAGGAAGTCGCCAAGCACAGGAGACAAATGGTTCACCCCGAAATCCGTCGCCACAGAGATGCGCAGTAGACCCGAAGGTGCTGATTGCATCGAGGTGACAAGCGCGTCCGCTTCACCTGCGTCATTCAGAACACGACGTGCGCGATCATAATATGCGAGGCCAATTTCAGTCGGGCTGACACGACGTGTCGTCCGGTTCAAAAGACGCGCACCAAGGCGGGCCTCAAGCGAGGAGACGTGCTTTGAAACGGCGGATTTCGAAATCCCCATCTTCTTGACCGCATCTGTAAATCCACCTTGATCCACAACTGTGGCGAAGGCTTCCATTTCGGTGAGGCGATCCATGCTCGCTCCTCTGCAACTCATTATTCGTTGGGATGAGGTTTGACGGTCAAATCAGGCAGGAATGGGACGCTGGCGCGACAATACGGGGGATTTGTGAGGCACTGTTCGCGGTGGGGAAACACGCAACCCCTTATTTCATTGGTTATAGCAACAATTCGGCAATCGTGATCCAGATTGGGAGCGTCACCGCTCCCAATAAAGTTGATTGTGCCACCAAGGTCGCGACCAGCTCGCGACTGGCCCCGAATCCCGCCGCCAGCACGTGGGCCGCAGAGGCTGTGGGCAGCGCTGCAAACACCACAAGAACCGTTCCAATCGCTGGTGGGATCTGCAAAGCAATGCAACCTATGAGCGTGATGGCAGGCAGGGCGATCAACTTAATTGCACAGATCGCCCCATTGAAACGGTCCAATTTGGCCAAAGCCCGCCAGTTCATCGTCGCCCCCACCGAGATGAGCGCAATCGGGATCGCCGCTGCCGCCAACATCTGAAGCGGGCTTAGGATGATTGCGGGGATCGATAGCCCCGTGAGCCCGACAATCACACCTGCGACCGAGGCAAGTAGAAACGGGTTCATCGCAACCCGTTTGACGCTCGCCCAAAGCCCAAGGCTGCCGCCCCGCGACAAGGCCGAGACCGCAAAGATATTCGCCACAGGCACGGCCAAGCCAATGGCCACCGCCATCTGCGCCTCATTCGCGCGGCTCAATGTGCCCACCGCGACCAAGGCAATCGCAGAGTTGAACCGCCACGCCGTTTGCCATGCGCCTGCGAAATCGAGAAAGCTAGCGGGCCCGATGCGCCGCGCGAACAGACCCAAGAGCAACCCCGCCAATAGAATCGCCCAAACCGCAGGGGCCATGCGCAAAAGGTTCGCCACCTCAATTGGGCGGCTCGCTGCGGACACAAACAGAAGTGCGGGAAATAATATCTCGAAATTGAGCTTATCGAGCCCCTGCCAAGCGTTGACCGACAAACGGTTCCGCACGAGCCCACCCAAGATCACCATGAGAAAGCTGGGGCTCAGGCCCAAAAGGATCGTCAGAAATACCATCGCGCAAGGTCCAAGGTTGGGTAGCACTCCTTAGACCGCGAAACCACGTCCCTCGCAAGGCAGCTTAGATCGTTGCGGCAAGCCTTGTGCCCTGATCAATCGCCCGCTTGGCGTCCAGTTCAGCAGCCACATCCGCCCCCCCGATGACGTGGCAAGTACGCCCCGCCGCGATCAAGGCATCGGCAAGCGAGCGTTCAGGTACCTGCCCTGCGCACATTACAACCGTATCTACGGCGATCAGCGTCGGGTTCTCACGCGCCTCGCCGTAGGACACATGCAGACCTTCTGCATCGATACGCTCGTAATTCACGCCACCGATCATCTTGACGTTTTTCATTTGCAACGCGGCGCGGTGAATCCAGCCCGTCGTCTTGCCGAGGTTCTTGCCCAGCTTCTGCGTCTTGCGCTGCAACAACGTCACTTCGCGCACAGGCGCATCAGGCTTCGGTCCTGCAGGGCTCACACCGCCACGCTCCACCTCAGGATCAGCCACGCCCCATTCGGTCAGCCACGCCTGCAAATCCTCGGTCAGGCTGTCGTCCGTCACCAGATACTCGGCCACATCAAACCCAATGCCACCCGCACCAATAATCGCCACGCGCTTGCCAACCGATGCTTTGCCACGCAGCACGTCAATATAAGACAGCACATTTGGCCCGTCCTGACCCGCAATCCCTGTGTCACGCGGTGCGACACCTGTGGCAATCACCACCTCGTCAAAGCCTGCCAAAGCCGCAACATCCGCCACAACACCAAGCCGCAGGTCAATGCCGGCGGCCGCCACCTGTGCCCGATAATAATCCACCAAGCCCCAGAACTCTTCCTTGCCTGGCACCTGCTTGGCCATATTCAACTGACCGCCAATCTCGCTGGCTTTGTCGAAAATACTTACCTTATGGCCGCGCTCGGCTAGCGCCAAAGCGGTCGAAAGACCCGCAGGCCCAGCACCGACAACAGCAACGGTCTTGGGCGCAATCGCAGGCGAGAGAACCAAATCCGTCTCATGACAAGCACGCGGATTAACGAGGCATGACGACATCTTACCGCTGAACGTATGGTCCAAGCATGCCTGATTACACGCAATACAAGGTGCGATCATCGCCGCCTGCCCAGCTTGCGCCTTGGCGACGAAATCAGGATCGGCAAGGAACGGGCGCGCCATGCTCACCATGTCGGCGCAACCTTCGGCCAAGACATCCTCGGCCACCTGCGGTGTATTGATGCGGTTCGACGTGATAACAGGGATCGACACCTCGCCCATCAGCTTCTTGGTCACCCAAGAAAAGGCACGACGCGGCACGCTCGTCGCGATTGTCGGAATGCGGGCCTCGTGCCAGCCAATGCCCGTATTCAGGATCGTCGCCCCCGCCGCCTCGACAGCCTTCGCCAATTGCACAACCTCGGCCCACGTCGAGCCATTCGGGATCAGGTCGATCATCGACAAACGGTAAATCAGAATGAATTCCGCACCGACCGCCTTACGGACGCGGGCCACCACCTCAACTGGCAGGCGCATGCGGTTCTCGTATGATCCGCCCCATTCATCGTCGCGCTTATTAGTATGTGTCACGAGGAACTGGTTGAGGAAATACCCCTCCGAGCCCATCACCTCGACACCGTCGTAGCCTGCCTCTTTGGCACGAACAGCGGCAGTCACGATATCAGCGATCTGCTTTTCGATCCCTTCAGCATCCAGCGACTTGGGCGCAAACGGAGAAATCGGGGATTTCACGGCCGAAGCAGACACACAGTCAGGCGAATAGGCATAGCGGCCCGCGTGCAAAATCTGCATCGCGATCTTGCCACCTGCATCATGCACACGGTCAGTTACAATTTTATGGTTCGCAATATCCGCGTCAGAAAAAAGCCCAGCCGCTCCCGGAAAAACGCCACCCTCGCGGTTCGGCGCCATGCCTCCCGTCACCATCAGGGCTACACCACCACGGGCACGGGTCGCGTAAAACTCGGCGACGCGGTTCCAATCCTTGGTCTCCTCAAGGCCAGTATGCATCGACCCCATCAGAACGCGGTTTTTGAGCGTGGTAAAACCCAGATCAAGCGGGGCAAGCATATGCGGATAGCTGGTCATGTCGTGGCTCCTCCAAAGAACAGGCTCACATTGGGCGAAGTTTACGCACAGGTCACTTAAAACCCAGCGTCACCTGCCTTCTTCTGATCAAAAAATACCTCGGGGGTCTGGGGGCTGCCCCCCAGCACGTTCAGCTTGTCTCGACGCAGTGCCTGCGAAAGGCGCTTTTCAGCAGATCAAGCTCTTCGCGCAGCAACCCCATCTCGGCGCGAATATCCTCGGCCAAAACTTCGCCAAACAGCAACGCGAAACTATTCAACGTCATACCCGTCTTTTCGTCCGAGATAATAAAGGTCTGCACCCCGTCCGACATCAGGTTCGCAGGAATAGGCACATGAACAAGCCAGCCCTTAAGCTCTTTGGCTTCTTTAACTTCGACACCGTCAATCGCCTCGCCCAAATGCGTCACGCGCAGCTGCGGCGCATCGGTTCCAGCCCCCGTCAGGACGCCTTCCCAAATGCCGGCATAAAGGCGCGTTTTGGTCAATGTGTAAGTTGTCATGGCTCAGCTCTCCCTCGGCGCGATCAGATTTCAGCGCGCAGATAACGGCAAAATGTCAGGTCGCGTATTGTCACTTGGTTCATCTCTGGGCTCTCGAAAATCAGATCAAGCCACATGCGTTCAACGCGCTTTTCATTGATATCGGAATAGCCCAGATCGAATTCGACCATCACCTCTGGCTCACCCAGCGGCAATTCCAACACGAGCTGCTCTGTATTGGGGCCGTGCTTGATGTTCAGGCGGGCGAAAATCTCGATGGATTTCTCAACTTCGATGATCAGATTGACACGCACTATATGGCGACGCTGCAATCCCTCACAGGCACTAGCAGGTGCATCAATCACCAGCGACAAAAAGCTACCGTCAAAACGGAAAACATCCATGCGCAAGCCAAAGGGTGCCAAATCCTGTTCGCGTGTATTGCGCACTTGGCGCAGGGTCAGTTCGCTGATTTTGCAATCGTGAAAAATCGTGACCTCATCGCCCAGCGCGGTTTTACTAGGCACAGCGGCCATGCCTTTGCGGCCCAAACGACCACGCCACAATTGCGGCCGCCAAGACCATTCCGTACCACCAGGGCGCGAAAAGGCATTTGACCCAATGCGCGGCAAAGCCAAACGGCTGTCGGCCACATGCATCAACTCATCAACCAAGGCCCGCAATTGGCGGGCGCGATGCCGCTGGTTGCGCAAAGTGTCGAGGTCGGCATGAGTAGCTTTACGCGCAGCCAGCTTCCAACGCCGAACCGCGCCACGCTGCAACAAACGCCCAATCAGGCTGTTCCCTTCCGCTGCCATACTCACATTCTTCTTCTTACATGCACCTCACGGAGATGCCTTATACTCTTATCTGCCAAATCACGGCGGAAAAGGAAACAAATCTTAGGTCGCGGGTTGGGAATTGGCTGCAATCAGCGCCTTGACGGCCTGCTCAAGCAGCGCGGCACCAGCGTTATCGTTCAGCGGGGCAGCGTCCAGACCGCGCACCGAGATCGTTGCCAACCGTCCTGCGATATCAAGAAACGCGCGCCATTCGGATTCTTGTGCCCCTTCAATATGGGCAGGGGCCTTATCGCGCAGATAAACTGCAACATGATCATCAAGCTCCCGTATCTCGATGACTTTCACCGTATCTGCCTCGCCACTGCGACTTAAGACGACGGGACCGTTGCCCCCCCTCAAATAGTCAGCAAAGCCAGCCGCATCTTGGCCCACAATTGCGCTTTGCTCTGGTCCAAACTGAATCGTTGTCAGCGCAGACATCGCAACCGCCGCGCCCTCAACTTCCAACGTCGAACATGGCGCAAACATTGCAAACCCACGTTTCGGGCTGCTTGAATCCGGATCAGCACAGAAACCAACTGGACCAACGGCCCGCACGGTTCCATCAAACATTTCAAGTGAAGTTGCCGCGGGCGTCACCCCGCCAGGCAATGCTTTCAACAAGGCGTCAGACTCTAATCCCGAACAGCCAGCAAGGGCGATCACCGCCCCTGCAACACTCATTTTTGCGAAAAGCATTGAGATCACAAATCCATATAGACGTGGGTCTCGGCCTTTGCGCCCGGATGGGTCACAGCACCAAGACGTGTAGACCCCACAAGTTGCGCGTATTTCCACAGCGCACCGGACGCATAGTTGGTTGGCTTTGCACCTGTCCAAGCCGCACGGCGTGTTTCCATTTCCTCGTCGGAAATATCGACAGAAAGCTCACCCGAAATCGCGTTCATCGTGATGATGTCGCCATCTTTCAGCAGGGCAATCGGACCACCATGCGCGGCCTCTGGGCCTACGTGACCCACACAGAACCCGCGTGTCGCACCAGAGAAGCGACCATCCGTGATAAGCGCCACTTTCTTGCCCATGCCCTGACCAGAGAGAGCCGCCGTCGTGGACAACATCTCGCGCATACCGGGGCCACCGGCGGGGCCTTCGTTGCGGATCACAAGCACTTCGCCCTCTTTGTAGATGCGGGCTTTTACAGCGGCAAACGCCTCTTCTTCGTTCTCGAACACGCGTGCTGGACCAGTAAATGTCTGTTCCTGCGTCGACATACCCGCAACCTTCACAATCGCGCCTTCAGGGGCAAGGTTGCCCTTCAGGCCAACAACGCCGCCTGTGCGGGTGATTGGTGTCTCGACTGGATAGATCACGCGGCCATCGGCCTCGCCTTTGATCAGGTCAAGCTCTTCACCCATCGTGCGACCAGAAGCCGTCATGCAGTCTTCGTGCATCAGGCCAGCCTTGCGCAGTTCCTTCATCACAACAGGCACGCCACCTGCTTCATAAAGGTCTTTGGCCACATACTGACCTCCTGGTTTCAGGTCGACGAAATACGGCGTGTCGCGGAAAATGTCGCAAACATCGGACAGATCGAAATCAATGCCAGCTTCATGGGCAATCGCAGGCAGGTGCAGACCAGCGTTGGTAGACCCACCCGTACAAGCCACAACACGCGCCGCGTTTTCAAGCGACTTGCGTGTCACAACATCACGCGCGCGGATGTTCTTGCCAATCAGGTCCATGACAGCACGGCCAGAGGCGATCCCATATTGGTCGCGGCTCTCGTACGGCGCTGGCATCCCAGAGGAATTGAGCAACGCAAGACCAATCGCTTCGGACACACAAGCCATCGTGTTAGCGGTAAACTGACCACCACAAGCACCCGCAGACGGGCACGCAATCCGCTCCAGCGTATGCAGCGCCTCGTCGGACAGATCACCGTTCTGGTGGCGACCAACGGCCTCGAACATATCTTGTACGGTCAAATCACGACCGATGTATTCCGCAGGCACATCAGCACCCGCATGCACACGACCCGGAAGGATCGAGCCACCGTAGATGAACACCGACGGCACGTTCAAACGGACCATCGCCATCATCATACCAGGCAGCGATTTGTCGCAGCCGGCCAGACCAACAAGCGCGTCATAGCCATGACCGCGCATCGTCAACTCCACGGAATCAGCAATCGCCTCGCGGGACGCGAGCGAAGAACGCATTCCCTCATGACCCATCGCGATCCCGTCGGTGACGGTGATCGTGGTGAATTCGCGCGGGGTGCCGTAGCCCTGCTTGACGCCCATTTTCACGGACTGCGCCTGACGGTTCAGCGAGATGTTGCAAGGGGCCGCCTCGTTCCAACAGGTCGCCACACCAACGAAAGGCTGCGCAATCGCTTCTTCATCAAGACCCATCGCGTAGTAATAAGAACGGTGCGGCGCGCGGCTCGGACCTTCTGTTACGTGACGGCTAGGCAGGGTGGATTTATCGAATTTGACCTTAGACATGGAGCGATCCCTATGAAAAACTGTTGCCGTTTGTGTAAATAACGGGCGTCCTACGCACAAGTCGGAACTGTCGTTACTTGCTCGCCGAAATTCGACACGCAAAAAGAGCAGGAAAATCACAATTTTGAAAACGCGCGGCGGCGTGCTTCTAAAGGGTGTCACGTTATTAGTGTCACAACGATCGTCACGTTTTTAGTGGCATACTTTTTTACTAAGTAATTAATATTGAACGGATATTTTAAGTCTCAGCAACCGCACGGCTTTAGTCGATATGAAACACTTGTGGAATCCTGCACCAACTCATCTCAAAAACCTCTGCCAAACACCTTTGGCAGGCGGGGTGAATGAAACCGTCTAACTGGCATTTTGCCAGACGGGAGACCTTTGCAACAAAGGCAATTCTCGACGCCTTTGACAACGTGGTCACTGGGATGTCTGACGAAACGGACTCCACCACCCACGATATCGCCGCGGGTATGACGTTTTTTGCGCAATTCGTCGCCCGCAAAGCCCTCAATCTTGTCGTGATACCTTTGCGGCGGGTGGGCTACCTGCGCCATTTCACGAGTAGCCCCCCTATTGCCGATTGAATTTTCAGGAGCGGCTTACCGTTTTGGACATGGGACGGTGCAATCGAAATACCACCTGAATGATAACAATGACGCGTTCAACTTTTTGAATTGGGCCGCAAAGAATTTCACAATCTGCCAGAAAAATTCAATATCTCGTTCTCGAAGTTTTTTGATTTCCTCGGCAACGGAAGCTTTCAACGCGCACGCCCAATCGTCGCAACCGTTCTGCTCCGATTGCTTTATCTTGATCCAGAAAGCGTTGTCTGCTCGGCACATGGGTTCAAGCCATGGACTGAACTCGGTGGGGAATTTGATTAAATTTGTAAAAGAAAATCGCCGCAAAATTGCCCATGCAAAAGACCTACTGACCTAACACCACCCGCATCTCGCTTCACCATTTGGGGCCAGATGTGCCTAAACTCACGCATATAATTGCACTGCGGCCTGCGATCCGTAATTGTCGTAACTGGAGTTGCGCATCGCGTGATGTAAGGGCAGAAACGGGGTATGAAAGCCCCTTACGAGTCCATGCGTGATTTCCGACGCCCCGCACTGCATGACGCGTCTCTTGGGCCCGTTCTAACGATTTTGGTCGTGATGGAGTTGGTCTTTGCCATCGGACCTGCCCTGCCATTGCTCTTCATGACAGAGGCGGCACGCGAGGCCTACGAGCTTGGCGCGACACCATTTGCAGTCATCCAGCAACTTTTGACCTTCGGGATTTTTGCGGCAGCACTAACCGCCTTGGTACGAAAACTACATGGGCGCGGGTTTTGGTCGATGGTTGGGCCTCCCATTGAGACCGTGGCGAACATCAAAACAGTTGGCTGGGCGGTTTTCCTGCTGTTGCTGGTGCAAACCTTTCTGCCACCTTGGCTTGACCTCAGCACCGTCGCCGAAGTCCGCCCGATCCTTCCGTGGCTCATGTGGATACCCATCACGATTGCGGCCCTTGTGGTGCAAACGGGCATGGAGGAACTCTACTTTCGTGGCTACCTACAACAACAATTAGCAGCATTGTCCGACAAACGCTGGATCTGGATGGGGGTGCCGTCGTTCCTCTTCGGGATCGGTCACTATATGAACGCCTACGGCCCTGCGGACGGTGTGCTTTACGTGATTTGGGCGACGGCACTTGGGCTGGCTTGCGCTGATCTGACGGCACGTACAGGCAACATCGGGGCCGCAATCGGGCTGCATATCGCCAATAATCTCTTCGCGTTTGTGGTCTCTGGCGTGCAAGGCTGGCCGTCATCTGGCCTCGCTCTGCTACTTTTCCCTTATGAAGACCCTTTCGCCTACGACTACAGCCTTGAGGCGCTCTTCGCGCCTTGGGCGGTCTTTGAAATCATCACCATGTGTCTCAGCGTCTACGTCATGTGGCTCGCCGCGCGAATCGCGATTAAAAAGTAATTTTACACACGGACGCGTCAAAATGACACCAACCCGCTTTCCAGTACCATTTGACACCTTCGTAACCCCCGCACGCACAAAACCTCAGCTCTGGCGGCTGTTTCTTGGCCTCTTCCTTTTTGGCATCATCTACATTGGCCTCACAATCGCGATCACCGCACCTGCCATGTATTTCGGCATTCTAGACGCAGACATGTCCACAAACACCCGCGCGAGCATGACGGTGCTGTTCGTGACGTTCTGGGCAGCACTCTTAGGGCTTTGGGCGGTTATCAGACTACTCCACTCCCGCAAATTTTCCACGCTCATCGGATCGCTGCCACAAGCGAGGCGGGATTTTCTCAAGGCAATGGCGCTCTTCTTTGTACTGCAGGCACTCTGGCTTATGACGAGCGTGATCACTGACGGCGCCCTTCCAAATCAAACGCTGATCTCCGTCCTCATCTTCCTGCCGCTCGCCGCCATTTTAGTATTCCTACAAACGGGAGCCGAAGAATTATTCTTCCGCGGCTATCTTTTGCAGCAACTGGCCGCACGGTTCCAAAACCCACTGATCTGGTTCGCATTACCGCCCATTGCCTTCGGTCTTCTCCACTATGAACCTACCGTTTATGGAGGCATTTCTTGGGGGGTTGTGATCGGAATCTGTCTTACAGGGCTCGCTTGGGCAGACCTCACGCGGATCACGGGAAATATCGGGGCGGCATGGGGCTGGCACTTTATGAATAACTTTTTGTTGTTCAACTTCCTGTCGCTCCAGGACGATATGAACGGATTTTCATGGAAGGTTTCCGCGGTTGGGGTCGAAGACATGGGCCGTTTCGAAGTTTTCGGTGATATCGGCTTCACAATCGTGACATGGCTGATCTTGCGGCGTATTGTGCGTCCTTGATTGCATTTCGCGCCGTAGCGTCATATCTCAAGCAGGTAATCTAAGAGGTCGCCAATGAACTGGATCACCAACTACGTCCGCCCAACGATCAACTCGCTGTTTTCGCGCCGCGAAGTCCCTGACAATCTTTGGACAAAATGCGGCGAATGCGGCACCATGCTGTTCCACCGTGAATTGGCGGATAACCTCAACGTCTGCACAAGCTGCGACCATCACATGCCCATCCGTGCACGTGACCGTCTGGCCTCGCTCTTTGACGGCGGCGTCTTTGTCGAGGTGAAGGTCCCAGAGCCAATCACTGACCCACTGCAATTCCGCGACCAAAAGAAATACACAGACCGCATCAAAGAAGCCCGCAAAAAAACGGGCGAAAAAGACGCGATGCTGGTGGCCGCGGGTGAAATGGGGCGCACGGGCGTTGTGATCGCTGTGCAGGACTTCTCATTCATGGGCGGGTCCATGTCGATGTATGTGGGCAACGCGATTGTTGCGGCCGCTGAAAAAGCGATTGAGCTTGAGCAACCGCTGATCCTGTTCTCGGCCGCTGGTGGCGCGCGCATGCAAGAAGGCATTCTTGGCCTGATGCAAATGCCCCGCACCACAATCGCCGTGCAAATGCTCAAAGAAGCGGGCCTGCCTTATATCGTTGTGCTGACCCACCCGACAACGGGCGGCGTGACGGCCTCCTATGCGATGCTGGGCGATGTGCA
>DFSO01000005.1:0-2053 GCA_002378665.1 Loktanella sp. UBA3435 | reverse complement strand
GAAAAGCTGCCCGAAGGGTTCCAACGCGCCGAATATCTGCTCGACCACGGCATGCTGGACCGCGTGACCAAACGGACCGATTTGAAAGACGAGCTGGTCACAATTGTGCGCATGCTGACAAAGCAATCCGCGCCGATCAAAGGTGATTTGCCGATGCCAGAAGCGGAGCCTGCTCCGACACCGGAAACCACTTCAAAGTGATCCTGACTGCGGTCCTGATTGGGGCGGTTTGCGGCATCGTGACCGCCTTTGTCCTGTTACGAAGCGGCATGCTGCGTGAACGTTCAGGCGCGGCCATGCTGCTTGCGGCCATTGCCGCTTTCTACCCTGTTTTTGCGGTGATTGAAGCCGATCCGCTGGCAATCTTACTGCACCTTGCAATTTTCGCAGGCTTCACCGCTCTCGCCCTGCGCGGCTTTCGTGACGGGCTTTACCTTATCGCAGGCGGGTTGATTGCCCACGGCATCTTTGATGTCGGGCTCATGTTCACACAAATTACTGGCCCCGCTTGGTGGCCCCCCTTCTGCGCCAGCTTCGACATCATTGCTGGTGCATCCATCCTCCGTTTGATCCAAACGGGAAAGGCCCCAAGATGACAAAAGGCTCCGACGCAATCCTTGCGCGCATGATGGCGCTGCACCCCAAGGTGATTGACCTCACGCTCGACCGCGTCTGGTCGCTTTTGGCAAAACTCGACCATCCAGAGCGCAAACTGCCCCCCGTCATTCACATCGCTGGCACCAACGGCAAAGGATCAACCCAAGCCATGATCCGCGCAGGCCTAGAGCAATCAGGCGCAAGCGTTCACGCCTATACCAGCCCGCATCTGGCGATGTTCCACGAGCGGATCAGGCTCGCAGGCACATTGATTTCCGAATATGCGCTGACCGAAATTCTTGACCGCTGCTATCAAACAAACGGCCCCGATCCGATCACCTACTTCGAGATCACGACTGTTGCGGGCCTCTTGGCGTTTTCCGAAACCCCTGCCGATTTCACCCTGCTAGAGGTCGGCCTCGGCGGCAGATTAGACGCCACCAACGTCGTTGATAAACCAGCCGTGACAATTATCACCCCCGTTGATCTCGACCACCAGCAATACCTTGGCGATACGCTCGCTGCGATTGCAGGTGAAAAGGCAGGGATCATCAAACGCGGCGTGCCGTGCGTCGTCGGCCCGCAGCACGAGGAAAGCATGGACGTGATCGAAGCCATCGCCGCCCGCCTTGGTGCGCCGCTGATGGCGCACGGCCAGCACTGGCATGTGTCCGAGGAACGCGGGCGGCTGATCTATCAAGACGAAACAGGCCTGCTTGATCTGCCCCTGCCCGCCCTTGCTGGCCCGCACCAGATCATGAACGCAGGTGCCGCGATTGCTGCTCTGCGCATCCTTGGTCGCGATGAGGCCGCTTGTGAAGCAGCCGTCACCAAACCCTACTGGCCCGCACGGATGGAACACGTGACCTCTGGCACTTTGGTCGATCTGGCAGCGCCGGCCGAGCTTTGGCTCGACGGCGGGCACAACCCTGCGGCAGGACATGCGCTGGCCGCGACCCTGCGCCAACAATCCGACAAACCAACCCATTTGATCTGCGGTATGCTTAACACGAAAGACATCGGCGGCTACCTCGCGCCTCTCGCTCAGGTTGCGCAAAGCCTAACCGCAGTGTCGATCCCGGGTGAGGTAAATACAATCCCCGCCGCACAAACTGCGGTTGAAGCGGAGAAAGTCGGACTGCCATCATCGACCGAAGTTGACGTTAAGTCTGCGATATCAAAGATTAAGGCCGAATTCCCTAACGCGCGTATCCTGATTTGCGGATCGCTTTACTTGGCAGGACACGTCTTACGGGAAAACACGCCCCGTTAATTAATCTAAAGAAATGATTAATTTTCGCTTTACGCATGATTCGTTGTCAGCCTATATCTAGGCTACGATAAATATTTTACGCGCATTTCCTGCTAGATATAGCGCGTGATCGATTGGGGGATCGACATGTTTTCGCGAAAATTCGCCGCAGCAATCGCTGTGAGCGCAGGAATTGCCACATCC
>DFSO01000053.1:7579-10046 GCA_002378665.1 Loktanella sp. UBA3435 | reverse complement strand
CCGCGCCGTGGACCGATGATCCCAACCTATATTGCAGCCCCTAAAAGTGCGCTTCTCTATATGCCGCTGAAGACAGGGCCAGATGAGGCGATTTGCGATTGGCTCGGTCGTTTGGACGATGCGGGTGCCGACGACGTATTGCGCGATTTCTCGCAGGGATCGATCCGTAAATGGATGCGCACCCATCCGGGACATCGTAGTTTCACGGTTTTGCGCCACCCTTTGGCGCGCGCGCACGCGGCCTTTTGTCATCATATTTTGCAAACGGGTGAAGGGTGTTTTCGTGAGATTCGTGCTACGCTGCGTAAGGTTCACAACTTACCCATCCCAGAAAAAGGCGCCGAGCCAGAGACTGATCCAACTTACGATCTTGCGGCCCATAAGACAGCATTTTTGTCGTGGCTTAATTTTCTTAAGGGAAACATTTCTTCCCAAACTGCCGTTCGTGTTGATGGCGCTTGGGCGAGCCAGCTGACCCTATTGCAGGGTATGGCGAATTTTGGCGTGCCAGACATGATCCTGAGAGAAGGCCGTTTGCGCGGGGATTTGGCGGCTTTGGCAGGGCAGTTGGGCCTCACGTCCATGCCCGAGCCAATTGCGATTACCGACAAATACGCTAGCCGTCTGGCGAAGATATATGGCCCCGATGTCGAGGAAGCCGCACGCGAGGCTTGTCAGCGCGATTATCTTGCCTTTGGTTTCCGTAATTGGCGTCCGAATTAAGCGGCTTGGTTGGTGCGCACTTCGGTCAGGATCGCGTAAAGTGTGCTGGGATCAACATTTGCACGCAGTTTGGTGCAGACGTCCGGATCACGCATTGTTCGTGCCACGAGCGCAAGCGCCTTGAGATGTTCAACACCCTGAGTTTTCGGCGCAAGCAAAGCAAAAATCAGATCAACTGGCTGGCGATCAACGGAATCGAAATTCAACGGCTTTTCTAGTCGCAGAAATATGCCGCTGACAGATTTAACAGGCTCTAGACGTGCATGGGGTAATGCAATGCCATTGCCAACACCTGTTGGGCCAAGGCCCTCACGCTCGATAAGCGCTTCGATAACACCCGTAGCCTCAAGGCCATAGCAGCCCTCGGCGAGTTCGGCCAGATCGTGGAAAAGCCGTTTCTTGCTGGTGCAAGAGTTGATGGTTTTTACCGCGCTTGGGTTGAGAATATCGCCAAGGAACATTTCAAAAACTTTCCGACCATTTAGGCCCGATTGGTCTAGCCCGTAGCGCGGGGATCGATCCAACCTATGTTTCCATCGCCACGCCGATACACGACATTGACGCCACCATGTTTTTCATTCCGGAAAACGAGGACTGGCTTGTCCGCGAGCTCCATTTGCATCACCGCTTCGCCGACCGAAAGAGACTGAATCTTCTCTTCCATTTCCGCAATGATCATCGCATTCACGGTATCATCATGCGCTTCATTCGACTCGTCGCTTGGAGCGAGGATATAAGAGCCTGCGTCCGAAAGTTCAACCGGTTGTAAACGTTCTTTGTGGTGGTCCTTTAGGCGACGCTTATAACGGCGCAATTGTTTGTCCATTTTTTCTGAACAACCGTCAAATGCGGCATAAATTTCATTTGCGTGGTCAGTTGCCTGTGCTGTTAGTCCTGTTGAAAGATGCACGATCGCCTCGCAGACGTATTCGTGTCCAGATTTTGAGAAAACGACCTGTGCATCAGTTGGGCGCCCTGCATATTTGCCCAAAATACCGCTCAATTCTGTCTCGACGTGTGTTTGTAGTGCTTGACCAACGTCGATTTGCTTTCCACTGATCTGATAGCGCATCGCTTCTCCAATTCTCTTTTTTTGGCCGACAACAAGTGAAGGGTATTCAGCCCTCCAAAGGGTTGTCGCGCGCTTGTTTGAAATTTGATAACACACAGATTTTACTTAATTTATCCCTAAGGTCAGGCAACAAGGCCTGAGTAGCGAAGGGAAAGGAAATCAAGTCTGTCATCTCCTACATTTGGCGCTAACAGGAGGGGGTTTGTCAATGATTGAGTGGTTAACATGAGCGCAATTTAGGTAACGCGGAAGCTATTCCCGAGATAAACGCGCCGTACATTCTCGTCCTTGATCACCTCTTCTGTGGTACCGCTCATCAGCACTTTCCCATCATGAAGAATATAGGCGCGATCAACGATTTGCAGGGTTTCCTGCACATTGTGGTCCGTAATCAGCACGCCGATCCCACGCTTCTTAAGGTCAGCGACAAGGTGTCTAATCTCGCCAACGGCGATTGGATC
The DNA here is from genome assembly GCA_002378665.1 of Loktanella sp. UBA3435. Lineage (GTDB taxonomy): Bacteria > Pseudomonadota > Alphaproteobacteria > Rhodobacterales > Rhodobacteraceae > Yoonia. The sequence goes on along the minus strand of DFSO01000053.1, from coordinate 7,790 downwards.
AACACCCGCAAAGGGTTCGTCCAATAGAACGTACCTTGGGCCAGCGGCAAGACATCGCGCAATTTCGACGCGCCTACGTTCACCGCCAGAAAGGGCTAGGGCCGACGCGCGCCGTAAGTGTTCGATTGAAAATTCTGACAGTAATTCTTCGAGCTTTTCCCTGCGCTTCCGTTTTTCAGGGACTGCAATTTCGAGAATCGACATGATATTA
>DFSO01000053.1:0-7242 GCA_002378665.1 Loktanella sp. UBA3435 | reverse complement strand
GGGAATTTCGTCACATCGCGGCCGTCAATGACGACCTTGCCGCCCTCTGGTGTCACGAGTCCAGCAATCGAGTAAAAGACCGTCGTCTTCCCACAGCCATTGGGACCAAGGAGTGCCACGACCTCCCCACGCCCTAAATCTAAGCTGACATCTCGGAGAACCAGTTTTTTGCGATAGCTTTTGCGCAGATTGACGATCCGCAAGCCTACATCGCCGTCCTGAACGGTCAGATTAGGAACGTCAGCCATCAGTTGTTTCCGTCTTGCTGAAACACTGTCCGCACGCGACCTGACATTTGGGCGCGACCTGAATTGAGATCAATTGTCATTTGTTCGGCTGAGAGGGCGCTGGCACCTTGGGTCAACAGAACACTCCCTGAAAGCGTCAGAATACCAGTTGTCAGGTTGTAGTCTGCGGTTGCGGCCTCTGCGGCTTCTGAGTCCGTGACCAGTGTAACGCCGTCTGTCGCCAAAAGCTGCGCAATGTCGCCCGTGCTATCCGAATAAACTACCCTGACGGACCCAGCAGATAACCGCAGATCGCCTTGGCCGATGACGACATTGCCGCTAAACACCGCGGTTCCGCTATCCTGATCGACCGAGAGATTGTCGGCGGATACCTCGACGGGTGCTTTTGGATCGGCGCTAATGCCACCAAGGTCGATATTTGTTTGGGCGTTTGCTGCGGTGCCAAGGAGAAGCGCCAAGATCAGAGTGATTGTTTTGTTCATTCTTTTGCATCCTGTGCAGTGGAGGCTTGCGGGGTGTATATCAGCACAACCCCGTCTGTGAAAAGCATCTGCTGACCTTTGCCGTCGCCTGTGGTTTTAATGGTGACGCGCCCAGCAGTTAATGCGCCAAACGGCGCGCGAATTTCTAGGGCACCTTCGGAGGAAATGACCCCACTCTGCAAATTGGCGGTAAGGCCGTTGGTCTCCATGGTGTAGCCCGTCGATGTCTCTAGGCGTGCAAGGCCAGAAAGATAGGCAACTTTGGCATCATTATCCAATTCGCCCTCAACAGCTTCGATCCTAATTTCACTACCGTCAGCGGCGTTGACGTCGAGCGACAACGACGAAATTTTTAGGTTTTGCGCGTTGTTAGGGTCTAATTGTGCCGAGCCTGCCGTGATCGCAATGATCGATCCATCATCGGCCACACCCGAAAATCGCGGCGCGTTAATCTTCTGTTCCTGTGCAAGCGTATTGATATCCGCAAAGGGGATATTGGTCGCATCAGGGTTCGAGCGCGCGAATAGAAAAAGCGTCGACAAAAGCGCCAAGGCGCAAAGTGGCAAGATAATCTTTGACCAACCGACAAGTTGCGTATGAAAATTATCCGAGGCCATGGGCCTAGACGACCCCGGCACGCAGGCAGTCGTGGATGTGCAAAATGCCTTGTACTTGCGCAGGACCGTCAGGGTCAACGACAAACAAGCAGGTGATCTTGCCCTGCATTACGTTGATCGCCTCGGCGGCAAGCGTGTCTGGCCCGACTGTGCGCGGGTGGGCTGTCATGACATCGCCAGCTTTCATCTCAAGGAGCCCGTCCATATGGCGGCGCAAATCGCCGTCGGTGATAATCCCACAAAGGTAGCCCTCGGGATCGGTTACGCCAACCACGCCAAAGCCCTTTTGGCTGATCATCAGCAGGGTGTCGCTCATGGGGCTTGCCGCGGGTATCAAGGGAATGCTTTCGCCGCTGTGCATGAGGTCGCGGACCTTTGCGAGCTTTGCGCCCAGTTTGCCGCCGGGATGGAAGTCGCGGAAGTTTTCTGGCGTAAATTTTCGGTGCTCCATCATGGCAATCGCCAAGGCATCGCCCAGCGCGAGCGTCATCGTCGTCGAGATTGTCGGCACTATACCCGTGCCACATGCCTCGCCCAATTGGGGCAGCAGGATCGCGACGTCGGACTGCATCAGTAGCGTGCTTTCCGCGCGGCTGGCGACCCCGATCATCGGGATGTTAAAACGGCGGGTATAGGCGACCATATCGGCCAATTCCGGTGTTTCACCAGAGTTTGACAGCACAATCACAACATCGCCGCTAGTCATCATGCCAAGGTCGCCGTGGCTTGCCTCTGCGGGGTGAACGAAGTGGGCGGGCGTGCCTGTGCTGGCGAACGTCGCCGCCATTTTACGTGCGATATGGCCCGATTTTCCCATCCCAGACACGATCACGCGGCCTTTGGCATTCAGCAAAAGGGTAACGGCCTCGCCAAAGCTGGGGCCAAGTGTTGCGCTTAATGTTGTGAGCGCGGCTGCCTCGGCGTCGATGACGCGCTTTGCGGAGGCTACGAATTTATCTTGGTCTGTCATGTGTGCGAAAAGATGTCCTGTTCGGGCCAGCCAGCCAAATCAAGTTTGGCCCGCGTGGGTAAAAAATCAAAGCAAGCTTGCGCAACATCCATACGACCTTCACGCTGTAAAAGCACGTTGAACGCTGCGCGCAATTTATGCAGGTAAAGTACATCAGAGGCGGCATAGTCGAGTTGCGCTGCGGTCAGTTTCGGCGCACCCCAATCGCTTTGCTGTTGGTGTTTGGAAATGTCGACCTTGAGCATTTCTTGAACCAATTTCTTCAGGCCGTGGCGATCAGTATATGTTCGCACCAGTTTCGAGGCGATTTTGGTGCAATAAACGGGGGCTGTGACCGCGCCAAAAGCGTTGAGCAAGGCTGCGATATCAAAGCGGCCAAAGTGGAAGATTTTAAGCACATTGGGGTCTTCGAGCAAAGCTTTGAGGTTTGGTGCCTCGGTTTGCCCAAGTGCGACTTGCACAAGGTGACAATCGCCATCTCCACGCGACATTTGCACGAGGCAAAGCCTGTCGCGGTGCGGATTAAGCCCCATCGTTTCGCAATCAATCGCGACAACAGGTCCAAGATCAAGCCCGTCAGGCAGATCGTTCTGATACAAATGGTTCGCCATGCCGCGCCCTAAACCCCTACTACACATTTGCAGATAAGGGTTAGGGCGCGGATGCGCAACTCAGGTGATCACGTCGGGAGCGGTGCGCCCTGTGAATTTGGATATCCCGATGACCTGTTCCGCGGCCGCAATCACGTCGGCCAATGCTGCTTGTGGATCTTGGTCGAAACTCTTGGTGTCGAGCTTTTCAAGGTAAAGCCGCAGGGTTGCGCCGCTAGTGCCTGTGCCAGAGAGACGTATGACAAAGCGAGAACCGCCCTCAAAGACTACCCGCACGCCTTGCTGTGCGGAGGTGCTGCCGTCGACAGGATCGAGATAGCTGTAATCATCTGCCATCTCGACGGTGAAGGGGCCGATTCTCTGGCCCTTGAGGCTCGCGAGTGAACCGCGCAATGCCGCCATCAAGGCATCAGCCTTTTCGGTTTCAATCGCTTCAAAGTCGTGGCGCGAGTAGTAGTTGCGCCCGAATTGATCCCAATGTGCTTGCATCAATTCGGGCACAGATTTGCCCGTTGCGGCCATGATATTGAGCCACATCAGCACGGCCCAAACGCCGTCTTTTTCGCGGACGTGGTCGGAGCCTGTGCCAAAGCTTTCTTCGCCACAAAGTGTGACGCGCCCGTCGTCGAGCAGGTTGCCGAAGAATTTCCAGCCTGTGGGTGTCTCGTAACATTCCATGCCCATCGCAGCCGCAACGCGGTCAACGGCGGCAGAGGTCGGCATCGAGCGCGCGACACCTTTGAGGCCCTTTGCATAACCGGGTGCGAGGTGTGCGTTGGCGGCGATGATGGCGAGGCTGTCAGATGGGCTGACGTAGCAGTTCGGGCCAACAACCATGTTGCGGTCACCGTCGCCGTCGGATGCGGCGCCAAATGCGGGGGCGTTGTCGCCCATCATTTCGGCCATCAATTCATGTGCCCAAGTCGGGTTTGGATCGGGGTGCATTCCACCGAAATCGGGCAGGGGTGTGCCGTGGGTTACGGAGCCTTTTGGTGCGCCAAGCAGGTCTTCGATGATCGCAGTGGCATAGGGGCCAGTGATTGCGTTCATGGAGTCAAAGCGGATACGCGAACCGCCCGCAAACATTGCCTTGATCGCAGGGAAGTCGAAGAGTGTTTGCATCAGGTCAACGTAGGCAGACACAGGGTCCACGATCTCGACGATCATGTCACCGAGTCTGCTGGTACCGATAGTGCCAAGGTCGATGTCGGTTGATTCCCAGATATAATAGGTGTCGATCTCTTTGGTGGGGGCGAACATGGCGTTGGTTACGGATTCGGGCGCAGGGCCGCCGTTGGCCATGTTGAACTTGATCCCGAAATCCTCGTCGATACCGCCCGGATTATGACTGGCCGAAAGGATCACGCCGCCGTCGGTTTTCATAGCGCGGATCAAGTGCGAAGCGGCAGGCGTTGAGAGCAGCGCGTTTTGCCCTGCGATAACCTTGGCGGCACCATTGGCGGCAGCCATGCGCAGGATTACTTGCGTCGCGCGGTCATTAAAATAGCGCCCGTCACCGCCAACCACGAGGGTCTTGCCTTTGACCCCACCAATTCCGTCGAACATCGATTGCACAAAGTTTTCGAGGTAATGCGGCCCCATGAACACTTTGGTCTTTTTGCGCAGACCAGATGTGCCGGCTTTTGACCTTCGATTGGGGCGGTTTTGATAGTCATCTTGGACAAGGGATTTCTCCTTTAAGCGATGGGAACCAGAACGAAAACGCAGACCGACGCCGCGTTGATTTGGGTGGACTGACCCGTGATGCATTGCGGGCCGTCTTTGGGTGCGGAAGTGTCGAGGATAACCTCCCACGTCTTGCCCTCAGGGCATGGGGGCAGCTCAACCGTGATCTGATCGCCGTTGTTTACGACCAAGAAAATCACATCGTCGGAGGCCGAGTAGTAAGGTGTTGATGAGGAGGTGCGGATTTCGACACAGATCGCCTTGGTCGCGTCGTTTTCCCATTCCTCGCGCGTTGGTGCGCGCCCGTTGGGCAGGCGCCAGAAAAGATCGGGCTTACCATCGGCCGAGCGCGGGCGGGAATGCAAAAAGCGGGTCTGTCGCAGCACTTTATGGTCGCGGCGCAATTGGGTGAGGCGTTGGACAAATGCGAGCAAGTCTTCGTCGGCATCACCCCAGTTGACCCAACCGATGGGGTTGTCTTGACCAAAAGTATTGTTGTTCCCGCCTTGGGTGTTGCCAATCTCGTCACCCGCCAAAAGCATGGGAGTGCCTTGCGACAGGAATGCGGTGGCAAGGATGTTACGCTGGCGCTGAGCGCGGGCAGCGTTGATCTCAGGGTCGTCTGTTTGCCCCTCAACGCCCATATTTGAGGAATAGTTATCGTCCTTGCCGTCGCGGTTATCTTCGCCGTTGGCATAGTTGTTTTTCTGATTGTAGCTGACCAGATCGCGCAGGGTCATACCATCGTGACAGGTCACAAAGTTGATCGACGACGTCGCCGCACGGCCAGAGTGATCATAGACATTTGCGCTGCCCAAAAGCCGCTTGCCCAGTTGCGCGGTCATACCTGCATCGCCGCGCCAGAACTTGCGAATGCCGTCCCGATATCTGTCGTTATACTCTAAGAATGGATGCGGCCAGTTGCCGAGCTGATAGCCGCCAGGTCCAAGATCCCAAGGCTCTGCAATCAGTTTCACACGGCTTAGAACTGGGTCTTGGCCAACAGCGTCAAGGAAGCCGCCATTGCGGTTGAACCCTTCCACTTCACGACCCAGCACAGTGGCAAGATCAAAGCGGAAGCCGTCGACGTGCATCACTTCGACCCAATAGCACAGGCTGTCCATGATCATGCGTAGCACCATCGGGTGACGCACGTTCAGCGTATTTCCTGTGCCTGTGTCGTTGATGTAATAGCGACCTTCGTCGAGGAGGCGGTAGTAGGATTTGTTATCCAGCCCCCGTAGCGACAGGGTTGGCCCAAGGTGGTTGCCCTCGCCGCTGTGATTGTAGACGACATCAAGGATTACTTCGATGCCAGCGGCATGGAAACGGCGCACCATCGCTTGGAATTCCCAAATGCCCGCCTGATCCATATAGCGGGGTTCAGGGGCAAAGAAGCCGATGGACTGGTAGCCCCAATAATTGGTCAGGTTCGCATCTATCAGGAACTTGTCGTCCAGAAACGCGTGGACTGGCAGCAGTTGAACGGTTGTGACGCCCAGCTTGGTCAGGTGGTCCAAAATCGGCTCGCTGGCCATGCCAAGGTATTTGCCGCGTTGACCAGATGTCAGACCCGGAAATTCGGCGGTCATGCCTTTGACATGTGCCTCGTACAGCAGGGTGTCGGCAAGGTCGGTTTCCGGCGGCGCATCTGTGCCCCACTGAAAGGTGGGGTCAACGATGACCGAACGCGGCACGTAGGGCGCGCTGTCGCGCGGGTCATAGCTTAGGTCTTCGGCCTTGGCACCAATGGTATAACCCATGATCGCGTCGTTCCACGCGATGTTGCCAGTGATCCGTTTTGCATAGGGATCAAGCAGCAGCTTATTGGGGTTAAAGCGGTGGCCCTCTTCGGGCGCATAAGGACCATGCACGCGGTAGCCATATTGGGCGCCGGGTGTAAGGCCCGCGATATAGATGTGCCAAACGTCGCCGTCGCGTTCCAGCAATTGAATGCGGGCGATTTCGTGTGCGCCCGTGGGATCAAAAAGGCATAGCTCAACCCGCTCACCATGCTCGGAAAATACAGCAAAGTTCACGCCTTCACCGTCAAACGTCGCGCCAATGGGATTAGGTCTCCCCGCTGACATTGAGTGGTTGAGGAGGGTCATTGGCAGGTCATGCTGTACTTGAGAATTCACGGATTACACTTTCATAGAGGGTGGCATAGGTCGCTGAGGAAGCGCTCCAGCCAAGCTCTTGGGCCATTCCGCGTTTTTGCAGGCGGGTCCAGTTCGGTTTGTCTGCAAATAGGCTTGCGACGTTGCGTAAACAATGCCGAAAGGCCATTCCGTCGATGGGGTGAAACTGAAATCCAGTCGCCACTCCCGCATTAAGTGCCATAACATTGGCGTCAATCACGCTATCGGCGAGCCCACCCGTGGCCGCGACGACAGGCACGGTGCCGTAGCGCAGGCCGTAAAGCTGCGTCAGGCCGCAAGGCTCGAATCGCGATGGCACCAGCACGATGTCAGCGCCACCAAACATGCGGTGCGAAAGTGCCTCGTCGTATCCAATCCGCAGGCCAACTTTGCCAGCGTGGTTACGTGCAAGGATGCGCATTGAATCCTCAATTACAGGGTCGCCGCTGCCAAGGATCGCCAAACCGCCACCCGCCGCGATAAAATC
>DFSO01000019.1:1202-13369 GCA_002378665.1 Loktanella sp. UBA3435 | reverse complement strand
CAACGAAGTGGTTCATCGCAAGCTTTACGCACGAGACGTACGCCAACTGCTTTATCGCCAGTGAATCCAAGATCGCCTTCAAGTGCATCAGCTGCATGTACTAGAGCAGCACCGCCACCGATAACGATTCCTTCTTCAACTGCTGCGCGAGTAGCTGAAATAGCATCTTCAAGGCGGTGCTTCTTCTCCTTGAGTTCTACTTCGGTATGTGCACCAACTTTGATTACGCACACTCCGCCAGCAAGTTTCGCAACTCGCTCTTGTAGCTTGCCGCGATCCCATTCAGAATCCGTTGTTGCAAGTTCGTTACGAATCTCTTGTACACGAGCCGCAACGAGTTTCTTATCTCCAGCGCCATCCACGATTGTGGTTGCATCCTTGGTGATAACGATGCGACGAGCGCGACCGAGATCTTCAAGAGTTGCCGCATCGAGCTTCATTCCAACTTCTGCTGAGATGACGGTTCCGCCAGTAAGGATTGCCATATCTTCGAGCATCGCCTTGCGACGATCACCAAAGCCAGGCGCCTTTACAGCAGCGATTTTCAGGCCGCCACGGAGCTTGTTCACAACCAAGGTTGCCAACGCTTCGCCTTCAACGTCTTCCGCGATGATCACGAGCGGACGGGAGGACTGGATCACAGCTTCCAGAATGCCAACCAGCGGCTGGAGGGAAGAAAGCTTCTTTTCGTGGATCAGGATCAGCGGATCATCGAACTCGGTGATCATCTTTTCCGTGTTGGTCACGAAGTAAGGGGACAGGTAACCGCGGTCAAACTGCATGCCTTCAACAACGTCAGTCTCAGTCTCAAGACCTTTGTTCTCTTCAACAGTGATAACACCTTCGTTGCCAACTTTTTGCATCGCATCAGCGATCTGACGACCGATTTCTGCTTCGCCGTTAGCGGAGATTGTGCCGACCTGTGCAACTTCGTCGCTGTCGTTGACAGGACGTGCCATTGCGATGATCGATTCAACAACTTTCGCAGTTGCCATGTCGATGCCGCGCTTGAGGTCCATTGGGTTCATGCCAGCAGCAACGGATTTCATGCCTTCGCGAACGATCGCTTGAGCCAGAACTGTTGCTGTTGTTGTGCCGTCGCCAGCTTCGTCATTGGTACGGGAAGCAACTTCCTTAACCATCTGCGCGCCCATGTTTTCGAACTTGTCTTCCAGTTCGATTTCTTTGGCCACGGAAACACCATCTTTGGTGATGCGCGGTGCGCCGAAGGATTTGTCCAGAACCACGTTACGGCCCTTTGGACCAAGCGTGACCTTAACAGCGTCAGCCAGAATGTTGACGCCGCGAAGCATCTTATTACGGGCGTCTGTGCCGAATTTTACGTCTTTAGCAGCCATTTTCATGTGCTCCTTAATTGAATTTCATCAGATAGCGGTGATCAAACGGGTCCCTTAGAGGATGCCCAGAATGTCGCTTTCTTTCATGATCAACAGGTCTTCGCCGTCGATCTTAATCTCTGTGCCGGACCATTTGCCGAACAAAACTTTGTCGCCAGCTTTGACATCCATTGGGATCAGGTCGCCGCTTTCTTTGCGTGCGCCAGCGCCAGTGGAGACAACTTCGCCCTCAGCAGGCTTTTCTTTTGCGGCGTCTGGAATGATCAGACCGCCCTTAGTTTTCTCTTCGCCTTCAATGCGACGAACCAGAACGCGGTCGTGAAGTGGTGTAAATGCCATTTTGGAATTTCCCCAGTACGTGTTTCTCTTGCTGTTAGCACTCACCGTATGTGAGTGACAAAAGGTAGGTAAGGGAGCAAAATGGCTTCGTCAAGCGCAACACGAAATCAATTTTCGACGAAAATTGGAAAACCTTATCCGACGTCGGTTTTTCCGCGCCGATCATTGCGCAAATTGGCATAAAGCACATGGTTCCGCCAACGTCCGTTGATCTGCAAATAGGACTGGGCCACGCCCTCATATTTATAGCCGCATTGCTCTAGCAAACGACGGCTTGGCGTATTTTCAGGCAAACAGCCCGCCTCGATCCGGCTCAAATCCAGCGTGCGGAACGCGTAATGCACCACCGCCTCAATCGCCTCTTTCATATAGCCTTGGCGCGCAAATGGCTCGCCGATCCAATACCCCGTCGTACCCGCCTGCGCAGGGCCACGGCGAATATTATCCAATGTAATCGCACCCAAAAGCGCATCATCGGCACGGCGCACCAAAAACAGCGGCACCGCATTGCCGTTGGCGATAGACCGCTGCGCCCAATACACGCGATTCGTGAAACCCTTCCGGGACAAATGATCCTCGGACCAAGTAGGCTCCCAAGGGCTCAAAAAATCGCGGCTATCATTGCGCAATCCAGCCCAAGCGCGAAAGTCGCCATGCATCGGCGGGCGCAACGTCATGCGCTCCGTCTCTAACCGGACTTTCTTGCGCACTCCGAACATCTTAGGCCACCATTCGCGCCTTAAGATCAGCAAGCGTCGGGGCCGCTTCGGCAGGGCCATAAAGTGCGAGCGCCGTCGCCGCCTTGCCTGCCATCTTGCCCGCAAATTCCTTCACATCGCCCGTTGTGACCGCATCAACCCGCTCAATCGCCTCGTCCAGCGACGGGATACGCCCCCAGATCGACCAGAGCCGCGCCAAACGCTCGGCACGATTCGACGGGCTTTCCAGCCCCATCAGCATCCCTGCCTTCATCTGTGCGCGCGCGCGGGCCACTTCGGCGGCGGTCATATCAACGGCCGCCCGCTTCATCTCGTCAATTGTGACCGTGGCCAACTCATCGATCTGCTCGGCACTGGTGCCCGCATAAATCGTCATCATGCCCGTGTCTTCATAGGCGCCAGCCTGCGCGAAAATCGTATAGCAAAGGCCACGCTTTTCGCGGATCTCTTGGAACAGCCGCGACGATACACCGCCGCCCATCACAGACGCATAAATCTGTGCCGTGTAAATCTCGGGGTCGCGGTAATGCGGGCTTTCCATCGCAAGCGCAAAATGCACCTGCTCCAGATCCTTGTTGCGGCGCATCTCACCACCGCCAAACACCGCAGGCACCAGCAACGAAGACGGGCGTTCAACAGGCGTCAGATGCCCAAACAAGGCCTCGGCCTGTGCCACGATCTTCGCGTGATCGATACCGCCAGCAGCGGCCAGAATCATCTGGTTCGGGCCGTAATGCTCGCCCACAAACTTGACCAAATCCTCGCGGTTAAACGACGATACGCGCTCGGCTGGACCCAGTATCGAACGGCCAATCGCCTGATCGGGATAAGCCACCTCTTGCAACCAATCAAAAATGATATCGTCGGGCGTGTCGTTCGCCTGACCGATTTCTTGCAAAATGATGCCGCGCTCAATCTCGATATCCGACGCCTCAAACGTCGAATTCATCAAGATATCGCCGATCACGTCCAGCGCCAGCGGCACGTCGTCTTGCAACACACGGGCGTAATAGGCCGTATTCTCGCGGCTGGTATAGGCGTTGATAAACCCGCCCACATCCTCGATTTCCTCAGCAATCTGCAAGGAACTGCGGGTCTTGGTGCCCTTAAACGCCATATGCTCCAGAAAATGGGCGATGCCATTCTGCTCGATCCGCTCATGGCGTCCGCCGACGTCAACCCAGACCCCAACACTTGCCGATTTCAGGCCGGGCATATGCTCGGTCACGATCTGGAACCCGTTGGAAAGGGTGTGGTGTTCTATGGTCAAACTTTGATCCGTTCTTTGATGAGCGCCTGAAGGGCGGCCATGTCATTGGGGACGCGCGTCACGCGTTCGGGGCGGTCATATAGGTCCGCCATGCGGGGGGGAAGAGGTGCCGCGACACCGCTCGCCGCTTTCACAGCGTCAGGGAATTTCGCGGGATGCGCCGTGGCCAATGTAACCATCGGAATTGCGCCCAAATGATCCTCGGCCACATGCACGCCAACGGCGGAATGTGGGCAAAGCAGTTCGCCGTGGGTCAGGTTGTACTCCTTGATCGCTGCAGAGGTTTCTTCCTCGCTCGCGCGGCCCGATTTGAAGGTGTCCTTCAACATCTGATAGGCCCCTTGCGAAATCTGGAACCCACCCTTTTTGAGGTCATCCATCTGGGCTGCAACGGCCGCCCCATCGCGCCCGTAAGCGTCAAACAAGGCACGCTCAAAGTTGGAGGACACCTGAATATCCATCGACGGGCTGATCGACGGGATCACGCCCTCTTTGGTATAGGCACCCGTTTCCAGTGTGCGGTGCAGAATGTCGTTCTGGTTGGTGGCCACCACGAGATCGGCAATCGGCAGGCCCATTTTCTTGGCAATATAGCCTGCGAAAATATCGCCAAAGTTGCCCGTTGGCACCGTGAACGACACCTCACGATGCGGTGCTCCAAGGCTCACAGCAGCGGTGAAATAATACACAACCTGCGCCAGCACCCTGCCCCAGTTGATCGAGTTCACACCCGCAAGCCGAACCTCGTCACGGAAATCAAAGTCGTTGAACATATCTTTGAGCATCGCTTGGCAATCGTCAAAGTCGCCGTCCATCGCCAGCGCGTGCACGTTGGCCTCCACAGGTGTCGTCATCTGGCGACGCTGCACCTCTGACACGCGGCCATGCGGATAAAGGATGAAAACATCCACGTTCTTAAGACCCCGAAACGCCTCAATCGCAGCAGAACCTGTGTCGCCAGAGGTCGCCCCTACAATCGTAATGCGGTCGCCGGAACGTGTCAGGGACGCCTGAAACATCTGCCCAATCAACTGCATCGCGAAGTCTTTGAACGCGAGCGTCGGGCCGTGGAAAAGTTCCAAGAGATAGTGGTTCGCATCAAGCTGCACCAAAGGCGCGCGCGCTGCGTGGCCAAATCCGGCGTAGGCGTTTTTGATCAGGCCCTTGAATTCATCATCCGTAAACGTGTCACCAATGAACGGACGCATCACTTCGAACGCGACCTCTTCATAGGACTTGCCCGCCATATCCGCGATCCGCTTGGTGGTCAGCGTCGGCACCGTTTCAGGCACATAAAGCCCGCCATCACGGGCCAAACCCGTCATCATCGCTTGTTCAAATGTCAGGGCGTCAGACGCGCCGCGCGTAGAGATGTAACGCATCGTTTAAGTGTCCTTCGTGCGCAAAGTGCGGAAAATCAGAAAGAGGGTCATGATGGCCCAAACAATCGCAAGACCAAACCACGTGATCGCATAGCTCAGATGATCGTTCTTGATGCCGACAGTATCAACAGGCAGCAGCGTGGTGCGCGGGTCAGGCTGGGCCATATCGCGGGCAATCACCATGACAGGTTCGGTGCCAAGGGTCTCGGCCATCGCAGCCACATCGCGGCCAAACCAGATATTCTTGGTCATATCAGGCGCAGGGGTGGAGCTATTTACATCGTCAGGCCACAAAAGCGTGCCCGTGATCGCGCCTAAAGGTGCATCCTTGGGGGGTGTTGCGTCGTCCAGCGGCAAGAGGCCGAGATCAACCATCACGCGACGGCCACCCTGCTCTTCTAGTGCTCGGATGACGCGGTATCCAGTGCCAGCCTCTGTCCCTGATGTCAGTACGTGAAGCTCAGGCCCAACGAGCGCACCATTGACCGCAACGCTCATATATTCGTCGCGAGTTTCAACGGGGGCGTCGGGAACGGGCACAGGATCAGACATCAAACGCGTGTTAATGTCGGCCAAAATGGCTTCTTTCCAAGCCAAGCGCTCCAACTGCCACAAGCCGAGCCAGACCAAAACGGCAACGCCGCCGATACCAAGAATCAAAGGAAAAAGAATGCGTCGCACAGGATGTCTCAACTCTCGAAAGGGAAAAGGCGCACGCAGGTAACTACGTGCGCCTCGGTATGTTTTGATGGGGGGGATGGGTCAAGACCCATCCTACGTGGGATGCGTTTTAACGCATCACACCCTGCATTTATCAGCCACCCCAGACGTAGACAGCAGCAAAGAGAAACAACCAAACAACGTCCACAAAGTGCCAGTACCAAGCAGCGGCTTCAAAACCGACGTGACGCTCTGGCGTGAAGTGGCCTTTCTGCAAGCGAACCAAGCAAACCAACAAGAAGATCGTACCGATGAACACGTGGAAACCGTGAAAACCAGTCGCCATAAAGAAGTTCGCGCCATAGATGTTGCCCGAGAAGCCAAAGGCTGCGTGGGAATACTCATATACCTGAAACACTGTGAACAATGCGCCGAGCAGAACAGCAAGAATCAAACCCCACTTCATATCTGTGCGGTTGTTTTCGTGAACCAGCGCGTGGTGCGCCCAAGTCGCAGCCATACCAGAACACAGCAGGATCAACGTGTTGATCAGCGGCAAATGCCAAGCGTCAAATGTCTCGATACCAGCTGGCGGCCAAACCCCGTCAACCAGCGGCGACATTGGACCCATTGGGTACATCGCATGCTTAAAGAAAGACCAGAACCAAGCAGCAAAGAACATCACTTCGGACATGATGAACATGATCACGCCATAACGCAGACCGATGCGCACAACAGCAGTGTGATCGCCAACTTCGCTTTCGCCGACAACGTCGGACCACCAAGCGTACATAACGTATAAAACGCCTGCCAAGCCGATCAAGAATACATATGGACCGGAGTCATGCATCCAAGTGACGGCCCCAAAGAGCATGATAAATGCACCAAGCGCACTGGCCAATGGCCAGATTGACGGTGGCAAAATGTGGAAGTCGTGGTTCTTTTCATGCGCCATGGCAGTCGTTCCCTATCGGCTTAGTCATTAGTTAGTGTCTATGGCGTCTTGCGGCGCCGTTGTCAAAGTCGTTGGTGCAACCAATGCGGCCTGCACCTCTTCTTCAGGCAGATCGATCTGGTAGAAAGTATAGCCTAAAGTGATTGTATGAATATACTGCCCTTCACGGTCGTCCACGATGGCAGGGTCCACAAAGAATGACACTGGCATCATCACCGTCTCACCGGGCTGCAAAACCTGTTCCGTAAAGCAGAAACATTCGATTTTATCAAAGAAAACGCCAGCCTCGTAAGGTGTGACGTTATACGCTGCTTGCCCCGCAACGGGAACATCCAGCGGATTGTGTGCCTCGTAGAAAGCAAGACCTGTCTCGCCAATGCGCAGGGTCATCTCGCGCTGCGCAGGCTTGAACGTCCATGGCATATCGCGGTCAATTGACGCATCAAAGCGAACTGTAATCGTCTGGTCGAGAATCACATCCGATCCAGCCTCGGCTGTATTCGTAATCCCACCAAAGCCTGTGACCTTGCAGAACCAATTGTAAAACGGCACCGACGCCCAAGAGAGCGCCCCCATCACAACGACAACACCAACGAGCTGCACCAATGTGCGCTGTGGGCCTTGGATGTTCGGGAATAGCTTCAATTGCTGTCTCCTTCAACAGGTTCTATCGCTGGGCGAGCGACGTGATCAAAGTTCTCGAACTTCTTGGCGTCGCCAAGTTCCAAAACCTTCACAACCGTCAGGGCAAAAACAATGCCGACAAACCCGATCAACAAGGCGAGCACGCCAAAGTTGCGGCCTTTGCGGCGCTGGTGGATTTCATGTTCAACGCGAATGGCCATGTTTTACTAGCCTCCGTAACCGTAGGGGCGCAAGGCGGCCTCTGCCAAAAGCGCGCCAAAATGCAAGAAAAGGTAAAACAGCGATACCTTAAAAACATGCTTTTCGACGGCGTAATTATCTGCATCTGCGGCGGCATCGTTGCGCTTGTAGATGTCATAACACCCTTTGACGAACCAGAGGTTAAGCACAATGGCCGTCGCGAGATAAATTGGACCACCAATTGACGTGAACCCAAGCCCAATCGCAACTGGCACGAGCAGGACCGCATAAGCGATCACGTGACGGCGGGTGGCGTCGCGACCGTGCGTTTCTGTCAGCATGGGCACACCAGCATCACCGTAGTCGGACTTCACAAACAAGGCCAAAGCCCAGAAATGCGGCGGGGTCCACATGAAGATCAGCGCAAACATCAGGAACGATTCGATTGTCACGTTGCCCGTGGCAACCGCCCAGCCGATCATCGGTGGGAAAGCACCCGCCGCACCGCCTATGACGATATTATGGGGCGTCGCACGCTTGAGCCACATCGAATAGACGACGGCATAAAAGAAAATGGTAAAAGCAAGCAAACCCGCAGCAAGCAAGTTCGTCGCAAGGAGCAGCAGCACGACAGCAAAACCCGAAAGCGCCATGCCAATGCCCAGCGCTTCGCCTGGTTGCACACGCCCCGAAGGGATCGGGCGCTTGGCCGTCCGCTTCATGATCGCATCAATATCGGCGTCCCACCACATATTGAGCGCACCAGACGCACCAGCACCAACAGCGATGCAAAGCACGCCGACAAAACCGATAAAGGGATGCACGTGCACCGGCGCCACCAAAAGGCCGACCAATGCCGTGAAAATCACCAACGACATCACGCGCGGCTTTAGTAAGGCGAAGTAGTCGCCCATACTGGCCTCATAGGGTGTATTTTCGACAGTCATATCAGACATCATGCTTCCCAAAGGGGTGATGGGTTGAAACCCATCCTACGCAGGGGACGTAGCGCAGACTTTCGCCTGCGCCAGTCTTTTTACACGCCGTTTTGCACTTTGGCTTCTGCGAGCCATGCATCGTAGGTCTCTTGGCTGACCACTTTGACAGTGATCGGCATATAGGCGTGGTCTTTGCCGCAAAGCTCTGAACATTGACCAAAGAATATGCCTTCTTGCTCGGCTGCGAACCAGAGCTGGGACAAACGACCCGGAACCGCGTCTTGCTTTACGCCAAAGGCTGGGATCGTCCAAGAGTGGATCACATCCGCACCCGTCAACTGCATGACAATCGTTTTGCCAACAGGCACAACAACGGCTGTATCAGTGGCAAGGCGGTATTCGTTCTGGGAATAGCCGTTCGCTTCCAACTCATCGCGTGTGAGCATGTAGCTTGAGAATGCAACGCCATCGTCAACATACTCATAGCCCCAATACCACTGGTATCCTGTGACTTTGATCGTGATGTCGCCCTCAGGGATTTCCTGCTGCTTGAACAAAACCGGCAAGGAAAACGCGCCGATCACAACAAGGATCACGACAGGAATAATCGTCCATGCCACCTCAATCACCGAATTATGGGTGAATGTCTTTGGCACAGGGTTCGCTTTTTTGTTGTAGCGGATGAAAACCCAAACCATCAGGCCCGAAACAAACAATGTGATCGCAGTGATCAGCACCAAAAGCCAGTGATCAAGCCAGTGAACGTCACGGGCCAATTCTGTTGCTGCAGGCTGAAAGCCCATCAAACCATCAACTGGCGCACCAATAATTTCAAGCTCTTGGTTGACATCTTGCGCAGATGCCGCGGCACCAGCAAGGATCAAACCAGCCGAAGCCCAAAGTGAAGTCGCAATCGTGTTTAAACGCATATCATAACCTGTCTGTCATGGCGCCAAGTGGCGCATCTCATTGGTGTAACTCACCCCGAAGGGCGGAATCCCGTTGTATCTGCCGCTGGGTGTCCCATATCTTGATGAACAACTCAAGAACTGCAATCGCGGTAAACGGCCGCATGTGTCAAAATTTTTGCCTTCACGACAGGAAACCTTATGTCCGCAGACCCATTTCGCCCCTTCGAGACCGCATTAGACCGCGACACTGCCCTTTCTTTGTTGCTTGAGGCGACCCATGGCGCGGATGATGGCGAACTTTTCCTTGAACGGCGCAAGTCCGAAGTCATCGCGTTTGATGACGGAAGGGTTAAAACCGCCAGCTTTGATGCCTCCGAAGGATTTGGCCTGCGGGCTGTACGGGGCGAGACATCGGGCTACGCCCATTCGACCACCATCGACGAACATGCGCTGCGCCGTGCTGTGGCCACCGCGCGCCTTGCCGTAGGTGATGGCGGCGGCACCATGGCGGCTGGCCCGCAAGGCACCAACAAAAAGCTTTATTCCGATGCAGACCCGATGTTGCAGGCCACTTTCCCTGCCAAAATCGACATTCTGCGCGAAATCGACCAATTCGCCCGCGACCTTGACAAACGGGTCGTGCAGGTTTCGGCCACGCTCGCAGCCTCCCATCAAGAGGTCCTGATCCTGCGCCCCGAAGGCACGCTTGTCACCGACGCGCGGCCGATGTCGCGGCTCAATGTCTCTGTGATCGTCGAGGAAAACGGCAAGCGCGAAAGCGGCACCTCTGGCGCAGGCGGGCGTGCAGGACTGATCGGCCTGATAGCACCCGACCACTGGCAAGCCGCCGTGCGCGAGGCCCTGCGCATCGCGATTGTGAACCTCGACGCCGTCCCCGCCCCCGCTGGCGTCATGGATGTGGTGCTTGGGCCTGGCTGGCCGGGCATCCTGCTGCATGAGGCGATTGGTCACGGGCTGGAAGGCGATTTCAACCGCAAAGGCTCATCCGCCTTCGCAGGTCTCATGGGTCAGCAAATCGCAGCCAAGGGCGTGACGGTGCTCGACGACGGCACCATCCCTGATCGGCGTGGCTCCATCACCATCGACGACGAAGGCACGCCATCCGCCAAGAACGTGCTCATCGAAGACGGCGTTCTCGTGGGCTACATGCAAGACCGCCAGAACGCGCGTCTCATGGGCGTCGCGCCCACAGGCAACGGACGGCGCGAAAGCTATCAACATGCGCCAATGCCGCGCATGACCAACACCTACATGCTGGCAGGCGACGCTGATCCCGCAGCATTGGTCGCTGACCTCAAAGACGGCATCTACGCCGTGGGCTTTGGCGGCGGTCAGGTTGATATCACGAACGGCAAATTCGTGTTTTCGTGCACCGAGGCCTACCGCGTCAAAGACGGTATCGTCGGTGCTGCTGTCAAAGGGGCCACGCTGATCGGCGATGGGGCCACCGCGCTTAAACAAATCCAAGGCATCGGCAACGATCTGGAACTCGATCCTGGTATCGGGAACTGCGGCAAAGCAGGGCAATGGGTGCCAGTGGGCGTTGGACAACCGTCGCTTAAAATCGGCGGCCTGACGATTGGTGGCGCGGGGGGTGATTAGCCTTTTCAAGTCACGGCCAATCTCGCAACCCAAAGAGCGGCGCAGGATTATTTGGGCCTCGTCACGCTTTTTCCTTTTCGGCTCATTTGCCTTGTCCTTTTCTGTATCGGTAGTCTTTTGGATGATCGAAAGTTGGAATGCCCAGAAGTTTTCGCAGCTTGCGGATGTGCTCCTTGCTCCTCTTTACTGGTTGTTCAGCCTTGGTTTCATCCTTCCCGCACTCGCAATAGCTTGGCCTTGCGCAAACATCGCTTTGCGCCTTGGCTATGCAAGTTGGGCCACGGCGATAGTCGCGTGTAGCATTCTCCTTACACTTCTCCTCGTCATGGGATTTTACCCAACCGTCACGCCTCTCATAGTCATCATCGGCATCGCGTCAGGAGTCGGCTTTGGTACGCTCTATTGGTTCGGGGCCTATCGTAAATTTCCTAACGCCTTTGACCCACAGTATCCCGATTCGAATTAAAGAACCGTTGCACCCTGCCCGTCTCTTAACAGCGGCGTAATTATACACGTGGACATCTCGGTGCACGTGCGGTGCACGCCCAGTGCACGTAAATCACACCCTAAAATCTCAACAGAAATAGAGCGTTAATTGCACTCCAGACCATTATCAGACAATTTTCCCTATTCCGTTCACCTCTCATTAACTTCGCTCAGTCTAGCATGAGATTGCAACAAGGCGGAGGACAGGATGTCTGGAAATATGTACCCTTCCAATCACCCCCAAATCCCACCCACCACGGAAGAAATCGCCGTCTCCTCCCTCCGCCTTTTGCGCTCCAAACGTGTTGGTCCCGCGACCTTTCGCCGCCTGATCCGCGAACATGGATCGGCGGCAGCGGCCCTTGCAGCCCTACCCGAAATCGCGGCCGCTGCTGGGGCCACAGATTACACCCCCCTGCCCAGAACCTCATGTTTTATATGAATTAAAATCAGGCCGCGCAAATCGCGCGCGCCTTTTGATTTGGGGCCAAGCGGGTTATCCCGCAGCCCTCAACGACCTCGATGACGCCCCCGCGATCCTCTGGGCCTTGGGCGATACGGCCCTTTTGAACCGCCCGCTTATTGCGATGGTCGGAGCGCGCAATGCCTCCTCGCTCGGCACCCGCATGGCCAAACAACTGGCCGCGGAACTCGGCGCTGCAGGCTATACCGTCGTCTCTGGCCTTGCGCGCGGCGTCGAT
>DFSO01000019.1:0-861 GCA_002378665.1 Loktanella sp. UBA3435 | reverse complement strand
GCATCGCAAAACACGGGCTGCGCATTGCCGAAATGCCGATGGGCATGCAGCCCCAAGCGCGCCACTTCCCCGCCCGCAATCGGATCATCTCAGGTCTGGCCCGCGCCGTCGTCGTCGTTGAAGCCGCCGCAAAATCCGGCAGCCTCATCACCGCACGCACCGCACTCGACCAATCTCGCGAGGTCATGGCCGTGCCGGGTCACCCCTTTGATGCGCGTACATACGGCTGCAACATGCTCATCCGCGACGGCGCGACTTTGATCCGCAATGCCGAAGATATCATCGAGGCGCTCGGCCCAGTTGAAACCCAAACCACTCTCGAACTTCCGCTTGAAATGCCGCAAACTCCGAAACGGTCACTGCGCGAAACAGCAGGGCCGCACGACCAAATCTTGCAGCGCCTCGGCCCCTCTCCTGTCGCCGAAGATCAGCTGATCCGCGACCTTGGTGGCGACAGCAAAGTGGTCAGCCCGATCCTCATGACCCTCGAACTTGACGGGAGAATCTCACGGCAGGCAGGTGGACTTTTGGCGCTCTCAAATTAGGTCACATTCGACAATGTGATGCACGATTTGGGAACTTTCCCCTTTGACAATTCCTTGCATTGACATTCTTTAGCGGCCAACACCATGTTCCGCAGCCATAGTCACCGCTTCGTTTTTTAAAGGATTCCCATGCCAGTTGTCGTCGTCGAGTCGCCCGCTAAGGCCAAGACAATCAACAAGTATTTGGGGAGCAACTACACCGTGCTCGCCTCCTACGGTCACGTACGAGACCTTCCTCCGAAGGACGGCTCCGTGCTGCCCGAAGAAGATTTCGACATGAAATGGGAGATCGCGAGCGACAGCAAAAAGCACATTA
>DFSO01000028.1:25769-26810 GCA_002378665.1 Loktanella sp. UBA3435 | reverse complement strand
ACCAACTTTTAGCTATATCTCGCGCCCGAAAGCATGATGCCGATAGACCAGAGGCCGACCATGCACTAACATTCAAACTGGACCACTCGATGGGGGCACTCCAATATCATTAAGCAGCTTTGCTCCCAGCACAGGACGAATATGCTTATTGAACAGATAAAAATCATGCTTGCTTCTGCGTTTGGTGGCTTGAATAAAGGCGTAATACTTGAGGTCAAAGAATGCCTCGAGTGTAAGTTTTGCAGGCTGGTTGGTAGCTGCAGCAGTAGGCGCTTGTGACTGACCAAACAGCTTCGAAAATGATCTCATATCAATCTCTCCTTCACTGCAGTGCTAAAGTCAGTGACGCACTAGGACGAGTGGAATATGTGGTACAGCAATGGAAAAGACACCGACATCGCACTGTGGATACTTCTTACAACGACAGCTCTGGTAGCCTTCGCAGGCGCCGCTGCTGCTGATGGCCACACATCTGTAACTCACGCTCTTTCTGGCGAACTCGGCTACAACTCTGAAGTAGACGGTATCGGTGAAGATGGTTTCTTCTGGGAAGGTAACCTGAAAACAACTGCAACTGCTGCACTCGACAACGGTTTGACAGCTGGCGCTTACTTCGAAATCACTGTTTCCGGTGATGACGCTGCTGCTGGTTCTTCCGATGCTGGTAACGCTCTTGTAGCTTCCGACTTCGTTCTGTCCCTGACATCCGACAACGCAAGCCTGTACTTCGGCGACACAGCTCCTGCTGGCAAGAAGTACTTCTCTGCTGCTGGCGACATGGAAGGCGATTCGTTCTCCACTGACTCCGATTCCGCAGTTCTTCGTGGCGACGTGTCCTTCAATGGCATGAACGGTTCTGTTTCATACATCATCGACGATGCAGCAAACACAGCTGAGCAGCTTGCTCTTGGTCTTGGCGGCTCCTTTGGTGCCTTCACATTCGGCTTGGGCTACCAGGAAGCAACGTCTTACGCAGACGCTGAAGGCGACTTCAGCGCTGACGAAGTTCTCGGTGTTTCTGTAGGCGGCACATTTGCTGGC
>DFSO01000028.1:13571-25487 GCA_002378665.1 Loktanella sp. UBA3435 | reverse complement strand
CTGGCGAAACTTCTACAGGTATCCAGGTTGCTTACCCATTCGGTCCAGTAACAGCGACTGCTTACCACTCCATGGAAGAAGTTAGCGGCGTAGACGTTGACGACAACTACGGTATCACAGTTGCATACGCACAAGACGCAATTGCTGTAACTGCTAAGTTCCGCAACGAGCAGGCCGTGACGAGTGGAACCTCGAAGGTTCTTACGACATGGGTAACGGCGCGACAATTCTTGCTGGTGCTTTGAACGAAAACGAAGGCGCTGACACAGACTTCTACATCGGTGGTACATACGACCTCGGTGGCGGCGCTTCTGTTCTTGCAGTTTACGCTGACGACAAAGACGGCGACCAAGCGGACGAAATCGGCTCCGGTGAGTACGACCCAGGTATGACTGTATCTGTATCCTTCACATTCTAATTTGAATGTAATGGTCTAAGTTAGAGCGGTCCTTCGGGGCCGCTCTTTCTTTTTGGGGGTATCTGATCTCGATCTGCCCTTGTTTTGCGCAAATGCCTTGTGACCCTGCGCCCTGTTCGCTACATATTTCTGGAATAGAAATCCCTTGGGGGACCGAGTTTTGAAAATAGTATCGCGCACATCGAAGGCCCTATTGACCTTTGCAGCCCTAACCGCCCTTTCCGCCTGCGGCAGCAATGGCCTTTTTGGCATTGGCGGCAAAACGAATGCAGCAGCCACGCAGCAAGCCACCCGCACAGGCGGTTCCGAAAGCGTTGCTGTGAACCGCTATCTTTGGGCCGCTTCGCTCGATGTGTTGAACTTCTTGCCTGTTGAAAGCGTTGACCCCTTCACTGGCGTCATCGTCATGGGCTACGGCACACCGCCGGGTGGTAACCGCGCCTACCGTGCCACGATCTACATCACCGATCCCGCGCTTGATGCCCGCTCTCTGAATGTCGCACTTCAGTCGCGCAACGGTGCTGTGCCTGCCGAGACGCAGCGCGCCATCGAGGACGCGATCCTAAGCCGTGCCCGCCAAATCCGTATCGCTGACGGCGCTTTGTAAGCTCCGCAGCCTTTGCCCGAATTCGAATTGCGCCGGGCTGCGATAGCTCGGCGTTTCTGATTGAAAGACCCCAAAGATGTCCACTTATTTCCCCTCCGAAATCGAAGCCAAATGGCAGGCCGCTTGGGATCAAGCCGAAACGTTCAAGGCTGTCCGTTCTGAGGATAAGCCAAAATATTACGTGCTTGAGATGTTCCCCTATCCGTCGGGCCGTATCCACATGGGCCACGTGCGCAACTACACAATGGGCGATGTGATTGCGCGCTATAAGATGGCGACGGGCCACTCTGTGCTGCACCCGATGGGTTGGGACGCGTTTGGGATGCCTGCCGAGAATGCAGCGATGGCGTCGGGGGGGCACCCGAAGGATTGGACCTATCAGAACATCGCCGACATGAAGGCGCAGATGAAGCCGCTTGGTCTATCCATTGACTGGTCTCGCGAATTTGCGACCTGTGATCCCGAATACTACGGCCAACAGCAGGCACTGTTCATCGACTTCCTTGAAAAAGGCCTGATTTACCGCAAGAAGGCTGTGGTCAATTGGGATCCGATCGACATGACCGTGCTTGCCAACGAGCAGGTGATCGACGGCAAGGGCTGGCGGTCTGGTGCGGATGTTGAGCGTCGCGAATTGGTGCAGTGGTTCTTTAAAATTTCGGACTATTCCGAAGAATTGCTGACCGCGATTGATAGCCTTGATAACTGGCCTGCAAAGGTGAAGTTGATGCAGGCCAACTGGATCGGCAAGAGCCGCGGCTTGCAGTTCTCGTTTAGCCTTGTGGATGGTCCTACGGGCCATGATCGTGTTGAGGTTTATACCACCCGTCCTGATACGTTGATGGGTGCGTCGTTCGTTGGCATTTCCTATGATCACCCGCTTGCGAAGGAATTGGAGCGTGAGAGCGCCGAAGTCGCTGCGTTCAATGCTGATTGCCGCAAGGGTGGCACGACGGCCGCCGAGTTAGAGACCGCGGAAAAGAAGGGCTATGACACTGGCCTGACCGTGCGCCATCCCTTTGATACATCGTGGGAATTGCCGGTCTATATCGCGAATTTCGTGATGATGGATTACGGCACGGGTGCGATCTTTGGTTGCCCTGCCCATGACGTGCGCGACTTTGAATTTGCGACAAAATACGGCTTGCCGATTATCGCGACCTTCTTGCCCTCTGCCGATGCAGACCCGCGTCTGACCGAGGCCTATGTGCCGATGAAGTCCGAGAAGGTCACTTACGTGAAGGGCTTTGCTGGTGAGGTTGACCAGACTGGCGACGACGCCATTGATGCCGCGATTGCGTTTTGTGAGGAGAACGGTGTTGGCCACGGCGTGACCAAGTTCCGCCTGCGCGATTGGGGACTGTCTCGTCAACGTTTCTGGGGCACGCCGATCCCTGTGGTCCATTGCGAAACCTGCGGTGCGGTGCCTGAAAAAAAAGAGAACCTGCCGATTGAGCTGCCTTATGACGTGACTTTTGACGTTCCTGGTAACCCGCTGGACCGTCACCCGACATGGCGGAATTGCCAGTGTCCAAAGTGTGGTGCCGATGCGCAGCGCGAGACCGATACGATGGACACGTTTGTGGACAGCTCTTGGTACTACGCTCGCTTTACCTCGCCCAATGCCGCGACGCCGACTGATATGGCAGATGCTGCCTATTGGATGAACGTTGACCAATATATCGGCGGGATCGAGCACGCGATTTTGCACCTGCTTTACAGCCGCTTCTTTGCCCGCGCGATGAACATGACGGGCCATTTGCCAGATAGCGCGATTGAGCCTTTTAACGCGCTGTTTACCCAAGGGATGGTCACCCACGCGATCTATGAAAACGCCGTGCGAAAGACCGAAAATGGTCGCCCGATCTATCTCTACCCCGAGCAGGTTGAAGAGCGTGACGGCAAGATGGTTGTCTCCGAGACGGGTGAAGCTATCACGGTGATTCCGTCCGCAAAGATGTCAAAATCGAAGAACAACGTTGTCGATCCTGATGACATTCTAGCGAAATACGGTGCCGATACTGCCCGTTGGTTCGTGCTCTCCGATAGCCCTCCTGAGCGGGACGTGGAGTGGACAGCTTCTGGTGCTGAGGCGACCTACAAGCATATCGGCCGCGTTTACCGTTTGGCCGCTGAGATTGCTGCGATGGAAAACGCCACGGGTGAGGGCGACGAGGATCTGATCCGTGCGATGCACCGTGCGATTGTGGATGTGACGTCCGGTGTCGAGACATTCGGCTTTAACGCCGCGATTGCAAAGCTCTATGGCTTTACTGCGACGCTATCGAAGTCAAGGGCTGGCAGCGCCGCAAAGCGTCAAGCGATGCTGGTTCTGGCGCAATTGATGGCACCAATGACCCCGCACCTGTCCGAGGAAGTTTGGGCGTTGCTCGGTGGCGCTGGCTTGATTATCGACGCGCCTTGGCCTGTTGCAGATGAGGCAATGTTAGTTGAGAGCACCGTCACCCTGCCTATTCAGATCAACGGCAAACGTCGGTCGGAAATCGCCGTCGCTGCGGATCTTCCGAAAGAAGAGATTGAAAAGCTGGTGCTGGCGATGGACGCTGTGGTGCGGGCCCTTGACGGGGCGACACCAAAGAAGTTGATCGTTGTACCCGGACGGATTGTGAACATTGTCATCTAAATTAACATACCGCAGTCTTTCACGCCGTACGGCCCTTCTAGGGCTCGTGGGGCTTGCAGGCTGTGGTTTGACGCCTGTCTATGGACCCAATGGTGGCGCCAATGCCCTACGTGGGTCTGTGGCATTTTCCATGCAAGACACCGTCGCTGGCTACCGCATGCGCGAGCGGTTCATTGAACGGCTGGGTGCCACAGATCAACGCCGCTTCCTGCTCAGCGTTGAGCAAACACAATCGCCGACTGCGGCGACGATTACGAGCGATGGGGATACGATACGGTTCAACCTTGTTGGCACAGCCCAGTACAATTTGACCGATCTTAACGGCCAAAGCATGCTTTCGGGCGAGGTGGAGACCTTCACCAGCTATTCCGCGACAGGATCAACCGTTGCCACTCAAGCTGCCGAAATTGATGCAAGCGAGCGGCTTTCTATCGCACTGGCTGATTTGATCGTTGCGCGATTGCTGCTCATTTCCCGTGAGCTTTCCGAATGAAAATAACGGGCAGCGCCGCGCAGGCTTATTTACGTAAGCCCGATTCGTCCCACACCGCCCTGTTGATCTTTGGGGCAGATGCGATGCGCGTAGCAACTGCCCGCCAAACAGCAATTGCCGCATTGGTGGGGCCAAATGGCGAGGAAGAGATGCGGCTCACACGCATCCCCGCGTCCGAATTACGTAAAGATGCTGCACTGCTTGACGATGCGGTCAAGGCGCAGGGTTTCTTCCCAGGGCACCGCGTTGCCTTTGTCGAGGACGCAACCGAAACGGCTGTAAAGGCGCTAACGGCGGCGCTCGTTGATTGGCAGGCAGGCGATGCACAAATCGTAGTGACAGCAGGACAACTCACCGCAAAATCAGGCCTACGTAAGCTCTTTGAGGTCCACCGTAATGCCATGGCGATTGGGATTTATGACGATCCGCCCAACCGCGATGATATCCAATCGGCGCTAACGGCGGCTGCGCTTCCTCAACCCAGTGGTGATGTGATGGATGCCCTTATGGCGCTCGCGCACACGTTGGAACCGGGTGATTTTCGCCAGACGATTGAGAAAGTCGGCCTTTATAAACGTGGCGATGCAGAGCCTCTTTCAATGGCTGATGTGCTGGCTTGCGCCCCACAATCCGCAGAAGTCGAGATTGATGACATTTTGGATGTCGTCACGCAGGGAAGGTCTGCTGAAATTGGGCCGGTTTTGCGCAATCTATATGCACAGGGTGTGACGCCAGTGGCGCTTTGCATCGGGGCCACCCGCCATTTCAAACGGCTGCACGTTGTTGCGAGTGATCCAGGTGGTGCAGGTGCCGGAATCGGGCGTCTGCGACCACCGGTGTTTGGCCCGCGCCGCGATAAAATCGTCAAACAGGCCTCACACTGGGGCAGAGACCGTTTGGAAAGAGCCCTTATGGCGCTAACGGACGTTGATCTGCAGCTTCGGTCCGCCAATTCGGCGCCACAAAACGCCCTTATGGAGCGAACGCTTATCAGACTAACGATGATGGCAGGCCGCTAAGATGGCAGGCCGCTAAAACGACAGAAGGCTGGCGCGAGGCCAGCCTTCTGAGCATTCGAAGTTCTAAGTAAACTTAGAAAGAGGCGGAAGCTGCAACGAGTGCTGCCAAAAGGCCAAGCACGATGTAGCCGCTGTTTACGGAGCTAGTTGGCGCAACGTCGACCATTGGAGCAGGTGCTTCAACCATTGTGTCTGGCGCGGAAAGACCTGGGTTGCCAGCTTGCGCTGCAACTGCGGAGAGAGAAAGAGCTGCTGCTGCAGCAAGTGTTGTTGTAAAACGCATATTTACTATCCTAGTGTTATGAAACAGGCTGGCCGAAGCCAGCCTTCTAGACATTCCAGTCTTTTAAGCGAAGCTTAGAAAGACGCGGAAGCTGCAACGAGTGCTGCCAAAAGGCCAAGCACGATGTAGCCGCTGCTCACTGAGCTAGTTGGCGCAGCAACTTCTTCCATGACGATTGTTGGTTCAGTGACAGTATCACCGAGGCCACCAGCGTTAGCGGCAACGCCGGAAACTGCGATAACAGCTGCGGCAGCGAGTGTAGTTGTAAGGCGCATGTCGATACTCCAAATAAAATGCACGATGTAGACGATCAAGTTTTTTTTTAGCGAAACTGGGCTAATAAAACAAGTGGATATTTGTTTCCCAAGATGTTCTCGACACAATTTAGGCGCGATATTTTGGGCGAAGGTCTCGTCCCGTTTTTGCAAATTCCTTCTCTCAAAGGTCGGGGATCCGCAAAACAGCCAATAAACATTGGCTTATATCATCGATTCTAGTTTAAAACCGACCGTTCGGATTGAGGTTTCGTGCCGTTTTATTCGCAAAAAGGGTTTAAAAAGCCCCTATAAGCGATGCTACGTTGCAACACTCCTCACATGAAATTTTCGAAATTCCCGATACAAACGCTGTATTTGAGCGGTTCTTTGCTTGCTTCAGCACTGCTTAGGCTAGGGGCGCCGCCGCCTTCGAGTCGCCATACCGCGTTGTTCCGCAAGAACGACGGTTTTATTGAACCAAAGCTTGCAATGCAGCGGCACGCCCTGTCGCGAGGCATGCCGTGATGAGGTATCCGCCAGTTGGCGCCTCCCAATTTAGCATTTCGCCGACACAATAGACGTTTGTGCGGGCCCGCACTTGGAATCCCTGCAAATCCTCGAACCTGATTCCGCCAGCCGAGGAGATTGCGTGGTCCAAAGTCATCGGTCCAGAATGCGTGATTGGGACTGATTTTATAATCGACGCGATATCCTGCGGGAAGGGGCGGCCAAATTCAGACAGTATCGCGAGTTGCGCTGGCTCCAGCTTGAGCGCCTTGCGCAGATGGTTTGTCAGCGTGTTTTTCCCACGTGGTCGCTGTACCGCTTTGCGAACCCGATCTAGCGACCAATCTGGAAGGAGGTCGATCGTCAGTGACGCACCTTCACGCATCGCACGGCTCACTTCATATATGCCGCCGCCTTCGATCCCATGGGCGGAAATGACGAACTCGCCGCGCGATGAGGTTTGCCCAGCGTTCAGCGCGACGGCTTTCACAGGTTTGCCAAAGTGTCCCGCCATGTGTTCGGACCATTGTACTAAGAACCCCATATTCGCAGGATGAAATGGCGCAATCTGTTCAAAATGCTTGGACCAAGTGCCGTCCGACCCAAGCCGTGGCCAGCTCGCACCACCGAGCCCCAGAATCGTTACCGTAGGATTGAGGCGCTGTGGCCCTGCAGGCGTATCAAACGTGACCGCGTCGTCGTCCCACCCTGTCCAGCGCCAACGCGTATGGAACGTTACCCCAAGATCGGTCAGCCGACCCATCCATGCCCGCAAAAGCGGGGAGGCTTTCATCGCCTTCGGAAACACGCGCCCCGTTGATCCCGTGAAAAGCGGCTGCCCCAAGCCTTCGGCCCATGCCTTGACCTGTTCAGGACCAAACGCGCGCAGGGCTGTTTGCATGACCTCAGGCATTGGACCGCACGCTGACAGAAACGTCTCGATATCCTCGTCTTTCGTGATGTTTAGCCCAGACTTACCCGCCATCATGAATTTGCGTCCAACAGACGGCATTGCGTCGACGATGGTGACTTTGCGTCCCGCGGCGGCCAATGTTTCGGCGGCCATCAGGCCCGCAGGCCCTGCCCCGATGACGAGCACGTCGGTCACTTTGGTAATCCGCCTTTGATCTCTATCACACGGTGTGGGTAAGGGATTTCAATGCCGTTATCTTTCAGCGTGTTCCAGATCACAAAGAGAATGTCGGAAGTGTATTTATTCTTGCCGTCGTCGATCCCGTTGACCCAAAATTCGACGACAAAATCGATCCTGCTGTCGCCAAACCCACGCAACTCGCAATCGGGTGGCTCTGGCTTTTGCAGGACGGATGGATGTGCCGAGACCGCAGCTTCGATCAATGCGGGGACCTTATTGATGTCGGTGTCGTAGCTGACCGAGAACGGCGCTTCGAGACGGTTGGCAGAGCCGCTATCAGAGTAGTTCACCACGCGGGTTGTGATAAAGTCTTCGTTTGGAACAACTATCCAGCGCCCGTCGAATGTCTCTAGGAAAGTCGCCCGCGCGGTCATTTTGATGATCGTGCCCGCCTCGCCACCGTCGAGTTCAACATAGTCGCCAACGGTTGCCTGCCCCTCGACCAATAGGATTACGCCAGAGATAAAGTTCGATGCGATTTTTTGCAGGCCAAAGCCAAGGCCGACACCAATCGCTCCACCCAAAACCGCAAGCGAAACAAGGTCGACGCCCATGATGTTCATCAGCAGAAGGAAGGCAAAACCAAAGATCGCGAATTCGGCGACTTTGGTCAGCAGTTGGCGGATCGCAGGGCGCATGCGCTGTCGTTCTATATAGGCGACCGATTGGGTATTGGACCAATGGCCAAGCCAGAACAGCAAAATGCCTGCGATGATCCCGCGCACCAGCGCTAGAACGCTAAAGTTGATATGTCCGATGCTGACGCCCGTCTCAGACAACCCCACCATCACAGGATCAAGCACGCCTAGCGCGTAAAGTGCGCCCACGGGAATCACGACAAATTTACCCAAAAGGCGCAGGAACGAATCGGTCAGAATATTGCGGGCAAAGCTGCGTAGCGCCAAGAACAAGAAGAACCGCTTACCGAAGGCAATCACGGCACCAGAGCCGAACAGGGACCGCGTGACCTGCTCGCCAATCGCAGTGAACCCGTAGGCAAACAGCGGCAACAAGAGCGGTAGGAACATCAGGATAAAGCGGCGCCCTTTCGATAGCAAAGTCGTGCTATCAGCTTCAGGTAATAGGAGCCGCGACAGTTTCGGCGTGATGATCCGATTGAGAATAAGCGCGAGGAAATAAGCCCCGACCAGCAGCGCAAATTGTGTCCACGCCGCAGGCGATAAAAGCCAAACCAGCGCGAGGTCCATTCCCTTGTTCAGTAGCTCGAGGCCCTGATCGACAATCGTGCTTTGACTTTCCATATCGCGCAATTCCCTTTAGTTTTAACCCTATTGCCTGTTGTCGTCTTTCAAAACAAGCGGTCAGATCATTCCTTTGATGCCTGCTGCGTGAACTTGTGCGGCGGCCATGACGTCTTGGCCCAACGCAGTCGCTGCCTCCAACAACATATCGGCGGCCACGATGCGGTCGATCAACCCCCATTGGAGCGCCTCGTCAGCCAGTACCTTTTGCCCTGCCATCAGGATAATTTTGGCGCGTGCAGGCCCAATCAGGTCACGCAATCGCGCGGGATCGCTGGGTTGCGGTAGGAAACCAAGCTTCATAACAGGATAGAAAAACTTTGCGTTCGGCACGGCAATCCGCAGATCGCAAGCCAAGGCCATACCAAACGCGCCGCCTGCGAGCGTACCGTTTAATGCCGCAATAGTCAGGCCAGCGTGGGCAGAGATTGCGCCAGATAACTGTTCCCATAACGGGCTGGTTGCCAGCCCAGCGCGTGCCGCGTCCAAATCGGCACCAGCGCTAAACACGCCTCCAGCCCCAGTCAGGATAATGACCTTTGCATCGGCGTTACGGTAAATTTCGACAAGGTCCGACAGCATCTCGAGCGTCAACGCGTTCGCTTTGTCAGGCCTGTTGAGTGTCACCGTCAACATTGCGCCGTCTTGTTTGACCTCGATCATGCCAAGCCTACCAGATCGCGGATGGCCTGATCGCGCAGTACCACATCAGTGCCAAGATACGAATCGGCCTCTGCCGTACACATCCACAACAACGCCCGCGCGGGCCACTCGGGCGGAATGTGATCGGACCACTCCATCTTGCTCACAGGATTGATCCCCGACGCTTTAATATCGCGCTGCATCTGCGTAGCGACGGTACCAGGGGATAGGCACATGACCCGCACGCCTTTGTCACGCGCTTCATTATCAACCGATCGGGTCAACATATAAGCGGCGGCCTTGGCGCTACAGTAGGCTGACCAGCCTTCAATTGGGCTATGCGCAGCGCCTGAAGAAACCGTCAAAATTGTGCCGTGCCCCTGCGCGATCATGCCAGGCAAAACGGCATGCATGCCATAGAACACACCTTTGAGGTTCACATCAATCGCATGAGACCAAGCGTCGGGATCAGTGTCCCCCAAAAGCCCGATAGGCGCGACCATTCCTGCATTGCCGATCAGCACATCAAGGCAGCCAAACGTGCGGGTTGTTGCGGCGACAGCGGCCTCGACTTCGCTACGGCGCGACACATCACATGGGATCGCTATCGCAGATCGTCCAATCTCGTCCGCCGTCTGAGCAATCTCGTCCACGCAGCGGGCCAGAAGGGCAACATTGGCCCCCGCTTCGGCAAATACCCGCGCTGTTGCCTCGCCAATTCCACGGCTTGCACCCGTAATCATCACGGTTTTTCCGCTCATATCGCGCTTTTTCATCGGCTCGCCCCTTTTTGTTGGTCACTGCTATCGCTACGTTAACGGTAGAATTCCCGACCTTGCCGCTTTGTGCAAGGTGTTCGCATTATGCGGGCCTCGGCCCGAAAGGATTAAACCATGACGAAATTCACCCCCCTCGGTAGCACTGCCTGTGTAATTGCTCTGCTTTCTGCTGGTGCGGCGCATGCGGATGTGACCGCTGAAGATGTTTGGGCCAACTGGCAGGAAAACTTTGCTATGTACGGCGACGATGGCGTCACGATTGGTGATGTCTCAAAGGATGGCGATACGCTCACGGTTTCCAGTGTTTCGTTTCATGTGGACGACAACCAAACCGTCTTTGATATGGATATGGGCGCGATCGCTTTTGTGGAAAACGGAAATGGAACCGTTTCGGTGAAACTGGCCGAGTCCTATCCGCTGAAAATCGAAACTGCGACGGGTGCGGAGGTAAATGTCTCTGTGCTAATGACGGGCATGGACCTTGACGTGAGCGGCACGCCAGAGGCGATGATCTATAATGTCAGCGCAGATAAATACGGGTTTATCGTTGATGACATCACTAAGAATAGCAAAAAGTTAAAGTCCGACGTGCGCGTCACCCTCAATAACCTCGCAGGGGCCTTTACGACCACGACGGGCGATATGCGCGAAATCGATTACGATATGACTGCGGGTTCACTCAGCATGCTAGTAGATGTGACGCCGCCCGACACGGCTGGCGACTATTTCACACTCAGCGGTAAGATCGAAGACCTCGCGACCAAAGCGTCTATGGTCCTCCCGCTTGCTGAAAACATGACAAAGCCAGAGGATATGTTTTTCAACGGTTACCGTCTGGGTGGTGGCTATACATATGGCAAAGGGAACTACATTTTTGACGTAAATGCCGAGGGCGAGCAAACGTCTGGGTCTGCTAGTGTCGGTTCTGGTCATTTGAAGATGACGATGGATGAAACCGCCGTCCGCTATGACACTCTCTCGCAAGATATTGCGGTTGCGATGAATGGCGCGAATATCCCGTTCCCGATTGAGATCAGCTTGGCAGAAGCAGGCCTTGGGTTTGGCATGCCGCTTGCGAAAACCGACGAGCCCACTGATTTTGGTTTGTTGGTCAACTTTACCGACCTGAACGTCAACGACACGATCTGGACGCTTGCCGATCCAAGCGGCGCCCTGCCACATGATCCTGTCACCATCCTGCTAGACCTGTCTGGCAAAGCGAAATTGTTTTTCGACCTGCTTGACCCAACGCAAGCCGATGCCATTGCGAACGCCCCAGTACCGGGTGAACTGAATGCCTTGACGCTGAACAACCTGAAAATTTCTGCTGCGGGCGCAGAGGTGACTGGCGCTGGTGCATTCACATTTGACAACACCGATCTTACGACCTTCAACGGCATACCACGTCCAAACGGCGACGTGACCGTCAACGTCAAAGGTGCAAACACGCTGATCGACAAGCTGATCGCGATGGGCTTACTCCCTGAAGATCAAGCCATGATGGGCCGTATGATGATGGGTATGTTTGCGACCCCAACGGGCGACGATGAACTGACATCCAAGATCGAAGTCAACGATGAAGGTCACCTGATCGCCAACGGTCAACGCCTGCAATAATTCTTTGTGGCGCGGTCAAAGCCTTGCAGCAGACCGCGCCGCAGATTACCTGATGGGGGAGAAAAGGAATTCCGATGACCCAACCCCTATCAGACCTTACCGCCCAACTTCTTGATCTGGCCCGCAAGGCGGGTGCTGATCAGGCTGACGCAATCGCGGTTGAAGGCACCTCTGTTTCCATCGATGTCCGCGCAGGCGCGCTTGAGCAGGCGGAACGATCCGAAGGGGTCGACAT
>DFSO01000028.1:1976-13306 GCA_002378665.1 Loktanella sp. UBA3435 | reverse complement strand
GGTTTGCGCGTATTGATCGGTCAGCGGCAGGCCAATGTGTCGTCGTCCGATACCAAGCCTGACACCCTGCGCCAGATGGTTGAACGCGCGATTGCCATGGCGAAAGAGGCTCCAGAAGACCCCTATGCAGGCCTTGCTGATGTGGCCCAACTTGCCAAATCCACCGACAATTCCGCGCTTGAGCTATTCGACCCAAGCGAAGAGCCGGACCCCGCCGCCTTGCAAGAAGACGCCGCACGCGCCGAGGCTGCAGCTTTGGAAAACAAGGGTATCTCGCAGGTCCAATCCGCCTCAGCGGGCTATAACAAAAGCCGCGTACATCTCTCCGCTTCTAACGGTTTCTCCGCAGGATATGCCCGCACGAGCCGTGGTCTGTCATGCGTCGCGATTAGCGGCACAGGCACGGGGATGGAGCGCGACTACGACTATGACAGCCGCATTTTCCAATCCGAATTGCGCGACGCCGCCGACATCGGCCGCATCGCCGCCGAACGCGCCGTTGAACGCGTAGGCGCGCGTAAGTCCAAGACGGGCGCCTATCCGGTTTTGTTCGACGAGCGTATCTCCTCCTCGCTGATCGGTCATCTTTTGCAAGCAACCAACGGCGCTGCAATCTCGCGTGGCTCTAGCTGGCTGCGCGATGCGCTGGGCGAACAGGTTTTGCCTGACGGTCTATCGATTATCGAAGACCCGCACCGCGTGCGCACCTCTTCCTCGCGTATGTTTGACGCCGAAGGGCTGGCCACATCACGCCGCGCTATCGTGGATAACGGCACGTTAACGGGCTGGACGCTCGACCTCGCCAATGCCCGCAAGCTTGGCATGGAAAGCACCGCAAACGCTGTGCGCGGCACATCGTCGCCGCCGTCGCCAAGCCTGAGCAACATCGCCCTGACCCAAGGCAATCAAAGCCGTGCAGAGCTTATCGCGCAAATGGGTACCGGGCTTTTGATCACCTCAATGATCGGCTCTACCATAAACCCGAATACGGGGGATTATTCGCGTGGCGCGTCGGGCTTCTGGGTCGAGAACGGTGAGATCACCTATGCGGTCAACGAATGTACCGTGGCTGGCAATTTGCGCGACATGCTGATGCGGATGACGCCTGCGAATGACGCACAACTGCACCTGAGCCACGTTGTGCCATCGCTCTTGATTGAGGGGCTTACCCTTGCAGGCGACTGATCTAGACCTTCTGACCAACGCGGCCCGAAAATCTGGGGATATTGCCAAAAGTTACTTTGGCCAAAGTCCCAAAATCTGGAACAAGCCCGATGATGCTGGTCCGGTGACGGCTGCTGATCTCGCGGTCAACGCGATGCTGCTCGAAAGCCTCGGTGGTACGCGTGCAGATTATGGTTGGCTATCGGAAGAAACCGAAGACGACGCTATTCGGCTTGATGCAGACACGCTTTTTGTAGTGGACCCCATCGACGGCACACGGTCCTTTATCGAGGGCAGCAAAGATTGGGCGCACTCTTTAGCGGTGGTGCATAAGGGCAATGTTACGGCGGCGGCCGTCTATATTCCGATGCGCGATATGATGTTCACGGCCTCGCTTGGTGGCGGTGCATTTCTCAATGGCGCGCCTATTCAGCCAACGACACAAACGCAATTATGTGACGCTACGATCCTGACCCACAAGGCGAACTGTAACAAGAAGTACTGGAAGGCGGGCTGTTTTCCCGACACGA
This sequence comes from Loktanella sp. UBA3435, assembly GCA_002378665.1. Lineage (GTDB taxonomy): Bacteria > Pseudomonadota > Alphaproteobacteria > Rhodobacterales > Rhodobacteraceae > Yoonia. The sequence continues at coordinate 11,612 of DFSO01000028.1, read as the reverse complement.
AAATCGCGTTCCGCTCATCGCTTGCTTACCGTCTTTGTCTGGTAGCACAAGGCCGCTTTGATGCGATGATTACCCTACGACCGACGTGGGAATGGGACATCGCGGCAGGCACTTTGATCGTGTCAGAGGCTGGCGGCACCGCGACCGATCAAACGGGGCGTTTGCTGAAATTTAATAACCCTCATCCACAGCTAGACGGACTGGTTGCCGGTGGCGGGATTCATGAGCCGCTGCTTGCGCAACTTGCTTGAGACCGCACTTACAAACGCATAGGCTACGGCAAAACCAAGACTAACCATAAAGGCTTTCAAAATGACCCAACGCTTGCACCTCGTCTTTGGTGGCGAACTTGTTGATCTAACAAAGAACGCATTCAAAGACGTCAAGGACATCGACATCGTCGGCATGTTCCCTGATTACGATTCCGCCTACAACGCGTGGAAAAACGCGGCTCAGCGCACCGTGGACAATGCCCACACACGCTATTTCATCGCGCATATTCACCGCCTGCGGGACGAAGAAACACCAGCGTCACCAACAGAAGAGCTGGGACACTAGGCCGAACAAAGAGGTCGATAATGGCACTTTCCCCACTTATCGCCGCATATCTGGCAACGGTAAACCCGACGGAACGCGGCATGGTGGGCCCAGAAACACCACAGCGGCCCGCAGGGGCCGTTATCTGGACTGTGTGTGCTGATGAAACGAGGCTGGCGGCCGTTAGGGCGCTTGCCGCACGTCTTGTCGAAGACGGGGAATTGGTCACGGTGCTTGCGTCGCTTCCGCAATCGAACGACCCTAACTTCCAAATCACCCCAAATACCAAAGCTGCAACCCGCGCATTCATTGGACACTGGAAGCCCGATATCGTGGTGTGGTTTGGCGGGGTGCTTGATGCGTCCACAATCTTTGAAATTAACAAAAGCGAAACGCCGATCCTCTTGGTCGAAGCAAAGGCCGCCGAATTCGATCTTACGGCTGGGCGTCGCGTGCCAGGGTTGATGCGCAGCTTGTTTTCATCTTTTTCGGAAATCCTCGCCTTGGACGCGCAATCGGCGGCGCGTATCGCGCGATTTGGTGTTGCGGAAGATAAATTACGGACGACAGGCCCACTAGAGGACGGTATTTCTCCCCCTTCTTATAACGAGGCGGAGCGGGCCGATATTTCGCTTACTTTGGGAAGCCGTCCCAAGTGGTTTGCGGCGCACGTTCCATTGAATGAATTGAGTAGCGTCTGTGCTGCGCATCGGCATGCAGCACGGCGCGCGCATATGACACTTTTGATTCTCTGTCCCCGCAACGCGTCTGATGAACAAGAAATTGTCACACGCTTACGCGCCGACGGGCTCACTGTCGCTTGCAGGGAAGCAGAGGAACAGCCTCGCGACGCGACGCAGGTCTATGTCGTCGGTCCCGAGGAAGGGATCGGACTGTGGTGCAGGCTTGCACCCATTACCTATTTGGGTGGCAGTCTGAGCGATGGGCTCATACCCGATCCGTTTTCTCCTGCAACAGTTGGCTCTGCCGTTCTTGTTGGACCCCATGTGAATACGCACAAGGCGCATTATGATCGGCTTTTGACTGCAAGCGCGTTAAACCCGTTTGATACGACCAAAAACTTCGGTCCTGCTGTCGAAGCGCTTCTGGCAACAGATCTTGCGGCACAACTTGCATTGAACGCATGGGACGCCACCTCGCGGGGGGCTGACGCAACGAACCAATTGGTTAGTTTGGTTTATAAGTACCTCGATGGGACGGCCTACTGATGCGCGCGCCTGATTTCTGGTTCACCTCCGCCGAGAAACCCGCCCTGATCGCCCGCATGTTGGCACCACTTGCCGCAATTTATGCCGCAGCCTCGGCACGACGTTTGGCGAATGGCATCCCCTATAAGGCTACCGTGCCCGTGATCTGCGTTGGCAATATTAACGCGGGCGGCACAGGCAAAACGCCCACCGCCATCGCCATCGCCCAGCGCATCATCGCACGCGGTGGCACCCCGCATTTTGTGACCCGTGGCTATGGCGGCAGCATTGTTGGCCCTACCCAAGTGATCGAACAAAAGCATCGTGCAGATGAGACGGGTGACGAGCCGCTTTTGCTCGCGGCCTTTGCGCCCACTTGGGTCGCCAAAGATCGCGCGGCTGGCGTGAAGGCCGCTGAGGTGGCGGGTGCCAGCGTGATAATCCTCGATGACGGCTTCCAAAACCCTACCGTGCACAAAGACCTCAGCGTGATCGTCGTGGATGCGTGGCGCGGGTTTGGCAACGGGCGCGTGATCCCTGCGGGGCCATTGCGCGAACCTGCTGATGTGGGGTTAAAACGCGCCGATCTGGTGATTTCCATCGGCAAGGCAAACGCCCCGATTGAAACCACCCTACCCCATGGGCGCGGTCACCTTGCGCCGCTTCAAACAGGCATGACATGGCAGGATATGCCCGTGCTTGCCTTTGCAGGGATCGGCCATCCAGAAAAGTTTTTCGACACCCTGCGCAAGATGGGCGCCAAGATCATTCACGCCGAGGCGCTATCGGATCATCAACCGCTGACTGAGGCCCTTATGACGCGGCTAGAGGTCGAGGCGAAGCTGCGCAAGGCGCAGATGGTGACAACCGAAAAAGACGCCGTGCGCCTGCCTGACAGGTTCCGCGCTAAAGTGCTGACAGTACCAGTGCGCTTGGCGTTAGACGATTGGGCGCCGCTGGATGCAGCCTTGGGTAAAATCGGGGTTTAACCCGACAAACCTTGGTCTTGGCCCAGCTTTGGCGAGGCCGTTTTAGGCGCTGTATCCCCACCCGAGAACACAACTGGCAGGCGGACAGACGGCACACCGTCTAGATCAACACGCATACCACGCGCCACGATATGAGGGTCGGCAAAGACCTCTTCCATATCGTTGATTGGGCCTGCGGGAACGCCGTGCGCTTCGCAAGCGCTAAGCAAATCAACCTTCGTCCACTTCGACGTTTCCGCCGTCAGGATCGCGGTCAATTCATCACGGTTCGCAAGCCTATCAGCGTTCGTCGCGAAGCGATCTCCCAGCGAAAGCCCAAGCAATTTACACAGCTTGCCAAACTGTCCGTCATTGCCAGAGGCGATGATGATAAACCCGTCCGCACAATCAAAAACCGCATAGGGGACGATGTTCGGATGGGCATTGCCAAGGCGTTTCGGCGCATTGCCTGTTGCCAGATAATTCATGCCCTGATTGGCCATCACTGCCGTCGCCACATCAAAGAGCGCGACATCAATATGCTGCCCCTTGCCTGTCATATGACGTTGGTTCACGGCTGCCAAAATCGCGGTACTGGCGTAAAGCCCCGAGAAGATATCAGTGACAGCAACGCCGACCTTTTGCGGCTGCCCATCAGGGTCGCCTGTGACAGACATCAGGCCAGACATGCCCTGAATAATATAGTCATAGCCCGCGCGGTGGGCGTAAGGGCCAGTTTGGCCGAACCCCGTGATCGAACAATAGATCAGCTTTGGGAAATCCCGCGACAAGGTCGCATAGTCGAGCCCGTATTTGGCCAACCCGCCGACCTTAAAATTCTCGATCAGAATGTCCGCGTCTTTGAGAAGCACGCGCAATTGCGCTTGCCCCTCAGGCGTCTGGAAATCAATCACAACCGACTTTTTCCCACGATTGCAGCTATGGAAATAGGCGGCGGATTTGTCGCCTTCGCGCTCGATAAACGGTGGGCCCCATTGGCGCGTATCGTCGCCTGCGGGGGATTCCACCTTGATCACCTCGGCCCCAAGATCGGCGAGGGTTTGACCAGCCCAAGGGCCAGCCAAAATCCGCGCCAGTTCGACAACTTTCAGACCTTGGAGCGGCTGCATTTAGCCGCCGATCTTTTCGTCAAGGATCTTTTGGAACTCAGGGTAGGCCATGTTTGAAAACTTCTCGCCGTCGATCAGGAAAGACGGTGTCGAATTAATGTCATCGCGCTCTGCATTTGCCTGATACCACGCGACAAGGGCCTTCGCCTGCTCTGCGTCATTCATACACTCATCAAGCATCCCATCGGTCAAACCAGCGGTTTTTGCCAGCTTGCGCAGCTCTTCGACGATGACAACTGGATCGCCGCTTGCGCCCCATTCTTTTTGCTTTTCGTAGATAAGCTCGGCCATGCCAAAGAAGCGCATCTCGCCGCCACAACGGGCAATCATCGATGCCCATAGGCCAAAGCGGTCGAAATATACCTCGCGGTAAACAAAGCGCACTTTGCCCGTGTCGATATAATCCGCCTTCAACAATGGATATGTGGTCGCATGAAAGTTGGCGCAATGCGGGCAAGTGAATGAGGCATATTCGATGATCTCGACAGGCGCATCGGCGGCCCCCATGACCATATCCGGAATTTCCACCATATCGGTAGACGCCTCTTGCGCATTCGCCGCCATAAGCGGGTCAAACGGCAGGTCTTTGGACGGGCGTGTCAGCGCCCAGCCACCAAGCCCAACAACAGCGACACCGCCAGCGATCAGATTTCTACGTTGCATCGATTTTCCTTCATTTCTTAAGATTTGTTCTTTGATATGACGTTTGCGCCTAGGGCGGCAAGGGCCGCGCGCAACGCATCACTTTGGACATCTTTGGACAGGTCTACAGAGGTCTCGATCGCCTGTGGATCGGGCAATTTCGGGGCAGCAGGTTTCTGCTCAAACGCGGCCCGTCCATCGTGGAAACCTACGGGGGCCGTCTGCGTAATCCGCACCCGCGCAATCGCCTTATAGCCATAGCACGCGTTCACCTTTTCGCGGATTTGTTCCTTTTGCATCTCAAGCATCGGGGCCTGCGCACCTGTGGTCAAAACCGTCAGGGTCGCGCCCAAACCGCCCTTGCCATAAGACACATTCACAGGGGTTGCGATACCCGCTGTTGCCTCGCCCACAATCTCGGCCCAATGGGTCAAAAGCCGCGTGACCGCGAATCCCCGACTCTCGCTCGCGGTCTTGATGCGGGTCTGCATCAGGGACGCGGCACGGGAAAACCCGTAGGTGGTGCTATTGTGGCGTGGCTGTTTCATATCTAAGCGCTAATCTAATGGAATGCGGGCGGCATGCCAGCGAAACCCGATAACAGGATGAATAAACATTGCGTGAACTGTCGACAGATTTGCTCGCTTGGTACGACCAACACGCCCGCGAAATGCCGTGGCGCGTAGGGCCTGCTGCGCGCAAGGCGGGGCAGTTGCCTGATCCCTACGCGGTTTGGATGTCAGAGGTGATGTTGCAACAAACGACCGTTGCGGCGGTGCGGGCCTATCATCAAAAATTCATGGGGCTATGGCCGACCGTGGCGGATTTGGCAGCGGCGGAAGATGCTGATGTCATGGCAGCGTGGGCGGGCCTTGGATATTATGCGCGAGCGCGTAACTTGCTAAAATGCGCCCGTGCCGTTGTCGCCGATCACGGCGCTAAGTTCCCGCAAAAAAACGATGAATTACTGACGCTTCCTGGGGTTGGGCCCTATACAGCCGCTGCGATTTCCTCGATTGCGTTTGATCAGGCGTCTGTCGTTGTGGACGGGAATGTGGAACGGGTCATGGCGCGACTGCACGATGTGCACGACCCCCTGCCCGCCTCAAAACCAGCGCTGACAGCGCTTGCCGCCAAGCTGACCCCGCAAAAGCGAGCGGGCGACTACGCACAGGCAGTGATGGACCTTGGGGCCACGATCTGCACTCCGCGCAATCCTGCTTGTGGTATTTGCCCTTGGCGTGATCCCTGTGCGGCGAGGATTGCAGGGACTGCGGCGGAACTGCCAAAGAAAACACCAAAGAAAAAGGTGCCGACACGCAAGGGGATTGCCTATGTTGTGCGCCGCGAGGATGGGGCTTGGTTGTTGGAAACAAGGCCCGACAGCGGACTTTTAGGCGGAATGCTCGGGTTTCCGACGACGGATTGGAACGACACGCCTGAGGCCAATCCCCCGCTAGAGGCGGATTGGACCACGCTGAATGAACAGGCGCGGCATACGTTCACGCACTTCCATCTGGAGCTGACAATCTTGACGGCGGTTGTCGGCAATCACGTTAGCCCTGAACGTGGTTTCTTCATTTATCACAATGACTTCGACGCTAAGTCCCTGCCAACCGCCATGCGGAAGGTTTTCGCTCAAATCGCTACGACGTGACGCAACGATTGAGGTTTTGAAAACCATTCCATAGGGTTGCCACAATCCTGAAATAGGTGAAACGCCATGAGCACGATTCCTGCGTCCAAAGTTTCTAAACTGACCTCTGCGATGCCATTTTGGTTGTCGCTACTTCTGATTCCTTTGGTGATGTATTCAGCATATGCTGGGGGTTGGGCGGTTCTCTTGGTGCCTTTCGCGACGTGGTATCTGTTTTCCGCAATCGATTTTTTCTCGGGCGTGAACGAGGATAACGCGGACCCGCAGACGCCAGATGATCAGCTCACTTGGTATAAACTGATCACTGCTGTTTGGGCTCCGATCCAGTTTTGTATTATCTTTGGAATGATCTATTTTGTGACCCGCGCAGATCATCTAAGCTCTTGGGAACAATTATTTTTATTTCTTGGCGTTGGGGTGATCACAGGTGTCATCGGGATCAATTACAGCCATGAATTGATGCACCAAAAACCAAAAATTGAACGCCGCATGGGTGATGCTTTGCTTGGTATGGTGCTTTATTCCCATTTCCGGTCCGAGCATTTGCTCGTGCATCACCCTATGTCGGCACCCCGCGCGACCCTGTGACGGCGCGGTATAACGAGGGATTTTGGCGGTTCTTTGTGCGGGTGTTGGTGGAGTGCAATGTCTCTGCATTTCTGGCGGAAAAGGCCATGCTTGCACGTAAAGGATTGCCTTGGCATCACCGTTCCAACCCTTTCTGGCAGTACTGGTTGTGGCAGGCGAGCTTCCTGCTTTTGGCGCTTTTGTTAGGCGATGTCTCGGGATTATTTCTGTTTTTGATTCAAGCGGTTGTGGCCGTTTTTCAGCTCGAACTGGTCAACTATGTCGAGCATTACGGCCTGACGCGAAAGCACCTTGGCGAGGGTAAATATGAGCATTTGATGCCGCGCCATTCGTGGAATTCTGCACAGCGGGCGAGCAACTGGTTGCTGATCAATTTGCAACGCCATTCCGACCACCATTACAAGCCTGACAGACGTTTTCCACTGCTACAAAACCATGGTGCCGCTGACGCGCCGCAACTGCCCTTTGGCTATTCAATCATGACACTCACCGCACTTTCGCCGCGCATTTGGCGGCGAGTGATGAACCCGCGCGTGCGCAAATGGCGGGCGATGTATTACCCCGAAATCACCGACTGGGCGCCCTATAAAGACGGGTCGCTACCGCTGCCGAAATAGGGTGTGATTCGCGTGCACTGGGCGTGCACCGAACGTGCACTGGCTTGGTGTTGGGGAAAAACTGTAAATTGAATGAAACCGATTTCATCAAAAAAAACCCGCTGGCACAGAGGCACAGCGGGTTTGAAGTTTGTGCGCTTTGTGAACCATCCCGCGGACGGGGTGGTTGACTAGACGCACTGGCGGTATTCTTTGAAAACTAGTGTTTGGCCATCTCCGAGCGGATTTGCTGGCGCAGCAGGTCGATAGGCACTTTTTGCCCGTCCCGCTTGAATTGCCAGTATGTCCAGCCGTTACAGCTTGGCGCGCCTTCGAGATGGGCGCCGACCTGATGGATTGACCCTTTGATGTCGTCACCGATCAAGGTGCCGTCTGCGCGGACCTTGGCCTTGTGGCGACCGTTCATAGACCACAGCTCTTCGCCGGGGCGCAGCATGCCGCGCTCGACGAGGACGCCAAAGGCGACCCGTGGTTCAGCACGTTTCGACGTCGAGACTTCGAGTGCCTCTTTGTCGAACTTGCGTGTGTTTTTGATGCGCTTCTCGGCAACCTTGCGGTAGGCCTCTTCGCGCTCGATGCCGATGAAATCGCGGCCCAGCATTTTGGCGACTGCACCCGTGGTGCCTGTGCCAAAGAAGGGATCGAGAACAACGTCACCGGGATTGGTGGTGGCGACCAGAACGCGGTGCAGCAATGACTGCGGCTTTTGCGTTGGATGTGCCTTGTCGCCGTCTTCGTTTTTCAGACGCTCGTGGCCAGTGCAGATTGGCAGAACCCAATCTGAGCGCATTTGCACGCCTTCGTTGAGCGCTTTAAGCGCCTCGTAGTTGAAGGTGTATTTGCTGGCCTCGGACTTGCCCGCCCAGATCAGTGTCTCATGGGCGTTGGTCAGTCGTTTGCCACGAAAGTTTGGCATCGGGTTCGACTTGCGCCAAACCACATCGTTGAGAATCCAGAACCCTTGGTTTTGCAGCTCGTAACCCATGCGGAACACGTTGTGGTAGGAGCCGATGACCCAGATTGCACCGTTTGGTTTCAAAAGGCGGCGTGCCGCGGCGAGCCAGTCTTTTGTGAACTTGTCATAAATCGCAAAGCTATCAAATTGGTCCCACGCATCATCAACCGCATCAACTTTAGAGTTGTCGGGACGGTGCAGGTCGCCTTTGAGCTGGAGATTATAGGGCGGGTCGGCAAAAATAAGATCAACCGAACCCGCAGGTAGGCTGTTCATGATTTCAATGCAGTCGCCGTCAAGAATGGAATTCAAGGGAAGCGTCGCCGCCTCTTTGGGCACAGCTGCGCCCTTGGTTTTGATCGTCATTTATACTGCCTCATTTACCGGCGGTTGATCCGCTCTATGGTTGCACCCAATGTGATTCAGGGCGCCGAGTCTGGCAATAAGTTTATCTAATCAAATACTTATTTATTTTGTTGCCACAATATCTTGTGGACCGGTGCGAAGGTTCGTCTATGGTGTGGGGTCACCCCAAGATTTTGCAGTGCTTTTTTGTGCACAGGTGTCGGGTATCCCGCGTTTGTTTCCCATCCATAGCCCGGATGCTGTTGCGCCAAATCCACCATCAGTCTGTCGCGCCACACTTTCGCCACAATTGAGGCCGCCGCGATGGACAGTGAACGGGTGTCACCTTTCACGATTGTCTGATTTGGGGTGTTCAAACCGCGTGGCACTTGGTTGCCGTCGATCAGGATAAAGTCCGCAGGTGCAGAAAGCCCGTTGATCGCCCGCACCATCGCGAGGTGAGAGGCGCGCAGAATGTTGATCTCTTCGATCTCGCGCACGGTTGCCTCGGCAATAGAGACGTCGGCGCAGGCCATGAGTTGATCAAAGAGGGCGTCCCGCTTTTTGGCCGTCAGTTGTTTGCTGTCGTTCAAGCCGTCAGGGATGTTGTGGATGTCCAGAACCACGGCAGCCGCGCAGACTGGCCCTGCCAATGGCCCGCGCCCCACCTCATCCACCCCTGCGATTGCGGAGTAGCCTTGCGCCATCGCGGCGGTCTCGAAGGAAAAGTCTGGCGTTGTTTTTATCATGACCCCAGTGACCAGACCCCCGCCTGTCGTTCAAGGGTAAAATTGGGCAAGGGTAAAATTGGGGGCAACGGGCCATGTCCACACCCGATGCCCCCAAAACCAGCGCGCCCAACTGGAAAAGTGGACGCGCCGATGGGTTATCTGCGGCGCGCGATGCGGTAGCCGTTGTCGCGCATGCACTGCACTTCCCAACCTTGCTGTCTGCGTTGTTGGCGGAAATTGTCATGGCCGCGTGTGCGC
>DFSO01000028.1:0-1703 GCA_002378665.1 Loktanella sp. UBA3435 | reverse complement strand
CGCGCGGCAGGCTCGCTATGCGTGGATAGTTTTGGCTCATGCAGTCGCGCGTGAACATCCGAACACTCCGGTACCGCTTTTGCACGGTGCGTAGACATTCGCGGGGCAAGCGCATACGACGCTCCTCGCCGATCCAGTCCTTGGGACGATCTGTGCGAGGCCTTGGTGCCTCGACGATACGCGGCGCAGGTGCTGCGACACTTTCGGGACTGTCCCCACTATTGCGACCCTCAATCATTGCGACAACTGCGACGGTTGCCACGAGACCAAACAATAACTTGCCGAGGTCTTCGTCGCTGATCCCTTGCGCCTGTACGGGCGTAGCTGCGGTCAGTGTCACCGAAAGAGCCGTGATCCCTGCAATAAATGTTCTATACATCGTGTTTTCCTTTCATGCGTTGGGCATGGCAAAAGGATGTTTCCGAAAGGCTTATTCATTCAATAACAAGGGATGGTTATGCTGTGTCAGTCGCGATAACATGAGACGATATTGAATAGCAGCGCAGGATCAGGCGTAGTGACGGGCATGAAACACATTATTCTTTCACTCCTTATACTGGCAGGCGGGGCAAGTGCCGCGCAGGCCGATTGCTATGCTGATTATAAAGCAAAGCGGGACGATCCATTGCGGCTTCATTACGGTGTCGCAAAGGTGTCTGGCGATTGCTCTGTTGCAGAGGCCGAAGTTGAGCTTCGCGGCAAACTCTCGGCTGATGATTGGCAACTGCTGAACGTGCTTGGCGTCTTTGACGATGCTGGGCTTGAGGAACGAAAGGAAAGCGCTGGTGAATACTACCTCCGCTATTGAAGCCCGCGAGATTGGCAATCGGACCGTCGTCGCAGGGATCGCTGCGATTGTTTTGATCTTACTGGTCGCGGCCGTTTTGCTGTTTATCAACCTGCCTGATGCCAATGCGTTTAACGCGCGGGTCGAGCAATTTTTCGTCGAGAACGACACGCTGACGGGCAATTCCGAGATCAAGCTGTTGGAAATTCTCGCAGGGTCCGGAACCGCGTTTTCCGATACACTTTCCTCTTATCGTTTTGTGATTTTTGTGCTGCTGGTGTTTGCGACTGCACTGCTGATTGCCGCCGTCGCTTTTCTTGTCATGCTCGTCGCGATGAACCGCCGCATGAGCCAGATCGAGCGTAAAGGCATTGAGGTCAATTCACTCCTGATTAGTCGTGATCAGAAATCGGTTTATCTCAATAACTTTGAGTTCAAGCTGACCGAGGCCGCGATTGAAACGCTTTCTGTACTGGCCGAGGCCCGCATGGATGATGAAGTTCTGTCAGGTGCCGAGATTGAAGGCGTTATTTCTGGCCGCCACGCGTCGGAATGTGATGAGGCCGCGGGTGCTACACGAATCAAGCGATTACGCGATACCCTTGGCAATCAGATGGTCAGCGAGTTGTTAGTTAAGAACATCGCGCGCAAAGGCTATATGCTTGCGATTGATAAAGACGTGATCCGCATGGTTTGATGCCCCGATGCGAACATGTTCGGGTTTGAATTCTGTTACATCTTAAGGCCTTTTAAATATCCCGTCGCTATGCAGACAGCTTACTTTGCTTTTGCAACCGGGAGATTGAAATGAATCTTAAAATTACGGCAATGCTATTCACCTTGGGTCTATTTGCGGGCCAACTGCACGCAGGACCTATCAAACAAGCCACCTTACCCCCAATCGAGCATGAACAGG
>DFSO01000085.1 GCA_002378665.1 Loktanella sp. UBA3435 | reverse complement strand
CACTCGATGGGGGCACTCCAGCGCCTCCCTTGCGAACTCATCACTCGACCATTGTCCTCGGACCAATGGCGGATATGGCTCGTTCCTTGCGCCACCGATAGTAAGTTTGAATGGTAACGCCGATTTGTCGAACGGCCTCGGAAACTGACTTTCCCTACCCTCGCAAAGCTTCAACCTGCCGAAGCTTTAGCACAATATCTTCCGGTTTCTCTCGCTTGCCAGCGATAGGGAGGTTCAAATCACCCCGACAAGCCCAGCATTTTCTTTCGGTCCATGTTCAGGTCCAAACCATCTTCCGTCCGCGCCGCCATACACTTTCAGCCGCTGCCTATCGCCGGACCAAAGCCGATGCCCACTGGATTTCGAACGACATCACGCGCGAGCTGAAGGCCGCCTGAGATCGACCGTCCCGCCTTTCGCTGCCAGAAACGCCGATAACTTTACGATGCCCCTTATGGTAGTTTAGTGCTGAAGTAGCGTAGCTTTGCAGCAATTGATTGGATGGTTTTGGTGAATTTACTTTGCGTCGTAACTGAATCCAGAGACCTGATGTTCGTAGTCTGATTGATCACGCTCTTTGGCTTTGGGTTGAGTCCTAAATGGATTATCAAAAACGCGGCGTTCGAGTTTCTTCCAAAAGATTTCAGGAATGCGGCCAGACTTTTACTTGAGATGCCGCCCATCGCGAGCTTCATAAAGTTGAACAGCAAATGCTGGCTGGGGATGAGACCCAGAAGGAACTCTGGAAGCGTTACGACTGGGAGTTTCACCGCTCCCTGATCCAGGCGAGCAATTCCCACAATTTACTGAGCCTGCACGCAACGATCTTCGATAAATACTACGCTATCAAATTCTGCTTTTGACCTATCGCGGCCAAGTCGCGATGGACGAGCACCGCACTATGTTTGACGCAGCCCTTGCGCGCGATACAGCAAAAGCCTCGGCTGCATTGGAAACACATATCCGCGCGGGTCTAGACCACGCACTTGCTGCGATGGCCGAGCGTAAATCTTCGCTGTAGAAAGTTCAGTCGGTTTTTCACCTTCATGCCAACTGTAATTTGGCAATCGGCGGTTCAGCTTGTTTGGTTTTAAAAACGTGACTTGTCCGCACCTTCAATAGAGACCTTGCGAACGCGCCCTGCCTCGTTCACATTCACTTCACAGAATGTGAATAGGAGACGTCATGATTACGCGCAGAACCTTTATGAGCCGCGCCGCTGTAGGGGCAGCCGGACTTCTAATACCATCGACAATGTGGGCCAATGCCTCGCTGACGATTGGTGATATAACCATCGACACCTTAAGCGACGGGCACTTGACCCTCCCGCAAGCCGCTACATTCGGCGATGCGACAGCCGAGGACCTTGCCCCAATCTTGCAGCAGTATGGGATCGCCGCTGATGCGCCACTTATGCCCGATTGCAACGTCACACTGGTCCGCGACGGCGAACGCACGATCCTGTTTGATGTAGGTGCAGGGCCAGATTTTATGGCGACTGCGGGCAAACTTTCGGTGGCGCTTGACGCGATTGGCGTGTCTCCAGACGACATCACTCACATCGTTTTCACCCATGCGCACCCTGATCACCTCTGGGGTGTACTTGATGATTTTGACGAGCCGTTCTTTCCCAACGCCACCTATATGATTGGCAAGACCGAGTGGGATTACTGGATCGCCCCTGAAACTGTCGACAACATCGGGGCAGAGCGCACCACATTTGCAGTGGGCGCGAAACGGCGGCTTGAGGCGCTGGAAGATAACATCACGTTCTTGGAGGACGGTGAGGAGATCCTGCCGAATATCGCGGCACGCGGCACGTTTGGGCACACCCCGGGTCATATGGCGTTTCAGGTGGGCGCTGGTACAGAAAGCGTTATGATTCTTGGCGACTGTATCGGGAACCACCATGTCGCCTTTGCGCGTCCTGACTTGGCCTCCGGGTCTGATCAAGATGCGGACATGGGGATTGCGACGCGGACAATGTTGCTCGACCAATTGGCATCCGAGCAGATGCATTTGATCGGCTTCCACCTCCCCTACCCCGGGATCGGGCGCGCGGAACGGAAAGATTCCCAATTTGTATTTGTGGCAGGATAAGCGGATGAAATATATCATTCTCGCGTTCATGTTTTTGGGCACTGCGGTCTTTGCCAGCGAAGACATCGCGGACCAATATCCGCAGTCGGCGCTATATGCCAAACCCGTCGAATTCATCCCCGGTGTGTTTTCTGCGACGGGTGCCACGGCCCCGCCGACTTATGAGAACTCAGGACACAATAACAACCTGAGCTTTATCATCACAGGCGAAGGTGTTGTCGTCATCAATGGCGGTGGTGCTTATGTTTTGGCAAAAGCTCTGCACGATGAAATCAAGGCGTTGACCGATGAGCCTGTTGTGCTCGTCATCAACGAAAATGGCCAAGGCCACGCGATGCTTGGCAATTCCTACTGGGCTGAGCAAGGTGTGCCGATTGTGGCCCATGTTGATGCTGCACATGAGTTCGAAGAACAGGGTTTCCGTATTTTGGAAGCTATGCAGCGCGTGAACCTTGAAAAGGCCGAAGGTACGTTTCTGCAAGGTCCGACGGAGACGTTTGAGGATGCCTACATCACTACGCTTGGCGAATTTCAGATCGAGGTCCGTTATATCGGGCCATCGCATACCGTGGGTGACGTGATCGTCTGGCTGCCGAACCAAGGCCTCGTTATCGCGGGCGACATCGCATTTCACGAGCGCATGCTGCCGATTTTCCCTGAAACCAGTACGGCCGATTGGCTCGAGACATGGGACAGCGGCTTTGAGCCTTTGAACGCCACTTACGTGATACCAGGTCATGGGCACCCGACGAACATGGATCAAGTGCGCCGTTACACGAAGGGGTATCTGGAGTATTTGCGCGGACAGATCAGTGATCTTTTGGACAACGGCGGCAGCCTTGCGGATGCCTATTACGTTGACCAGACGCCCTACATCCATCTCGACACGTTCGAAGAACTTGCGACTAAAAACGCAGGTCGGGTGTTTGAGGAAATGGAATTCGAATAGTCTACTGCGCTGCCATTTGTACCCGCGACAATTGGCAGCGTGTCCAAAGATTGCCCAAGGCCTCAACCAAACGATCGACGTCCTCAGGGCTATGCACGGGCGACGGCGTGATACGCAGCCGCTCTGTCCCTTTGGGCACTGTGGGGTAGTTGATCGGCTGGATGTAAATCCCGAATTCATCCATGAGGCAGTCAGAAATGAACTTGCATTTCACGGGGTCCCCGACCATCACGGGGATAATGTGACTTGGATTTTCGACGTGCGGAATCCCTGCTTTGGTAAGGCGTGCGCGGACCTCTGCCACCCGCGCCTGATGCTCCTGCCGCTCGGTGTGGCTTGTCTTCAAATGCTGGATAGATGCCGCTGCACCAGCCGCAACAGCGGGCGGCAAGGCTGTCGTAAAGATAAAGCCGCTCGCAAAGCTGCGGATGAAATCGCACATGGCAGTTGAGCCCGCGATATAGCCGCCGACCACACCAAAAGCTTTGCCCAAGGTGCCTTCAATTAGGGTCAACCGGTGCATCAGCCCTTCTCTCTCGGCGATGCCGCCACCGCGTGGGCCGTAAAGGCCAACGGCATGCACCTCATCAAGGTAGGTCATGGCGTTATACTTATCCGCGAGGTCACAAATTTCGGCCATCGGAGCGATATCCCCGTCCATCGAATAGACGCTTTCAAAGGCAATCAATTTTGGACGGTCAAGCGGTTGGGCCGCGAGTAATTCTTCGAGATGAGCAACATCATTGTGACGCCACACCTGACATTGTGCGCGCGAATGGCGGATGCCTTCGATCATCGAAGCATGGTTCAGCGCATCCGACAACACCAAGCAATCAGGGATTTTCGACGCCAGCGTGCTAAGGGCTGCCCAGTTGGACACATAGCCTGAGGTGAACAAAAGCGCGTCTTGCTTGCCATGTAAATCGGCCAGTTCAGCCTCAAGCAAAACGTGGTTGTGCGTGGTGCCAGAAATGTTGCGGGTGCCACCAGCGCCCGCGCCACTAATATCAAGCGCCTTATGCATCGCCTCCAACACCTTTGGATTTTGCCCCATGCCCAGATAGTCGTTGGAGCACCAGATCGTGACTTCTCGGACGGCCTCGCCCACACGGTTGCTGGCATGGGGAAACGCGCCGTTGTGCCGCTCAAGATCGGCAAAAACGCGATAGTTTCCATCGGCCCGCAAAGCTGCGAGTTGGCTTTCAAAGTAGTCTTCGTAGTGCATTATTCGCCAATCGCCTCGCGCGTGATGTCGTCAAGGAAGGCCTGCACTTCTTGCATGATACCTTCTGGATAGTTTCTAAAGCCGATCGTCACCTCTCCAGCGCGGTCCGCAACATAGATGCCATAGGGGCAGTGCGCGATGTTGAGCGGATCAGCTTCCATCATCTTGCGCGAGAGAACGGCAGAGCAGAAAACAAGGATGTCCGCGTTGTCATACAGATCAACCGCTCCGTCGATATCGCCTTGGGTCCGATTGAGCATTTCGCCCGTGTGGCTGTGATAATCAATCACCAAACCACGCCCGACAATCGCGTTTTCTAAACTAAAGACGGCATCATCAAACGAGCCATCAAAGACATAGTGGGTTTCATCCTCAGCGACAGCAACTTGAGCAAAAACTGCAAGAGTGGCAGCAAGCAAATAGCGTTTCATCGTGATCCCCTTTTGTTGCGAACGTGAGGGGATTGCCCCCTCACGGTTCAGTTCATCCCTACTCGGGGAAGCTCTTCAGATACTCAATGATTCCTGCAATATCCGCCTCGTCGCGCACACCACGGAACGTCATCTTGGTGCCAGGCATATAGGCCTTCGGATCAGCCAAGAAAGACGTCAGTTCCTCTTGTGTCCAGACCAAACCGCCAGCGCCTGCATCGGTCATATCACCTGAATAGCGGAAGCCATCAACGATACCTGCCGTGCGACCGACAACGCCGTTCAAGACAGGGCCACTGCGGTTTTTGGCACCCTCACCCACTTGGTGACAGGATTTACACTGGCGGAAATTCCCCTCGCCTTCGGCTACTAGAGCCATATCCAAGGCTGCTGGCGCTTCTGCGGCAACTTCCCCATCGGCGGTAGGTGCTTGCTCGGCGACTGGGGCTTCTTCCGCTGCGGGAGCTTCTGCTGCGGCCGCAGGTGCGCCTCCGCCACCCTCCAGATCACCACCACCTGCACCATCTGGCGTCACGTCAATGAACGCAGCCCGCTTGGTGATTTCAACGCTGTCCTTACAGCCTTCCATACATGCTTCGACCGTGAAGAGCGGAAACTCTGTTTCCAAGCGGTCATCCAAGATGAAATTCGGTTCGTTGGGCATTTGGACCTCAAGGAAGTTTTCCTTCGAGAGTTCAAATTCGTCGTCGACGAGGTCGTTGGAATACATCAAATACGCGGTGAGCGCATAAACGTCATCCGCTGACAACGACTGCGCGTTCCCGAAGGGCATCGCACGGTTTACATAGTCATAGACCGTCGACAGATACGGCCAATAGGACCCGATTGTCTTGACCGGACGATCGCTTTTCAGAGATCCGAAACCGCCTGCCAGCACGGGCCAACGGCCAGCACCTTCGGCGAAATCGCCGTGGCAAACCGAACAATTTTCAAGCCAGAGTTCCTCGCCTGTGTAGACGTCACCGCTGCCTTCTGGCAGGCCTTGTCCGTCTGGACGAATGTCGATGTTCCATGCCGCAACCTCGTCAGGTGTCGCGTCGCGACCTAGACCGAATTCGGCATGTGCCGCACTTGCCGTAAGCAAGGCAGCCCCTGTGAGAACCTTAAGAAATTTCGACATTTTCAGCCACCCCGTCAGAATTCACAGCCCAGGTTTGGATGCCGTTGTTGTGATAAATTGAGTTCAGACCGCGCACGGAGCGCAGTTGATCTTTGGTTGGTTGCACATAGCCGGTGCTATCATGCGCACGACTTTGCAGCAGCAGCGGCGCGCCGTCCCAATCAATCTCGTAGTAGAAGCGGTGCATCGACTTGTCCAAGCTTGGACCATCCATGCGGGCCTGCATCCAGTTGATGCCACCATCTATGGTAATATCCACTCGCGGGATTGTGCCGCGGCCAGACCATGCAAGGCCTGTGATGACCAGCGGGCCCTTACCGTGTGTGATCGGCTTTTGCGGGCTTGGGCTAGTGATGACCGATTTAGCATCCATTTCCCATGTAAAGCGTCGCGCCTGACCGTCACCAAGAAGGTCGGTATATTTCGATGTCTCTTCGCGGTGGTGCCAAGGTTGATCGCCAACCTCTAAGCGGCGCAACCACTTAATCCACATGTTACCTTCCCAACCGGGAACAACCAAGCGGACAGGGTATCCTTGCTCGGCGCGCAATGCTTCGCCGTTCATTTTGAATGCGACAAGGCAGTCATCAAGCGCTTTTTCCATCGGGATCGAGCGGGTCATGCCAGAGGCATCCGCCCCTTCAGCCAGCAACCACTTGCCTTCGGTTTTGACGCCAGCCTCTTCGAGCAACAGGCGCAAAGGCACGCCTGTGTACATCACGTTGTGGATCATGCCGTGGGTGAACTGACAGCCGTTGAGCTGCGCACCGCGCCACTCCATGCCAGAGTTCGCTGCGCACTCCAGGAAATAGACGTGGTTTTCACGCGGGAAGCGCATCAGGTCTTCCATCGTGAAGACCAGCTCGCGGTCGACCAGACCGTTAATCATGATGCGGTGTTCTGCCGGATCAATCTCGGCAGCACCACCGTGATGACGCTCAAAGCACAGGCCGTTTGGCGTGATGATACCGTCAAGTTCGTGAATGGGCGTGAAGTTGATCGAAGAGATCGATTCCGCGGTGAGCCATGGCACGTTCTTGCGCACAACACCTGCCTCAAACTTTGACGGCATACCATAAGGCGACTCGTCAACGCCGGCGCCAAGCGCTTGGTTCCATGGTTGTTTGTTTAGAATTTGGGCCTCGCCCTCGGCTGCAGCTTTCGTGCCTGCAACAGCGACGCCCGCCGCAGCGGCACCGCGCAGAAACGCACGGCGAGAGGGCTTCATGCCTTTGAATTGGTCTATCATCAGATGTCTCTTTCGTTTGAAACGTCAGTTTGTTTAAGCGCCCACAACCTTTACGGATGTATTGGGATCAACGGACACAGTACCTTCGCGTTTGATGAAGTCTTCGACAACATCCCAAATCGCGGGGCCTTCGGTGCCCTCGTTCACACTGGCCCAGCCAGCGACAACATAGGTTTGGGTCGGATCAATCAACTCACCTGTTTTCAGCAGCGTCATCTCGGTGATGCGTTTGCCTTGCGGTTGATTAATGTCGATGCGGTAGCCCATGCCACCAACGCGGACCATGTCGCCGCCTTGCTGGTAATAGGGATCGGGGTTGAAAAGATTGTCAGCCACGTCTTCCATGATCAGATGCAGGGTTTCGCCGGTCATTTCAGAACGGTAAGCCTCTGGGTAGGACATCGCCGTAGCGTTAAAAATATCCTCGCGGGTGATGTCCGCACCGGGCAACACGGAGGCCCCCCAACGGAAGCCCGGCGAGAGGGCGATGTCGGCTTCGCGCTCTGAAATCAGGGCGTTACAGATCAGATCGTCCCATGTCCCGTTAAAGTTACCGCGGCGATATAGCAGTGAATCCGTCTTGCCTATCACTTCTTCAAGCTCAGTTTTAAACGGTGCGCGCTCGGCCTCGACCATTGCAGTCATTTCAGGATCGGGCGCGATCACGTCAGTGAAGATCGGGATCAGGCGGTGCTTGATCCCCTTCATCTCGCCATCACTGATATCAAGATCAAGGCGTGTCACGAATTTGCCGTGGCTGCCTGACGCAATCAGATAGGTTTTATTCACAAGCACGGGCTCTGGCAGCGCATCATGGGTGTGGCCTGTCAGGATGACGTCGATGCCATCGACGTTCGCTGCCAGTTTGCGGTCCACGTCAAAGCCGTTGTGCGACAGCAGGACAACGCATTCTGCACCAGCGGCACGGACTTCGGCGACCAGTTCAGCCATGTTTTCTTGGCGCACGCCAAAGGACAAATCAGGGAACATCCATTTCGGGTTCGCGATTGGCATGTAAGGGAAGGCTTGACCGATGACCGCAATCTGCACGCCACCGCGTTCAAACATTTTGTAAGGCTCGAACGCACGCTCGTCCCATTCGGTGTCAAAGATATTCGCGCCGAGGAACGGGAAGTTCAACTCGTTCTCAACGATCTCCATCACGCGGTCGATGCCGAGGGTGAATTCCCAGTGCGACGTCATCGCATCGGTGCCCAGCGCGTTGAAAATATTGACCATATCCTGGCCGTTGGTGCGCAGCGCGGTCAAACTACCCTGCCACGTATCGCCGCCATCCAGCAGCAAAGCATCAGGGCGATCGGCGCGGATTGATTTCACGACGGTAGAAATACGGTCCATGCCACCCATACGTCCGTAAGTGCCAGCGAGTGCCGTAAAGTCGTCGTAGGTCAGCGCATAGTCGGCAGCGGTGCCATCTTCGATGCCATACATCTTGCGGAAATCGGCACCTGTGACGTGTGGCGGTTTGCCAATCACGTCGCCGACGCCAATGTTAATCTCTGGCTCGCGGAAATAGACGGGCTGCAATTGCGCGTGAATATCGGTGATGTGGATCAGCGTCACATTACCCGATGTCTCAAAGTCCAACAGGTCATTCTGCGTCAAAGCTTGTTGTGCGGCCAATCGGCCCCAATTACCAAAACCAGAGGCACCGTAAAGTGCGGTAGTGGCCAAGCTGGCTTGCATAAAATGACGACGAGAAATCATGGAGCTGTCCTTTGAGTGCAATACATGCAGCTTTGTGAATGTTATCGAAAAGATAAGGCCCGCGCTCGGATATCCGAGGCGGGCCTTAAGATTAATTTAGGGGCGAACAGACGGTGCTTCGACCGAAAGACCGTTGCCGCGCGATGCGACATAAAGCTCTAGAGCAACAAACTCGTCGCTACCTGGGCTGAATGTTTCGGCGCGCGTATCGCGGATACACCCTTTGAAACGGTTGTGGGTTTGTGTCAGCTTGCCCGTTTTGATGCGGAACGCAGGGAAACCGTTGATCTGCCCTTGGCTAAGATGATCGGCACGAATGTTGTTGTCATAATTGTCCTCGTGACAATTCGCACAGCTCAATTCGAGTTGACCATAACGGGTGTAGTACATTTCTTCACCCTTCGCCCACGCATCAGCAGCAGGACCGTCGGTTGCGACATTCACAGGCATACCACGAGACTGCAACGAGATCGCGGCCTCCATAGATGTCATATCGCCACCGTCGTATTTCCACGCCTCGGCGCCCATTTGTTCGGTGCGGCAGTCGTTGATCTGCTGCGCCAAAGTCATGACCTGACCCTTGGATTCGTTCCACTTTGGATAAACCGCGCGGACGCCTGCCATGGAGTCTTCGATATCTTCGTGACACGAAGCGCACGACTTTCCCTCGGACCCTTCCACTGTTGCCCACATTTCGACACCTTCGTCGATCGCGTAAGCACCTGGGTTCTCGAAATCATCCGTCTGGAGCGCTTGCATTTCGGACTGGCGGAAACGCCAACCAGAATAGATCGTCTTCAGACCACCAATGTTCTCAGGCGCAGGGGCGTCTGTGACCATTTCGATTTCACCGTTAACAACAAGCTGGCTATCGTCCTGCGCAGTGGCTGTCGTCGCCATTGCGATCAGACCAATCAGTCCAGCGGTTTGCAAAAGACCGGTTCTTTTCATTTTAATCCTCCCTTTCTTTCGCAGCGCTTAGCTGACTTCGATATCCTTCGTTTCGGTGTAGACCGACCCGTCATCATCGTACCACGTGAATGTCATCGTGCCGCTCGCCTGCACCATTGCTTCAAACTCAACATATGGGTTTGTCGAAATCGCTGGTTCCATCGTCATGTCGATGACGTTCTCGCCTTCAAAATCGCAGGTAAAGCGATTGATGATCGAGCGCGGAATCAGATTGCCGTCGCCATCTTTGCGCTGACCGGATTCCATTGGATGCGAAATCAATGTCTTGATCACAAACGCCTCGCCAGCTGTTGCTGTTTTGGGGACGCGGACCTTTGGTTTTACGTTATCTGCCATTTTTCATATACTCCTGATCAGCCGCCACAGCCGCCGATTGTGACCTTTACCTCTTGGGTGACCTGCACAAAGCTACCGTCAGCCATCTTTGCGATCGCCATCACGTCTTGGGTTTTCGCCAAACGGATGCGGGTCGAGGCAGCTTGTGATCCGGCAAGAGGACCAAAGTTGAACGTGGCCGCACCAGGTGTGGGGTTGCCAGTTGCAAGAACCATGATCGACACCGCACCAGGTGCAGAAACTTCAATTGGCACAGTGTTGCCATTCTCTGCGATTTCAGGTGCGGTCAGTGTAAGACCAGCATCGCCAACAGCTGCGCCACCCGTAAAGGTTGCGATGATCTCTTCGACACTGGCCATTGCGCGTGCTGGAAGCATTGCTGCAGCAGCAGTGCCAAATGCCATGAGCATTGTATTTCTGCGTGTAAACTTCATTGTGTCGCCACTCCTTTCGGCCACGTTATTCTTTGAGTGTCGCAAGATATGCGACAACATCTTCGATTTGTTGGGCGGTCAGTAGGGACGTAAAAGTGTCGTCCGCTGCTTTGCCTGTGTACGCATTACCCGGACGGATAAAGCCGCTGACTTTGTAAAAGCTGGGCATCATCGAGTCTGGGAATGTCATCTTAGCGTCAGCCACGATGCCACGCAGTTGCGCCTCATCCCAGCGATCGCCAGCACCATCGAGACTAGGTCCGATGTTGCCTTGGAAGGCCGCCGTCAGCGCCGACACTTGGTGACAAGCAACACAGTTGCCTTGGCCTCGATCAGACATGATCTCGGCCCCAACCGCAGGGTCACCTGCTGCGCCCGACAAGGACACCTCAATTGAACCGTATTCGTCGTAAGCCACGTCATCCGGTGATACAGTCTGGGCCGACACAACGGCACCCGATCCGATCAACGCCGCGGCAAGAATTAGTGTGCGTTTCATGACACCTCCCCTGCATGTTCGCTTTGTTATTCCGTCAAACTAACCTGCTATACACAAGAAACGCAAATACAAATTCGCATTATTGCATGTTTCTGCAGTGCAGCAAATTAACAGGCGGTTAATTTAGTCCGTCAACCCGCCCGCTTCGATCATACGTGCATGGTATTTCTGGAAGGGTTCGTCTGTTTCATAACCCTTTTCAACAATCCAGCGCAGCATGTTGTAAGTCGTCCATTTCCCAAATGCACCGGGCACAACCGAGACCGCGGCCTGCACCGCCGTCGAGTCGGCAGGCACCTCTTCGGGGAAAAACATCATCGTCGGCGTGAACATCATGTTCCAACGGCCAACCATATCTTTCTCGGACATTGCCGTGCCATCAAAGTCGGTGACCTCTACGTCGCCGAACATATTGATCTGCACGACAAAGAAATGCTCGGTGATGTAGTCCGCAATTGTCGGGTTTGGGAAAACCTCGGTGTGCATCTTTTCGCAATAGATACAGCCGCGCTGCTCAATGATAACCATCAGGCGTTTACCCTCGACATTGGCCTCGGCCAAATCCTCAGACAGGTCCTTGAACGTATCTCGCATCCAGGGGGATTTATGCAGCCCGTCGTCACCAACCTCCGCGTGGGCAGTCCCCGCGAAAAGGACCATCATCAAAACTAAAAAGAGACGTGTCATCATTTCAACAACCATAAATTAGGGGCCACTTCCAACATCCACTGCGCGATGTAGTTGACCGAGTTCGTGCCAATGAGCACACCAAATATAATCAACAAGACACCCATGACCTTTTCAATGGTGCCAAGATTTTTGCGGAACTTCTTCATCCATTTCATAAACGGACCGATGAACAGCGCGGCCATCACGAATGGCAACGTCATGCCAAGCCCGTATGACAAAAGCAAAAACGCGCCCTGTCCGGCGGTGTCCGACCCACCCGCCATAAACAGGATCGCGGCCAATACGGGGCCAACGCACGGAGTCCAGCCGAACGCGAAAGCGAGGCCAATCACATAAGCGCCAACATAGCTCAGATTGCTTGTGTCACCTGTGTCAGCGCGCATCTGACGGTAAAGGATACCAATCCGGATTACGCCCAGAAAATGCAAACCCATCGCGATGATGATCGCCGCCGCAACCCAGCGCAGCACATCAAACCATTCGCGGACCACTTGGCCAAACAGGCTCGCCGTTGCCCCAAGCGCCATAAAGATGGTAATCACGCCAGCCGCAAAGCAAAGCGCCGCGAGAAAGGCCCGTTTGCGGACAGCGGGCGAAATATCTGAGCTTTCGCTGATCTGGTTCATACCCACTCCCGCCAGATAGGATAGATAGAACGGCACAATCGGCAGGATGCACGGAGACAGGAACGACAGTAGCCCTGCGATAAAGGCACCCGAGACAGTAATATCAAACATCGCTCACACACCTTTGACTTGAGAAGTTCACATATACACATTATGTAATATGAATACGTCACGTCAATGAGGTTCAGATGCGCAATTTCATTTCATCACTCGCCCTCATTATCTTCGCCATCCCTGCCCATGCCGAGATGGCCTTGGTTATGGTCGAAGAGCAAGGATGCATGTGGTGCGCCCGCTGGAATGCCGAAATCGCGCCCATCTATCCAAAGACCACGGAAGGGAAATCAGCGCCACTTCGCAGGATGGACGTTAAAGCACCACCCCCTGACGATCTGACCTTCAAGACTGCACCGCATTATACCCCAACATTCATCCTTGTTGATAACGGCCAAGAGATTGCCCGTATCGAAGGGTACCCTGGCGAGGACTTTTTTTGGGGATTGCTTGGCGTGATGCTGAAACAGGCACAGGAAAGTCGTTTGACCAAAGGATAATATAGACCTCTCCATTGAAATTCATTAAGAGACGCAAGACAACGCGACGAAAAGGCGGTTCAAATGGGATTACCAGTTTTCGACGAGACACTTTGCGAAGATGATCTCGACAAGATGATGGACAACGCGCAAGCGGCGGCCAACTTTCTCAAGGCAATCAGCCATGAGGGGCGGCTCATGATCTTGTGCCATTTGACCACGGGTGAAAAATCTGTGACCGAGCTTGAAGAGCTCCTTTCTGCACGTCAGGCCGCTGTCTCGCAGCAGCTGTCTCGTCTTCGTTTAGAGGGCCTTGTGACGCCGCGCCGCGACGGCAAAGCCATCTATTACAGACTAACAGACGACCGCCCCAAACAAATCATGGAAGTCGTCTATGACCTATTCTGCGCGCCAAAGTAGCCTAGCCATTTTGGAGGCAAAGTGACCGCATACTTTAGCGACGCAGTTCTTGTCGCCATGGTTGGTGCGGCAGGTGGCTTACTTTTGGGCCTCGCTGCACGTTTCGGTCGGTTCTGCACATTAGGTGCGCTCGAAGACTTCTTTTATGGTGGCAGCGCCCTGAGATTGCGCATGTGGGGCATCGCCATCGGTGTCGCAATTGTCAGCAGCTTTGGCGCTGCGGCTCTTGGGCTGATCGACTTATCGACCACGGCCTATCTCTCGCAGTCCCTGAACATTCCCGCTTCAATCATCGGTGGCCTCATGTTCGGATATGGTATGGCGCTGGCTGGCAATTGCGGGTTCGGCGCCTTGGCCCGACTTGGGGGCGGCGACTTGCGATCATTCGTGATCGTTCTCGTTATTGGGTTAAGCGCCTACATCGCCATGAGCGGGCCTTTGGCGCAGTTAAGGGTCACGGCCTTCCCGCATTACCCCGTGCCAGATGCTCCAGCAGGTATCGCGCACTGGATCAACAGCACCTTCGGAGCTGGCACTTATCTGACTGGGATAATGATCGGCGGATTGATCCTCGCTGGCAGCATCACATCCCGCAACCTCCAAGAAATGCGCAAGCCGTTGTTTTGGGGCGCTGTCGTCGGCATCGCCATCACCTCTGGCTGGGTCGGATCCACCCATATCGATAGGATCGGATTTGAGGCAATTTCAGCCGCCTCGCACACGTTCTCAGCACCTCTAGGGGAGACGATGCTCTATGCAATGACCGCATCCGCGCGCTCGGTGAGCTTTGGTGTGGGCTCTGTCTTTGGTGTCTTGATAGGCGCTTTTATCGGCAGCCTCTTCAAAGGTCATTTCCGCTGGGAAGCCTGCGACGATCCGCGCGAACTTCGCCGCCAGATTTTGGGCGGTGCATTGCTGGGGATTGGAGCCGTCATCGCAATGGGGTGCAGTGTTGGTCAAGGATTGTCGGCCTTTTCGGTGCTCGCCATGAGCGCCCCGATTACCTTGTGCGCAATTGTCGTCGGCGCATATGTTGGACTACGCCAACTTATCGAAGGGTTTGCTAGCCCAAGCTAGCGTGATCGACTGAACCCGCTGAACATTCGAAATGAGATTTATGGTTTGCCTCGCCTATGGCATTTTAAAATGCCTGTTTTAGCGCCATAAAATATTAACCGAATCGAGAGGCGCGGTCACCGAATGCACAGCACACCCGCATGAAAGGCAAGATAGAAGCGATGCATTTCAACGACCTTGGCGTCAAAAACAGCCGCTTGACGGGCGAGGCGCAATGAATTCGCATCATTATGTGGCGTTTACTCTATCTTCGGATCTGGAAATAGCAGTCCCCAGTAAAAACGACAAAATCACTTCACAATTCGTATTAGACTGCAGCAAACCACACGGCCTTTGAGGACCGTTCTCGTGACAAAACATGGGCTATTCGCGGGCTAAGGTACCGAAGAGTTCTCGATCAAATCAAAAATCTAGAGAAACTGCCGGCTTCCTAGAATTTGATCGCAAACCTCTACCCTGCTCCGACGCCAAATTTGAGTAAATGCCACCACATTTGCGGCCATCCTGAAATATTGCCCGACCGTTTTCAAATGCGGTATCGGCTGCGTACTATCCACATATTTCATGTAAGCCGCCGAAATCGGTGAATCCTTTAGTTCGTAAACTGAGAGATTGTCACGCCAGCGGCTTCAAGCGCGGTTCGAGTAGCTATAGCGATATCGACGGCTTCGGGTGTATCGCCGTGAAGGCAGATCGTATCAATCCGCGTGGGAATGTGTTTGCCACTTTCGGTGATAATCGCGCCCGCTTGCACCATCGCAACCATGCGTTTTGCAGCAAGGGCCGCGTCATGGATCACAGCACCTCGAAGGCTGCGATCAACCAAAGTTGCGTCGTCATTATAGGCGCGGTCGGCGAATATTTCGCAGGCCATTTTGCAGCCCAACTCTGTCGCGGCCGCCTGTTGAGCGGTGCCAGCAAGTACCATGATGATGATATCTGGTGCCACGGCAAGGGCTGCACGGTAGCAGGTGAGCGCCATCGCCTTATCTTCGGCAGCCATGTTTGCCATCGCGCCGTGGAGTTTGAGATGTCGCACATTTGCGCCTTGAGCCTGCGCCATCGCAAGGGCCGCGCCAAGTTGGTATTGCACGAGATTGCCGAGGCTCGCGCCGCTAAGTTGCATGCGCTGCCGCCCGAAGCCTTGCAGGTCGTCAAATCCCGGATGCGCGCCGATGCCAACACCGCGCAGGTGGGCGGCCGCCATGGTTTTGGCCATCACATCCGCATCACCCGCATGAAAGCCACAAGCGATATTGGCAGAACTGACGACATCAAGCAGGGCCAGATCGTTCCCCATGACCCAAGGCCCAAAGCTCTCGCCCATATCGGCGTTCAGATCGACGGTGGTACTCATGATATGTCCCTTTCAAGGTCGTCGCCTGCCGTGGCGCCGCTGATCAATTGATAGGATAGCAGATCGGCGATGTCATGGGGATTTCGGATCATGGGTTGCACCGAACCGCGCAATGTCTTGCGCCTAACCGCTTCGCGCCGCTCCAAGGCCACAGCCTCTTGCAAGGTCACGA
Organism: Loktanella sp. UBA3435; assembly: GCA_002378665.1. Classification (GTDB taxonomy): domain Bacteria; phylum Pseudomonadota; class Alphaproteobacteria; order Rhodobacterales; family Rhodobacteraceae; genus Yoonia. The sequence goes on along the minus strand of DFSO01000085.1, from coordinate 18,226 downwards.
ATTGAAACTGAAGCGTCGCCCCTGCGCGAGCCTGTGCGACGCACGGCAAATCCATCGGCAGGACCGACCCGATGCGCGGATAGCCCCCTGTCGTTTGGCACTCCGAGAGCAAAACAAAGGGCGTGCCATCGCCAGTGACCTGCACATCACCGGGCACGATGACCTCTGACAGGACCGAAAGCCCCGCTTCGGTCTTGAACCCGTCGCCGTCGGGGATAATCCGAACGCCCATACGGTTACCACGCGTGTCGCGCTTGAACGAGGTCGCTTCAAACCGCGCAATTTCGGATCGCGCGAAAAATTCGGTCTGCAGGCTTGGCACGATCCGCACGGTGCCGCCATCAAAGCGTGGCTCTGCCGCGATCTTTTGCCCTGTCAGGGTTTGCGTGTCGGGGCCGATTGACACCGTGTCACCGTCCCCGAGCATTTTGCCGATGCCCGCAGCTAGATGTGCACTTTGCGCGCCAAGCACCTCGGCCCCGTTGATCCCACCGCCCAGATGCAGATAGCCGTAACTACCAGAGGTGGCGGCCCCGATACTGAGCCGCTGGCCCGCCTCAAGCAGGTGGCTTGCGTTCCATTGGATGTTCACACCATCAATGCTCGCGCGCATTGGCGCACCTGTCAGGGCGACGCGCGTTGTCTCGGATACTGCGAATTCGCCACCCATACCGCCCATTTCAAGCGCCGCGAGCCTTGGGTCTTGGCCCAGCAAAGCGGCCCCTTCTAGTAAGGCCAAACCGTCGACTGCCCCACTGCGCGAAAGGCCAAAGGCCAGATAGCCCGCACGGCCTTGGTCCTGCACGGACATCGCTGGCCCTGCGCGCAACACTGTTAGGGTTCTGTTCATGCAATGACCTCGCTAACAGCGCCGCCATCGGGGTCGTTTTGCATCTTGGCAAAGGCCTCTGGTGTGGTCTGCTCAAACACCACCTCGTCGCCGGGGCGGAGCGCGAATGGCGCATCTGTTTCGGGGCGGAACAGTCGAAACGCAGTTTGCCCGATATGCCGCCAGCCCGTGGGCGTGGCGACGGGGAACAGCACCAATTGCCTGATCGCAACACAAAGCCCGCCTGCAGGTGTTTGCGCGTTAAGCGCGGTTTGGCGCGGGATATTCCAGACCTCGGGCAATGCGCCCAAATAGGGCATGCCCGGCGCAAAGCCGATGGTTTGCACGCGCACGCGGCTTGTGGAAATCGACGCGATAGCCTCGGCGGTCGTCAGCCCTGCGGCCTGTGCGGCCTCGTCCAATTGCGGGGCGAAATCGCCCTCATAAACAGTGGGCACCCGCCACAGTTTGCGCCCTTTCGGCAGGTCAGCGTCAAACCAATTGCGTTCTGCCAGAAGCGCGGTCAATTCCCCCCGCATCGCTTCATGATCAAAGGCCAGCGGATCAAAGCGCAAATATGTCGAGACGAGCGAGGTCGAGGTCTCTTGCACCGCTGCCAAGCCGGCCCGCTCCAGCGCATCGCGAAATGCCAAGGCCGCACGATTTGCAGGCTCGTTGAGCTGATCGCCGAAGCTGATCAAGAACCCGTCAAACCCTGCGGTTTTGACTTTGGGCCATGTGGCGGTTTGCATGTTTTTCATGATATTACTGTAAGGCGTTGGGCAGCATGAGCGCAATCTGCGGAAAGGCAATCAGTGCCGCAACCATGACCAACATCGCAAAGGCGTAGGGCACCGCGCCGAGCATGACGTCCGACATCTTGCCGCTTTTGCGCGCGCCATGCACCACGTAGAGATTGAGCCCGACAGGCGGTGTGATCAGTGCCATCTCGACGAGCACGATCATCAGAATGCCAAACCAGATCGGGTCATAACCTTGTGCCACAACCAGCGGCACGATGATCGGGATCGTCACAACCATGAGCGAGAGAGTTTCGATAAAGAACCCAAGCACGATGTAGATCAGAACCACGACCAGAATTGTGCCAAGTGGCGACAGGCCCATTCCTTCAAGAAAGGCCTGCAATTCGCGCCCAAGCCCCGCGGAGGCAAGCGTGAAGTTCAAGAACGACGCGCCGATGACGACGAGCATAATCATTGAGGTAATCTTGACCGTTCCAAGGATGCTTTGTGCAAACATCTTAACGGTGACGCCGCCAAAGAAAGCCGCGATCACGATGGCCCCTGCGACACCTACGGCGGCAGCTTCGGTTGGGGTGGCCCAGCCTTTATAAATCGTACCAATAATCACCGTGAACAGCAGGATGATTGGGCCAAGCTGCAAAAGTGCGCGCAGCATTTGAGGGAATGGAAACACGCGGCGCGGACCACCTAGGGAGGGACGGATCATGCAGATGATGATGGTGATCACCATAAAGCCCACCGCCAGTGCCAGACCGGGGATCAGCCCTGCGAGAAAAAGCCGTGGGATCGAAGTTTGCGTGAGAAAGCCGTAGACGATCAGATTGATCGACGGCGGGATCATGATGCCCAACGTTCCGCCTGCGGCGATGGCACCTGAAAAGAGTTTTGGATCATAGCCCAGCTTTTCCGCCTGCGGCATGGCAACAGTGGCGACAGTGGCAGCCGTGGCTACGGAAGAGCCAGACGTAGCCGAAAACATTGTCGCGGTCGCGATATTGGCGTGGACCAAACCACCGGGTAACCAACTGACCCAATGATCAAGTGCTGCATAGGTGCGGGTCGCGATGCCAGAGCGGACAAGGATTTCGCCCAGCATGACAAAGAACGGAATGGCGATCAGTGTCGCGTTATTGGAGGTCGACCAGACCAGATTGCCCAACCCTTTGATCAGAGGAAAAGGGCTATAAAATGCGTCGATCCCAAAGCCCAAGAGGAACAAAACGATGCCAACAGGAATTGAGAGCGTCAGTAGGCCCAATAGGCCAATTGCGATAGACCCGATCATCGTACGGCCTCCTTTTCGCCAAAGGTGCCAATGGCGGCCTCGGATTGACTAAATTCACCTTTGCGCACCAGCATCACGGCCGCGACAAAGGTAAGCCACGAGACAACAGCAAACCAAACCCATCCTAAGAACCACGGCGTTTGCACCCATGCCAGAGGGGTCTCTAGTGGCGTATTGGCGGTCGATGAGTTCGCAAGAGAGCGGGCCAAAACAGGCCAAGACATTACGGCAATCAATGTCACTGTGCTCGACAGGATGAGCATCGAACCCAGATCGAAGAGGGCACGACCGCGCGCGCCCGTCTGCCCTCGTAACAGATCAATGCGCACATGGCCCAGTTCCAGCAGCGTATATCCCATGCCCCAAGAGGTCGCGATGGCCATGACATAGCCGCTAATTTCATCGGTGCCGCCCAGCGAGGCCCCCAATTGGCGCATCACAATATCCAGCAGAATGACCGCAGCGCAGATCAACAGCATGACCCCGATCAGGATCGCGACATAATGGTTGAGCTTGCGCAGTGTCGTGAGGATATTTTGTGCCATTGGAGGCCTCCTTGGGTGAGCCGATTACTTTGCTGCGATTGTAACGCCAACTGCGGCGCCGACTGTGTCGTTCCAACGCGCGGTCCATTCTGGGCCAGCACGTTCTGCCCATTCTGGCAGGACTTCCGTCTCCAGCACATCACGTGCATGGGCAAAGTCAGCGTCGGAAACATCAACGAGGATCATGGAATGTGCGTCACCCGCTGTGCATTCGCCATTTCCTGTCAGGCAGGCAATATCGCTTTCCAATGCACCTTGTGCGCTGGCCCATGCAGGAGCCTCAAAATTGGCTGCAATCTCGGAAGTGATCAGCGCTTGGGTCTCGGCATCAAGGCCGTTCCATTTGTCCATGTTCATCGCCGTCACGACGCTATCCCAGCCGCCCAGCGGGATCGGCAAAAGATGTGTGGAAACTTCCCACCAGCCAGCGGAGTAGCCTGAGCCAGCGCCTGTGACCGCGCAATCAACCACGCCTTTTTGGAGTGCACCGGGCACCTCGGCAAAGCTGACGTTCACGCCTTCTGCGCCCAAGGCCTCAAGGAATTTCGCAGTCATACGGCCGGAAGCGCGAACTTTCTTGCCTTTCAGGTCATCAAGGCTGGCAATTTCTGCGTTACAAAACACGACCTGCGGCGGGTATGGCGCAATCGCCAAGAGGTGGCTGTTGAACCGCTGTGCGAAAATATCGGCCACCATCGGGCGGGCGGCATTAACCATCGCAAGCGCCTCATCTGCTGTCAGGGCCAAAAGCGGCACATCCAAACCTTCAAGCTCGGGCGCGTCAGCCACGGCATAGTCGGCCACTGTCATGCCCACGTCATAGACACCGTCTCCGAGCAGGCTAAAGACATCGCCTACACCGAGGTTCATCTGGTCGTGCGTGGTCATTGTGACCGCAAGTTTTCCACCTGATGCGGCTGGCAAAGTCTCGGTCCAGAATGGGGCTTCATACTGCTTGTGCAGTGGAAGGCTGGACCAGCTACCAACGACGGCAATGTCTTGCGCTGCGGCAGGCATCGCAAGCGCGGCTGTTGCTGCGAGAATACTGATTGTTGTTTTCATGGAATTTTTCCTTGTTGGAGTTGCAGTTTCTTAAGGGTTTGTGAAGGTCATGACAGGGTTCTCGGCGTCTTCAGCGACGTCAGTGATCAGCATGTGACCGGGCTTATGAGTAATGCAGATCGGTAATCTGGCGGTTTCAATGGCCACTTGCGGAGTGACGCCACAGGCCCAAAACACAGGCACCTCGCCCGCGCCCACAGGGGCTGCATCGCCCCAATCGGGGTTTGCGATATCGGCAATGCCAAGGCCAGCAGGATCGCCCCAATACACAGGCGCGCCATGTGCCAAGGGAAAGCGGCGAGAAATGGCGATCACCTCATCAACGCGGTCCTCAGGGATCGCCCGCATCGAGACGACCATTTTACCTGAAAACGGACCAGAGGGCACGGTGTCGATATTGGAACGAAACATCGGCACGGTTTTATTGTTGTCGATATGCCAGACAGGCACGTCCGCTTTTTCCAATGCATTTTCAAAAGTGAACGAACAGCCAAGCGCAAAGACGACCATATCGTCGGTCCAAAGGTCTTTGATATCGGACACGCTCGTCTCAAGCTTGCCGTCGCAGTAAATGTTATAGGCAGGCACGTCGGTGCGAATGTCGATGTCGCGCCCCATAGTAAACATCCTCGGATTGCCCGTGTCGGATACACCCGTCAGGGGACAGGGCTTTGGGTTGCGCTGGCAGTAGCGCATGAAATCAAGCGCGTAGGTTGATGGCATGATCGCCAAATTGGCTTGCAAATAGCCGCGCCCAAGACCTGCCGTATGCGACTGATATGCGCCAGCGCGAATAGCTGCCCGCACTTCCTGCAAGGAGCCGCTTTTGAGTGTTTCATAAGTATGATGCAAATTGACCCCCTTCGGTTACCAAGAAGGTCACAGGAATGTTTGGTCAGGTCAAATTCAATAATTTACTCAATAGTGATCAAATTTTTCTATCACCATAGTAAGCAACGGCCACTTCATATGCGGTTTGTGCAGCAGTCTGGACCATGTGGCTTTTTGGGTCACCCAAATAGGACGCCGAGAACTCCAACGGATTGGGCACCCAGCCTGGATCAAACTCTTCTATCTTGCCAGCGGCGACGTAATCGGCCCCCAAGGCGCGCGGCAAGACTGCGATCCCAAGATTTGCCTCAACCAGCCGAAAACAGGCTGAAAGCGACGATGAAGGAAACATCGAAACATTCGGCCCGACCTTTTCGAAAAGCATCTCTTTCAATTCACGGTATGGGCGCGTGTGCCGCGCATAGGTCAAAACAGGGCGAGAAAGATAGGCACTCCCTGTGACCTCTGGGCCTGAGTTTTTGGCCGCGTACCACGCCATCTCAAAGCCAGGCAGGACAATATTGTTGACGGAATAGTCCGAAATTGGCCCAAGCAAAATTGCGAGATCAATCTCGCGGTTCAATACGCCCGCACGCAGATTGATGGAAATATCTACGTTAAATTCGATTTCAAGACTAGGGTAAATCAGATGAAGCTTCGCCACCAGTTCAGGCAGCCAGCATTGTGCAATCGTTTCAGACACCCCCAGACGCAAGCGTCCCTCGATGCCTTTTGGATCAACGACTTCTCTTTCGACGAGTTCGGAAAGGTATTCAAACTTCTCGGCATGTGCCACAAGAAGTTCGCCGCGTTTGGTAAGCTTCATACCGCCAGCACTGCGGTCAAACAGCACACATCCAAGCGAGTCTTCCAATGTTTTGATCCGCGCAGTAACGGCAGGTTGTGTCAGATTGAGGCCAGCAGACGCCTTTCGTACACCGCCAAGTCGCACGACGGTAAGAAACGTCTTTAAGTTTTCAATATTGATTCTCGCCATGCCAATTGATGGCATGACACTGACTAACTTGCACACCCATTCATTTGGTTAACACTTATGGCTTATCCATAAATTTGGGTTTCGAGGTCGGTTGGCGCTAAGTTCATAGTAACATCGGCCCCACTTTCCATTTGTGAGAATGCAAAGCGTGTAAAACTGATCTGGTTTCACTTTTTCTCGGCTGAAGCCAGCTTTTGGTTACCCTTTTTCACTGCCCGTCTAGGGGAGTAGCGCTGACGCAAACCGGAGAAGCCTACCTGCGGACAAGGTCGCACATCAGACCAAGTCGTACAAAGTGTCAGGCGCCTGAAAAACTCCGGGCTATTTAATTCCTTTAACGCAGAACTTCGAAGCTTCAGGGCCACAAAACATGAAATGTAACTAGTCATCCCTTTTTTGCAGGAGTAGCGATGCGAGCCCAAGAAGTGCCGAGACCACGATCAAGAGTAACGACACTGCGTTCAACACGGGCGTTGATCCAAGCTTGAGCCTGTCAAACATTGTAATTGTCAGCGGCGCATCAGAGCCTACGAGCATTAATGTCGTGTTGAAATTTTCAAAGCTCATGAGCACTGCGACCACACCCGCCGCCACCATCGCAGGGTAAAGAAATGGAAGCGTCACAGCACGGACGGCCCCCCAATGAGTAGCACCAAGGTTCAGTGCGGCCTCCTCGAGACTGGGATCAAACTTCTGCAAGCGCGCAGAAATCACCAGCGTGGCAAAGGTCGTGATAAACGAGAATTGTCCCAGAACCACAAGAATAAGCCCTGGACGCAGGCGGTCAAACCAAAGCCCCGTCGCATCTTCGAGGAAATTTGCGACGGTCGACGAGAACACCAGAATAGAAATCCCAAGGATAATACCCGGGATAATCAGCGGTAAAAGCATCAATACATAGAGGATCGCTTTGCCGCGAAATTCATGCCGCACAAATAGAAACGCATTACAGGTGCCCACGAAAACGGCCAACACGGACACCCAAAAGGCCACAACACCAGAGGTCACCAGCGACCGTAATATCGGGCTTTCGTGAAATACTCCGATATAGGGGGCATCGGTGCCAAAGAACCAGTCCAACGTAAACCCCTCCCAAGGCAGCGAGGGGAATACACTGTCGTTGAACGCAAAGGCACAAACCGTGGCCAAAGGGAGCGCCAGATAGATGAAGAACAGCGTGACATAGGCCCGATACGACCATTTAAACGCACGACTTTGGGGGATACCAGTGATCATGATTGCGCCATCGTCTTACCTAAGGATTGCCCCGTCAACTTGAGGCCGACAAAGACGATCAATGAAGATAGCCCAAGCAAAAGGAACCCAAAAGCGGATCCCAACTCCCAGTTAAACCGTGTGATAAACTGGCTGTAAATTAGCCCAGTAAACCACAGACTATCCTTGCCACCCAAGAGGATCGGCGTCAGGTAATTACCGAGACTCAGCATGAAAACAACGATGCATCCCGACACGATTCCGGGCATGGCATGTGGGATGACGATCTCGCGCAAAATGGCAAACCCGCTCGCACCCAGATCATAGCCCGCTTCGATTAAACTATCGTCAAGGCTATCGAGCGTGGTCACCAACGGCACCACCATGAACAACATCGACGTATAAACGAGCCCCGTCATGATGGCCGCGTCATTGTACAGCATCTCAATAGGACCATTCACGAGCCCGAGATATTGCAGGAAATTCGAGAACACACCCGTTTCGCGCAACAAGATCATCCAGCCGAACGTCCGCACCAATTCGCTAACCCAAAACGGGATCAAACACATGAGAAACGAGGTGGTTTTGGTCCGCCCCCGTGTAAGCTTGGCGATATAATAAGAAATCGGAAAGCCAATAAGCAGGGTCAGGATCGTCGCCGCAATCGACATATAGGCGGTGCGCGCAAAAGTGTTCCAATAGAGCGGCTCGTTCAAAAACACGGCGTAGTTGGCAAAGCTCGTTTCATATTCACGCACGCCAACTTTTTCACGGAGCGACACCAAGAACATGCCGACATGGGGCAGAATAATTAACGTCACCAGCCAGATCAGGCAGGGCGCAAGCAAGAGCCAGAACGCCAGTTTCGAGCGGTCAGTGGCCATGCGGATCACCCGTCGCGGCGTAAACCCGCGTTTGCAAATGCTCCCACCCGAAATGGATCAGGTCGCCGCGCGAAAGATCACGAAACTCGCCTGTTTGTGGCAGTGCCACGCTCATTTCCGCGCCCGATTGCTGATCGCGTAAAATAAGCTGGCTGTTTGCGCCGTTAAACAAAACATTCTCTACTTTTCCCTGCCCCGCATTGCTCAAACCCGATACACCTTCCGCATTGCGAGACAGCCGCACGGCCTCGGGTCGCACAAAAACATTCACCATATCGCCGACCGCAAGCCCACCAACGGCATCGGTGCCGTGCAGCACCTGGCCCTGCGCAGTCGTCATTTGCAGACCACTATCGGCCCGGTTCTTGATCGTTGCCGCAAAGCGGTTCGCCTCACCGACAAAACCCGCGACGAATGCGGTCTGGGGCTCGTAATAAAGTTCCTTGGCAGTGCCCGTTTGCTCAAAAACACCGTTATTCATCACGGCGATTTGCTCACTCATCACGAGAGCCTCTGATTGGTCGTGGGTGATATATACAAAGGTTGTGTTGAACTCGGATTGCAGTTGCTTCAATTCAATCTTCATGTGTTCACGCAGCTTGAGGTCAAGTGCACCCAAGGGTTCGTCCAAAAGCAAAACGTCAGGTTCTAAAACCATGCAGCGCGCAATCGCGACCCGCTGCTTCTGCCCACCTGAAAGCGAACTGATGGGCCGCTCCGCCACGCCAGCCAAGCCCACACGTTCAAGAACGCGCGTCACCTGTTTTTCAATGTCGGACCGGTTCACGCCACGCTGGCGTAGACCAAACCCGACGTTAGCCCCGATATTCATCATCGGAAAAAGCGCAAGATGTTGAAATACCATCGACACGGGGCGCTTGTTTGGCGGCACGTCGATCACCGATTTACCCTTGATCAACAAATCGCCACTCGTTGGTTTCTGGAACCCCGCAATCATCCTCAGTAATGTGGTTTTCCCACAGCCAGACGGCCCTAAAATCGAAAAGAATGTTCCCTGCGGCACACTAAAAGAGACGTCTTTCACGGCCTTGAAATCATCGAAGCTTTTCGAAATGGAACGGCATTGCAGATCGGGGACGTCAGTCAACATTTTCGTGCCTTCATGTAAAACAGGAAGCGCGAAAACCGCGCTTTCCTTTTGTCGTGTCAAACGCAGTTATCTCGCTGCGTTGATCCGGTCCAATGTCGCACCCTCAAGTGTCTCCAGACCCGCAGGCACAGATGGATACCACTTGATGTTGTCGATGGCTTCTTGTGGGAAGCTGGCCTGATATTTGGCTTTCAACGCATCATCTACGTTTGCATCCCCACCCTGAGAGGCGGTGAAGTTGCCCGCCGAGGCAGTGATCATCGCCGCGATGTCGGGCTGCATAACAAAGTTGATCCACGCATATGCCGCCTCATCCGCACGTCCACGTGCAGGCAGTGCGAACGTATCGATCCAGCCCAGCGCGCCTGACGCAGGAGCAACAAAGGTGATATCTGCATTGTCGTCGTTCAACTGCCAGCCGCCTGTATCCCAAGCCATTGCTGCGACAATTTCGCCTGAGCGCATCAGGTTTTTCAACTCGTCGCCGCCATCCCAATAGGTTTTGACGTTCGCTTTACACTCAACCAATTTGGCCTCAACCAGATCAAGAATACCTTGATAGGCTGCCTCGTCGCCATATGCGCCAAATGGATCAAGCCCCATCGAGAATGCAAATCCAATCAAGGTTGGGCGCTTCAGACGGTAGGACACTTTACCAGCCACAGATGCATTGCACAGGTCGGTGTAATCCTTCACGTCAGTGACAATCGCCGTATTCAGGACCAATCCATCAGTGCCCCAAACATGCGGCACCGCGAAAACATCTTCGCCAATCGTGGTGTTACCTTTGGTCGCTTCCAACATCGACGGAATGAACAAGCTCGTGTCGATCATCGACATATCCAAAGGCTTATAGATACCAAATTCAGCCTGTGGGCCTGCGATACGATCCTGGCTTGGTTGTGCCAAATCAAAACCACCGCCGTTTGTGGCGCGCAGTTTGGCGATCATCTCTTCGTTGTTAGATTTGGTCACTTCGACGGTGTGGCCTGTCTGGGCTTCGAACATCGCGATGACGTCATCAGGCGCATAACCGCCCCACGTGAGCAGCCGCAAGGTCTCTGCGTTTGCTGCGGCCGCTGAAAGTGTCAGTACCGCTACAGTTGAAAGGAATAGGTTAGATTTCATCATATTTCTCCAAATTTATCAGGTAAAAGGTGATCTCCACTGGACACCCTGTCACATGAAACAACCTGTAAGGCGGCTGTATGACACTTAAATGACGATGATGTATTTGCGGGTTTCTACCGAAGATTAGTGCACTTCTCGTTTTATGAAGCAATTGTTTTCATGGTTGCTGCGGATGTAATTACCTCCAAACTAGGTGAATTTACGAAAGAGCTTGGTTTGATCGAACATATCCTCAAGGGTCTCCATTCTTTGTTTTGTCTCGTCCCATTTCAGGTTTTGCACTGACGAAATCATCGTTTCCAAAAGTAGCATTGGCGTTGCCGCGGAATCCCAAGCCGACGGCACAATAATCCGACAGCTTAGACAAATATGGGCAAGCTGATGCACCGGAGAGCGCCATTGGTCGGTGAAAAGAATGATCTTGGCGCCACGCGCATGAGCCATCTCGGCTAGCTTGAGGGTGTTATTTTCATAACGGCGTACGTCGAAAATCACAAAAACGTCGCCCTTCTTGGCATTCAATAAATAATGGGGCCATGTATTCGATGTGGACTGCACATGGGTCAAGTTCGGGCGAATGACCTGCATGTGTAAAAAGAAATATTCGGCCAAAGTGTGGGTGATCCGCCCCCCCACGATAAAAAGCTGACGCGACTGATCTGCGACCAATCCACAAGCTTTGTCAAAGGCCACAGGGTCAATTTGCCCGAGGGTCAAACGGATATTTTCAATCACCGCTTCGGTAAACCTGTTGAGCAAATGCTCTGAAGGCGCCGCATCGGCCCAAGTATCATGTTTGGCGATTGGGTCTTTGACCTTAGCCCTGAGTTCTTCGCGTAATTCCGCCTGAAAATCTGGGTAACCTTTGTAACCCAATTTTTGCACCATCCGCGCGACAGTCGGCACTGAAACATTGGCGTCTTTGGCCAAGGCAGACAGTGGACCCAGTCCAGATGCGGGATAATTCTCGAGAATCGAAAGCGCCAATTGTCGCTCTGCACGTGTCAATTGATCCAGCTTTTGCTGAATACGATCAGATATTGTTTGCTCGTCTTGTGGCATTGGCCCCCCGTTCTGTTTATTTTTATAACAAACAATTTCGACCTGTGAAATTATTTTCTGAAATTTGTTGACAAACATCGGTTTGAGCAATCACGCTGAGCTAAGGGGAGCTCAAATGAATCATGTTCGACACGCCTCATCTGACGACCATGTGATCGTCCAGAACGCGCAGGGTCAATCGTGCATCGTGATTGTGTGCGAGCATGCCAGCCACTTCATACCTGACCCTTATAAGAATCTCGGTATGCGCAATGAAGATTTGCAAAGCCATGCGGCATGGGATCCGGGCGCAATGCGTGTCGCGCAAGGCATCTCTGCCCACCTCGACGCACAACTCGTGGCGTCCGGTGTTTCGCGACTTGTCTACGACTGCAATCGCCCCCCGAGTGCTGCGGATGCGATGCCAGCGCAAAGCGAAACCATCCAAATTCCCGGAAACATGGATTTGACCGCAGACGACCGCAATGAGCGGGCGCAGCTTTACTACGCTCCGTTTCGCGACCAATTGTCCGAAACGATCGCAGCGATTTCAAACCCTGTCATCGCGACCATCCACAGCTTTACACCACTTTATCACGGGCAGGCCCGCGCAGTTGAAATCGGCATCTTGCACGACAGCGACACGCGCCTTGCCGATATGATGCTGCAATTATCGCCCGTGCATACTGTTGCTGACGTACGGCGCAACGCCCCTTACGGCCCCGAGCACGGCGTGACCCACACCTTGCAAGTTCACGCGATCAAGGCAGGCCATTTAAATGTGATGATCGAAATTCGCAATGATCTCATCCAGACGGTCGAACAGCAAGACAGGATGGCTGACACACTGTCCAAGTGGTTGTCGGAAAGTCTGCAAAAACTAACCTCTGCAAAGGATATGCAATGACCAGTTTCATGCATCGATATATCCGCGCGGTCGATGCCGCAAACTACCGTGTCGGACGCGTGGCGATGTATGGCATTTTCGTCATCATGGGAATTCTGCTCATCTCGCCGGTGAACAAAACTTTCTTCACACCAACCCTGTGGACACTTGAAATGGCACAGTTTGCGATGGTTGCCTATTATGTCTTGGGTGGCCCCTATTCGATCCAGCTCGGCTCTAATGTGCGGATGGACCTGCTCTATGGCGAGTGGTCGTTGCGCAAAAAGGCGTGGGTTGACCTTATGACCGTCTTCTTCCTCATCTTCTACCTACTCGTGCTGCTGTACGGGGCGATTAGCTCAACCGCTTATTCCTTTGGTTATTGGGGGACAGAGCCGTTTTCATTTTTCGGCGGTCTGATCATAGGCACCGAAGAAATTGGCCACATGGAACGATCTTCAAGTGCTTGGCGCCCCTACCTTTGGCCCGTCAAAGCCGTCATGATCCTCGGAATATTCCTGATGCTTCTGCAGTGTATTTCCGAGTTGTTGAAAGACGTGCTGCGGCTCAAGGGTGAGGACATCTGATGTCGTATGAATTGATCGCCACACTAATGTTTTCGTCGATGATGCTGATGCTCCTGACGGGGCAGCGGGTTTTCGGCGCCATCGGCTTTGTTGCCGTTGTCGCGTCGCTGGCGCTTTGGGGCGATAGGGGTGGCTTTGATATCGGGTTCGCGGCAGCAATGAAGCTCATGAAATGGTATCCACTCTTAACCCTGCCGATGTTTATTTTCATGGGCTATGTGCTGTCGGAAAGTAAAATCGCCGACGATCTCTATAAGATGTTCCACGTCTGGATGGGCGGCCTGCAAGGCGGGCTTGCGATCGGAACAATTGGTTTGATGGTGCTTATTTCGGCGATGAACGGCTTGAGTGTTGCGGGCATGGCCATTGGTGCAACAATCGCTCTGCCCGAACTTTTAAAACGTGGTTACGATAAACGGATGGTGACAGGCGTCATTCAAGCAGGGTCAAGCCTAGGAATTTTGGTTCCACCATCTGTGGTACTCGTGCTTTACGCAATGATTGCGCGGCAGCCCGTGGGCCAGCTCTGGCTGGCTGGCGTTATTCCTGGCCTGATGATGGCGGCGATGTTCATCATCTACATCGTGGTGCGTTGCTGGAAAAATCCCGCGCTGGGGCCGATCCTTTCTGCCGAAGAGCGTGACATGCCGCGCACGGAAAAGCTGCGCCTTTTGACCGCAGGGCTTTTGCCCGTCGCCATCTTTGCGGTGATGATGGTGCCATTCGTGAACGGCTGGACCTCATTAGTCGAAAGCTCTGCTATCGGCGCCCTCGCCGCATTCCTCGCCGCTGTTCTCAAGGGCCGCATGACGCGCGAAGTTTTCGAGAACTCCGTGCGCAACACCCTCAGCATCACTTGCATGTTCATGTGGATCATCCTCGCAGCCCTCGCTTTTGGCGCGGTTTTTGATGGGCTTGGCGCTGTCAAAGCCATTGAAAGCCTCTTTACCGAAAAGTTGGGCCTGTCTCCTTGGGTGATCCTGATCTTGATGCAACTCACATTCATTTTGATGGGCACGTTCTTGGATGATACTGCCATGCTAGTGATCGTCGCCCCGCTTTATGTGCCGCTGGTTGGCGCACTTGGGTTCGATCTGGTCTGGTATGGCATCCTTTATACGATCACCTGCCAGATCGCCTATATGACGCCGCCCTTCGGCTACAACCTGTTTTTGATGCGGGCCATGGCGCCGCCCGAGATCACGATCCAAGACATCTACCGCTCTATTGTGCCCTTCGTTTTGGTCATGGTTGGCGCGCTGGCTCTCGTGATGATCTTTCCGCAATTGGCGCTTTGGCTACCCAATTACGTTTACGGCAATTAACTCAAGAAGACTCCGGTTAAGGGGCAATCATCCAACCAAGGAGAAAACCATGACAACGAGACGCTCATTCCTACGCAACGCCGCCCTCGGCGGAACTGCCGCAGCGCTTGCAGCACCTTCCGTGGCGCGCGCTCAAACTGCCATCAAGTGGCGTTTTCAGACCTATGCAGGTGCTGCACTTGGCGAACATGTGACCAAGCCTGTGATCGATTTCATTAACAAAGCCGCGAACGGCGAGCTTGAAATCGAACTTTATTACGCTGACCAAATTGTGCCCACCGGCGAGCTTTTCCAAGCACTCCAGCGCGGCACCATTGATGCCGTCCACTCTGATGACGACTCGATGGCGTCACCCACACCGCTGCAACAATTCGGCGGTTACTTCCCGCTTGCGACGAAACACTCGCTCGATGTGCCTGTGTTGTTTAATCAATACGGGCTGGCCGATATCTGGCGCGAAGAATACGCCAAGGTTGGGGTCACATGGCTCTCTGCTGCGGGCCAAGACCCATGCAACTTCAATACCAAAAAAGAGATCACGTCGCTTGCCGATCTTGATGGCCTTAAGCTTTACACCTTCCCGACAGCGGGCCGTTTCTTGTCCCAATTCGGGGTAATCCCAGTCTCGATCCCCTATGAGGACGCAGAAGTTGCGGTGCAAACAGGAGAGCTTGACGGCATGGCATGGTCGGGCATCACGGAAGACTACACCGTCGGATGGGCGGACGTGACCGACTACTTCCTGACTAACAACATCTCGGGGGCTTGGATTGGCTCGTTCTTTGTGAACCAGCAAGTTTGGGCCGACCTGCCCGAACACCTAAAAGCGATCGTCATGGCTGGAATTGAGGCAGGTCACACCTACCGCAACCAGTGGTATTGGGGCGGCGAGGCACGCCTGCGTGCACAAGGTGATAAACTTCAACTACGCTCAATTCCACAAGAGGAATGGGTGGCCGTTGAAGAAGCCGCAAAAGTATTCTGGACCGAAATCGCCGCAGAAAGCGAATTGAACGCCAAAATCGTGCAAACTTTCCGAGACTATAACGATGTCATCAGCAAGGCTGGACCTCCTTATACTTTCGGGTAATGAATAACATTGGCCAGCGCGGAAACTGGTGCTGGCCACCACTTGTCGGAGTAAGACCATGACAAAACCACACGATTTCGAAACCCTCAAAAAAATGGTCGCATCTGGCGAGATCGACACCGTTCTGGTGTGTTTTGTCGACATGCAAGGGCGCCTTATGGGCAAACGTTTTCATGCCGTCAATTTTGTAGAGACCTCGTTCAAAGAAACCCATTGCTGCAACTATTTGCTCGCAACCGATCTCGAAATGGGCACGCCAAGCGGCTATGCGTCGACGAGCTGGCAAAGCGGCTATGGTGATTATGTCATGGCCCCTGACCTGACCACGATCCGTCCCGTTCCATGGCTCGAAGGCACTGCAATGGTGCTCTGCGACGTGCTTGACCACCACACCCATGAACCGATCTCCCATTCCCCCCGCGCCATTCTCAAAAAACAGATCAAGCGGCTTGAGGCGCTTGGCCTAGAGGCCAAAATGGCGACCGAGTTGGAGTTTTTCCTTTTCGCAAAAACCCTTGATGAAATCCGCAAAGAGGGCTTCCGCAATCTGGAACCGATCAGCGGCTATAACCAAGACTACCACATTTTCCAGACCACGAAAGAAGAAGGCGTCATGCGACCGATCCGCAATCTTCTCTTTGCTGCAGGTCTGCCGATTGAGAATACTAAAGGCGAGGCTGAAGCAGGCCAAGAAGAGCTCAACATCCGCTACGCCCCTGCCCTTGATTGCGCCGATTACCATGCGATTGCAAAACATGCGATTAAGGAAATTGCTTGGCAAAACGGCCATGCCGCGACCTTCTTGCCTAAGTGGCACAAGGACCGCGTCGGCTCGTCCAGCCATGTGCACCAATCGCTTTGGAAAGACGGCGAGGCCGCGTTTTTCGACAAATCCCAGCCCCACGGCATGTCGAAACTGATGGGCCACTATATGGCAGGCCTGATCAAATATGCGCCAGACTACGTCTATTTTCTGGCACCCTACGTGAACAGCTATAAGCGGTTCGCCAAAGGCACATTTGCGCCCACCAAAACCGTCTGGTCGGTCGACAATCGCACGGCTGGCTTCCGTTTGTGCGGCGAGAATACCAAAGGCGTGCGCGTCGAATGTCGCATTGGCGGCTCTGACCTTAACCCCTATCTCGCGCAAGCAGCCATGCTTGCCGCAGGCATCAAAGGAATTGAAGACGCGCTTGAGCTTCCGCCTGCAACAACGGGCGATGTTTACGTGGATGCAAAGGCTGCAGATATTCCGCAAACACTGCGCGCCGCAACACTAACACTACGCGACTCCGCATTTTTGCGCGAAGCAATGGGCGACGACGTTGTCGATCACTACACCCGCGCCGCAGAGTGGGAACAAGAAGAATTTGACCGCGTTGTCACCGATTGGGAAATCGCGCGCGGTTTTGAAAGGGCTTGAACTATGACGATCACATGTATCTCCCCCATCGACGGATCGGTCTACGCCGAGCGCGAAACTCTTACGCGCACTCAGGCTGACGCCGCAGTGGCACGGGCAAAATCAGCCCAAACTGCTTGGGCGCTCCGCCCCCTCGCTGACCGCATCGCACTTGTGCAGGCAGGCGTCGCAGCTGTCGGCGCAATGAACGACGACATCGTACCTGAACTGGCACATCAAATGGGTCGCCCCGTCCGCTATGGTGGCGAGTTCGGCGGCTTTAACGAGCGCGCTACCTATATGGCTAAAATCGCCGAAGATGCGCTGGCCCCTATCGTTGTTGAAGATAGCAGCGCGTTTCGCCGCGTGATCAAACGCGTTCCGCACGGCCTCGTTCTGGTCGTGGCACCGTGGAACTACCCCTATATGACCGCGATCAACACTGTGGCGCCCGCATTGATCGCAGGCAACGCAGTGATGCTCAAACACGCCTCGCAAACACCCTTGGTCGGCGAGCGAATGGCAGCCGCCTTCCATTCCGCTGGCGTTCCGACGGATGTGTTTCAAAACGTCTTTTTGGATCACGCAACGACATCAGACCTCATCGCAGACCGTGCCTTTGGCTTTGTGAACTTCACAGGATCGGTAGGCGGTGGGAAAGCGATGGAAGTTGCAGCCGCGGGCACCTTTACAGGCATCGGGCTAGAGCTTGGCGGTAAAGATCCAGGCTATGTCATGGATGACGCCAATCTTGATGGCGCAGTGGATACGCTTATCGACGGCGCGATGTTCAACTCGGGCCAGTGCTGTTGCGGGATCGAGCGGATTTACGTGCACGAGAGCCTGTTTGATCGCTTCGTCGAAAAGGCCGTGGCGATCGTGAATGGCTACAAGCTCGGCAACCCGCTTGACCCCGAGACCACACTCGGCCCCATGGCTCACGTCCGCTTTGCCGATGAGGTCCGTGAGCAAACCGCAGAGGCCATTGCGATGGGCGCAAAAGCGCATATTGATCCCGCTCTCTTCCCCAATGACGGCGGCGCATATCTTATGCCGCAAATTCTCACGAACGTGACCCACGACATGCGCGTCATGCGCGACGAGAGCTTTGGCCCAGTGGTGGGCATCATGTCCGTGAAAGACGACGCCGAAGCGGTCCGCCTGATGAACGATAGCAACTTTGGCCTGACTGCATCAGTCTGGACGCAAGACACCGCGCGCGCCGAAGCCATCGCCGATCA
>DFSO01000002.1 GCA_002378665.1 Loktanella sp. UBA3435 | reverse complement strand
CCGTCCGCGCCAGGTCTTGAAACCACAGGGTTTGAGATTTCCGCCGAGGATGTGGCCGAGGCCATGGCTTGGCCGGGTATCATTGGCCTTGGTGAAATGATGAACTTTCCCGGTGTCGTGAACGGCGACCCCAAGATGCTGGCCGAAATGGCTGCGACCATGAACGCGGGCAAAACTGTTGGTGGGCATTATGCCAGCCCTGACAAAGGTATCGCCTTTTCTGCCTATGTCGCAGGTGGTGCGGCTGATGATCACGAAGGGACAGCCGAGGCCGATGCAATCGCCCGCGTGCGCCTTGGCATGAAGTCGATGATGCGCCTTGGCTCTGCTTGGTATGATGTCGAAAGCCAGATCACCGCGATCACCAAAAAGGGGCTCGATCCGCGTAACTTTATCCTGTGCACTGACGACTGTCATTCTGGCACGTTGGTTAACGACGGCCACATGAACCGCGTTGTGCGGCACGCGATTGACTGCGGGTGTGATCCGCTGATTGCGCTGCAAATGGCGACGATCAATACCGCCACGCACTTTGGGTTAGAGCGCGAGCTTGGCTCTATTGCACCCGGTAGGCGTGGGGATATGATCCTGACCTCTGATCTGAAAACACTGCCCATTGAGCACGTCATCGCACGCGGGCAGACTGTCGCAATTGACGGCAAAATCACCGCCGATTGTCCGCATTTTGATTGGCCCGATAGTGCGCGTCAGACCGTGCATATGGGCAAGATGCTCGGCGTAACTGACTTTGAAATCAAAGCGCCAAGTGGCAAAAACAAAGTCACCGCCAAGGTGATCGGCGTTGTTGAAAACCAAGCACCGACGGAGGCGCTGACTGCCGATCTGCCCGTCAAAGACGGTATCGTCGAGGGCGAAGGTGGGGTTTGCCAAATCGCCCTCGTGGAACGTCACCGCGCCACGGGAGATGTGGTTAACGGTTTCGTATCTGGCTTTGGTTACACGGGGCAAATGGCCATTGCATCCACCGTCGCTCATGACAGCCACCACATGATTGTGGTTGGCACCAGTCGCGCTGATATGGCGCTGGCTGCGAACCGATTGGGCGAGGTTGGAGGCGGTGTGACTGTTTGGAAGGACGGCCGTGAACTCTCGCTCGTCAAACTGCCTATTGCGGGCCTGATGTCAGATAGTCCAGCAGCCGAGGTCGCAGCAAAGGCCGACGAAATGGTCGCGGCAATGGCTGCTTGCGGCTGCACATTGAACAACGCCTATATGCAGCATTCGCTTTTGGCGCTTGTTGTCATACCCGCGTTACGTATTTCTGATTTGGGCTTGGTTAATGTGACCAAATTCGAGATCACACCACTTTTTGAGGACACTGAATGAATACGCCAATCCGGACACCCGATGTGCCCGCCCACGAAGAATTTATGGACGCCAAAGCGGCCGTTGCGCGGTTGCAAGATCTCTACGCAACTGCGTCAAAATTTCTAAGCGAAAGCTTCAGCGATGCAATTCTGAACGGTCAACCCGACGCACGCATCCGCGCCTTTTATCCCGAGATCCGCTTCACCACGACGAGCTATGCCAAGACCGATAGCCGTTTGTCGTTCGGCCATGTCGCTGAGCCGGGTACTTACTCCACAACCGTCACGCGGCCCAACCTGTTCGAGCATTACTTGATTCAACAAATCGGTTTGCTGATCACGAACCACGGCGTGCCTGTCAGTATCGGTGTGTCTTCGACGGAAATGCCAGTGCACTTTGCGGTTGCCAACGATGCGAACGTGTCTGTGCCACAAGACGGGAGCTTAGATTTCACGCTACGTGATAGTTTTGATGTGCCAGACTTGGCCACGACCCACGACAGCATCGTGAACGGCAACGAATTCCATTACCCTGACGGATCACGACCCCTTGCACCATTCACGGCACAGCGCGTCGATTATTCCCTAGCGCGATTGTCGCATTATACCGCAACCGCAGCAGAGCATTTCCAGAACCATGTTTTGTTCACCAACTATCAATTCTATGTCGAGGAGTTCGAGGCCTACGCGCGGCAGGTTCTGGCCGATCCAAACAGCGGCTACTCCAGCTTTGTCGGCACGGGAAATATCGAGATAACGGAACCGACCTCACCGCTGCCAGTCCCAGCAAAGCTGCCGCAAATGCCGACCTACCACCTGAAGCGAAAGGGCGGCGGCGGGATTACATTGGTCAATATCGGCGTCGGTCCGTCGAACGCGAAAACAGCCACCGATCACATCGCGGTTCTGCGGCCTCACGCGTGGTTGATGGTCGGTCACTGCGCTGGGCTTCGGAATTCACAACGGCTTGGCGATTACGTTCTCGCGCACGCCTATCTGCGCGAAGATCACGTGCTGGATGACGACTTACCGGTCTGGGTGCCGATCCCCGCGCTTGCGGAAATTCAAATCGCCTTGGAAACCGCGGTTGCCAATGTCACCGAACTCGAAGGTTTCGAGCTTAAGCGGATCATGCGAACAGGAACAGTGGCGACAATCGACAACCGTAACTGGGAACTGCGCGAACATTCGGGTCCAGTACAGCGGCTTTCGCAATCTCGCGCCATCGCGCTTGATATGGAAAGTGCCACAATCGCGGCAAATGGGTTTCGGTTCCGTGTGCCTTACGGGACCCTTCTTTGTGTCAGTGACAAGCCGCTTCATGGTGAATTGAAGCTGCCTGGAATGGCGTCAGATTTCTATAAAACACAGGTCGCGAGCCATTTGAGGATCGGAATTCAGGCCATGGAAATCTTGCGCGAAATGCCACTGGGACGTATTCACAGCCGTAAGTTGCGCAGTTTTGAGGAAACAGCCTTCCTCTAATCGCCCAAAAACCAAGAAAAATGCATATTTCCATGGTTTTTTTGCAGACTAATCGTTGTAGAGGGACACAAGATACAGTTAACTGTGTATATGAGGCCCCATAAGTCGGGCACAAAGATGGAGACCAGAAAATGGCAAAACCAATGACAAAAGCGCAGCTCGTCGCAGCACTTGCAGACGAAATGGGTTCAGACAAAAAAGCTGCTGGTGCAGCACTTGATGCGGTATGTGGCCTGATCACACGCGAAGTTTCTGGCGGCGGTGCTGTCACTCTTCCAGGTGTTGGCAAAATCTATTGCCGTGAGCGCCCAGAGCGTATGGTTCGCAACCCAGCCACTGGTGAGCAGATCAAGAAAGACGCCGACAAAGTTGTTAAAATGACAATCGCGAAAGCACTTAAGGATTCCGTAAACGACTAAGTCGTGAAACGTTGAAGACGATCGAAAGGGCCGCCCTGGGGGCGGCCCTTTTTCGTTGTGTTGGCATCTCAATTCGGCAAGTGTCACCCCATGGATATCAAAGCAATTCTCATGGGCCTCGCGTTTGCCGCAATGTGGTCTTCGGCCTTCACATCCGCGCGGATCATCGTGGAATTTGCGCCGCCATTGACGGCGCTCGCCTGTCGGTTTCTCGTCTCGGGTCTGATCGGCATCGCGATTGCAAAGGCGCTTGGTCAAAACATGAACCTCACGCGGCGCCAATGGAGAGGTGTGTTGATTTTCGGTCTCTGCCAAAACGCGCTTTATCTTGGCATGAACTTCGTCGCGATGCAGACGATCCAAGCCTCGCTTGCCGCGATCATCGCATCTACCATGCCGCTTTTGGTGGGGCTCGCTGGTTGGCTTTTCATGGGTCAAAAACTACGGCCTTTGGGTGTCGCGGGACTAACCGCTGGCTTTATCGGCGTGACGATTATCATGTGGGGGCGGCTGACGGGCGGCGTTGACGTGTTTGGTCTCGCGCTCCTCATCCTTGGTGTTATCTCGCTGACCATCGCGACGCTTGCTGTAATGGGTGCAAGTTCGGGCGGCAACGTCTTGATGATCGTTGGCCTGCAAATGCTTGTTGGTAGCGCGATCCTTTGGGGACCAGCGCTCGCATTTGAGAGCTTCGACATTGCATGGAATTGGCAACTGATCGTCGCATTCATTTACACGACACTGGTGCCGGGGTTACTGGCCACATGGGTTTGGTTCATGCTCGTCGGGCGGATCGGCGCGGTGAAGGCATCAACGTTCCACTTCCTCAATCCGTTCCTCGGCGTCGCAATCGCGGCGGTCCTCTTGGGTGAAAAGCTTGGTGCGGACGATGTGTTGGGCGTCATCATCATCGCAGGCGGAATTCTTGCTGTTCAGATGTCAAAGCAACCCGTCACCAACCGCTGACAGCAACGTACAATTCGGTTGCTAGTTGATCAAGGAAATCACGCAATACATTCGCGCGGTCTTCGGCCAATTTCCGACCAGTCGCAGTTTGCATTGTTGCGGGTAAATTCAGCAATTTGATCTTAAAGTGGTCAACCGCATAGGCCTTATCATCCAGACGACGATCCAGTCCAAACGGGTCCAGCCCATGAAACAACCCGCCACCCATCACGCCAGTTGTTGCAAAGCAGCGGGCGATCCCAATCGCACCAAGCGCCTCAATGCGATCCGCGTCTTGCAGGATTTTTGCCTCAAGTGTTTCGGGTGGAATATTGGCGGAAAAGCTATGCGCAGTGATTGCATGGCTGGCGTTTTCGACCTGCCGACTGTCGAGACCCAATTCACGTAAGATCGGCGCGGCGGCCTCGGCAGACATTGCAGAAGCATGTGCGCGTTCAGGGCTATTTTTCGGCAAGGTCACAAGGTCGTGGAAATAGCAGGCAGCCAAAAGAACGGTCATGTCGCAAGGCGCTTCACCCTCGGCAATGACTCGTGCATTCGCCCAAACGCGATCCGTATGCGCCACATCATGGGCTGCATCGCTATCGCCAGCGGCGATCAGATGCGCACGTAATCCGTCGCGGAGTATCATCCGATTTTGCCGCGCACGCCACCTGTCTGGCCACGGTCTAGCAGGATATGATCTAAGATCACGCAGGCCATCATTGCTTCACCTACAGGCACGGCACGAATGCCAACGCAGGGGTCATGGCGACCTTTGGTGATCACTTCCATCGGGGTACCATCCATGCGGATCGACTGGCGCGGGGACAGGATCGACGACGTCGGCTTAACAGCAAATCGCACGACCACATCTTGGCCAGTACTGATTCCGCCCAGAATACCGCCAGAATGGTTGGAGGAATAAACTGGCTGTCCGTCGTTCCCCATGAATATCTCGTCGGCGTTGTCGCGACCCGTCAGTGCGGCTGCATTCATGCCTTCGCCAATTTCGACGCCTTTGACCGCGTTGATCGACATCATCGCAGCGGCTAAATCAGTGTCTAACTTGCCATAAACGGGCGCGCCAATCCCCGCAGGGACGCCACGTGCAACCACCTCGATAATCGCACCGACCGAGTTGTGATCGTCCTTGCGCAGCCACGCGAGATAGTCGTTCCACTCGACAGCAGCGTCCACATCAGGGCAGAAGAAATCGTTGCGGTCAATTTCGTCCCAATCGACCTTGGCGCGGTCAATCTTCTTGGTGCCCATTTGGGTCATATAGCCCCTGATATGAACATTCGGCGCAAGGGCACGAATGGCCTCACGGGCCACACCACCAGCCGCAACACGGGCCGCAGTTTCCCGCGCAGACGAACGACCGCCACCGCGATAGTCACGCACGCCGTATTTCTGGTGGTAGGTGATATCGGCATGACCAGGGCGGAACGTATTGGCGATATCGCCGTAATCCTTAGACCGCTGATCGGTATTGCGGATCATCAATTGGATCGGGGTGCCAGTGGTCACGCCTTCAAACACACCCGACAGAATCTCTACCTCATCGGCCTCTTGGCGTTGGGTCGTGTTCTTGTTCAATCCCGGACGGCGCTTGTTGAGCCATTGCTGGATCATCGCCTCATTGATCGGTACATTCGGCGGGCAGCCGTCAATGGTCGCACCCAAGGCAGGCCCGTGGCTTTCGCCCCAAGTGGTGAACCGGAAAAGATGGCCAAATGTGTTCATCGACATGGGGTAAGCTCCTTTACCTTCCCCGATAAGCCATCCTTGGCCGTTGGAAAAGCCCTTGCCTGTTGATTTATGCGGCTCTTGCGCTTCGCTGCAATCCATCTTACCAAAGTGCTACCTCGGGGGGCCAATCTGGCTGAGATGCGAAAGCGGACCCGTTGAACCTGAACCGGTTAAGACCGGCGGAGGGAAGGTCCGGCAATAACGCTGTCCTCCAATCCGCTCGTCGCATTTGGAGGATATGATGCAAAAACCAATCATTCTGACAGCTGCTGCGGCCTTTGCTATGGCAACTCCTGCCATCGCCGAGACGCCCGTGCTGACTGTATTAACCTACGATAGCTTTACCAGCGAATGGGGCCCTGGCCCTGCGGTTGAGGCGGCGTTTGAAGAGACCTGCGGTTGCGATCTGCAATTTGTTGGTGCAGGCGACGGGGCGGCGTTGCTCGCGCGGCTGCAACTTGAGGGGCCAAGCACTGAGGCCGATATCGTCTTGGGGCTTGATACCAACCTCACGGCCGCCGCACGCGAAACAGGTCTGTTCGCGTCGCATGGCATCACAGCCGATCTGGATTTGCCCGTCTCTTGGGATGACGCGGAATTCCTGCCCTTTGACTGGGGCTATTTCGCATTTGTCGGCAACAAAGGGGCCGAGCCGCCAACGTCGTTCCGCGCACTCGCAGACAGCGATATCAAAATCGTGATCCAAGATCCGCGCTCGTCTACTCCCGGCCTTGGCCTCTTGATGTGGGTGCAGAATGCTTACGGCGATGAGGCTCCTGCGATTTGGGCTGACCTTGCTGACAATATCGTCACTGTCACTCCGGGTTGGACGGAAGCCTACGGCTTGTTCCTTGAGGGTGAAGCGGATGCGGTTCTGTCCTACACAACATCCCCCGCTTATCATTTGATCGCGGAAGAGGACGACAGCAAGGTGGCGTGGCCCTTTGATGAAGGTCACTACCTGCA
>DFSO01000035.1:49427-72725 GCA_002378665.1 Loktanella sp. UBA3435 | reverse complement strand
TGCAGATGCAGGCCTAAGTGTCTGAATTTGCGAGGCATGTAGGATACGATCAAAATTGCGTACTTTACTTGCAGATGGATGCGCCGCGGGGTGCATGGATATGACGCGCAAATTTGCGCAACTGGGAGGACGACACATGAAAAAATCACTTTATTTGGGTGCTGCGATTATGGCACTGGGCACGGTTGCTCAGGCTGAGCAGTTGACCGTATTTGGTCCATGGCTTGGGCCAGACCAAGAGAACGTCGAAAAGGTACTTGCTGGTTTCGCAGCGGCCTCTGGCCACGACGTAAGCTACGTTGGTTCCGACAGCTTTGAGCAGCAGATCATGATCGATGCTGAAGCAGGCTCTGCGCCAAACGTCGCCGTTTTCCCACAGCCGGGTTTGGCAGCTGATATGGCAAAGCGCGGCTTCTTGACGCCACTTGCTGACGGCACTGCTGACTGGGTCAAAGAAAACTATGCGGCTGGTCAGTCTTGGGTTGATCTGGGCACATATGCTGGCGCTGACGGCGCTGACAACCTTTACGGTTTCTTCTACAAAGTCGACGTGAAGTCGCTCGTTTGGTATTCACCAGAGAACTTTGAAGATGCTGGATATGAAGTTCCAACATCCATGGAAGACCTCAAGGCTCTGACAGACCAAATCGTCGCAGACGGTGGCACACCTTGGTGTATCGGTCTGGGTTCCGGTGGTGCGACTGGCTGGCCAGCGACTGACTGGGTTGAAGACATGATGCTGCGCACACAGACACCTGCGGATTACGATGCTTGGGTCAAGAACGACCTGAAATTCAACGATCCAAAAGTTGTGGCAGTCATCGAAGAGTTCGGCGCATTTGCCCGTAACGACGCGTATGTTGCTGGTGGTGCGGGTGCCGTTGCATCTACAGACTTCCGCGATAGCCCAAAGGGTTTGTTTGATTCACCTCCACAGTGCTACATGCACCGCCAGGCGTCATTCATCCCTGCGTTCTTCCCTGAAGGCACAGTTGTTGGCGAAGATGCAGACTTCTTCTACTTCCCAGCATATGCTGAAAAAGACCTCGGCGCGCCAGTTTTGGGTGCGGGTACAGTTTGGGCGATCACGAACCCATCTGACGCTGCAAACGAGCTGATTGCATACCTTGAAACACCAGAAGCACATGAAACATGGATGGCGCTTGGCGGCTTCTTGACGCCACACAAGGGCGTTGACACATCCAAGTTCTCTGACGCGGCAACTGCTAAGATGAACGACATCTTGCTTGCTGCGACGACGTTCCGCTTTGACGGTTCCGACTTGATGCCGGGTGCTGTTGGTGCGGGTTCGTTCTGGACAGGCATGGTTGACTACACTGGCGGCAAGTCCGCGCAGGAAGTCGCTGACGGTATCCAAGCGTCTTGGGACGCAATTAAGTAAGCGGTAACGCTTCTTAAACAGAGGGCCGCCTGATCCGTCGGGCGGCCCTTCACAAATCTGATTTCTTGGGGAGGGGAAGTCTATGTCACCTGCATTACAAGGTCTGCTGACCATTTTGATCGGCGTAAGTGGCTGTATCGGCTACTTCTACTTCTCGAACCAATTTCTCGACAAAGTGCTGTTCCCCGCAACGGGTAAGAACGCTGGTCGCAATATCAACCGCGCCAATATGGTTCGCCCGTGGCTATTCTTGCTGCCCGCTATGATCGCTTTGGGGCTTTACCTCGTTTATCCCGTATTCGCGACGCTGTGGTATTCGATGACAGACCGCGATGCTGGCAATGCCTTTGTCGGGTTTGATAATTATCGCCAGATGTTTGCCCAGCCGAAGTTCTGGGAAGCCATGAACAACAATATCCTGTGGCTGATCATTGTGCCTGCTGCGTCGACTGCGTTTGGTCTGCTGGCCGCACAACTGACGGACCGGATCAAATGGGGCAACTTTGCCAAGTCGCTGATCTTTATGCCAATGGCGATCTCTTTTGTGGGCGCTTCGGTGATCTTCAAGCTGATCTATGACACGCGCCCTGTGGATACCAACCAGATTGGTGTGCTGAACGCGGTCTGGTTGCAGTTCAACGGTGGGGTCGGGTCGTTCCTGATTTTGCGGCTGATCCCTGCGGCTTTGGTCGCGTGTTTTGTCGCGGCTTTGGCCTATGTCGGCTATAATATTGCGCGCAAGCGGCTGGCACCTTCGCATAAGCAGGGCAGTGTTTTTGCGTCGATTGCATCAGCTGGTCTTGTGTCGCTTTGTCTGGTGGCTGTGATCATCGGCCTCAAAGGGTTCTTCGGTTTGTTCACCTTTGATTTCCCATATGGCGTGCCGCAAACGTGGCTGACGACGCCGACTTGGAACTCGATCCTGTTGATGGTGGTGCTGATCTGGATCCAGACAGGCTTTGCCATGGTAATCTTGTCGGCGGCCCTGCGCGGTGTGCCAGAGGAAACCATTGAGGCGGCCATCGTGGATGGTGCCAATGTGTTTCAGGTGTTTTTCAAAATCAAAATGCCGCAGATCGCGGGTACCATCGTGGTAGTCTGGACGACGATCACACTGACGGTTCTGAGGGTCTTTGACATCGTGTTCGCGATGACCAACGGCCAATGGGAAACCCAAGTTTTGGCCAACTATATGTATGCGCAATTGTTCGTGGCCAACGATTGGGGCGTGGGCTCTGCGGCGGCGATTATCATCATGTTGCTGGTGTCACCGATTTTGGTCTGGAACGTCTGGAACGTCCGTAAGGAGATGCGCTGATGGATAACATTGCTGGCAAAAAGTCGGGCCTGAGCTGGGCTGTCAATATCTCGGTCGCACTCTTGGTGATGCTTTGGGTGTTCCCGACCGCAGGCTTGTTTGTATCGTCGTTCCGCACGGCAGATCAGATTTCATCCAATGGCTGGTGGCAGTCGTTGTTCAACACCGAGCAAAACGTCGTGCTGCGTGCCGCTGACCCTGATGACGATGGCGTGCAGGTGTTGGAGAACGGAACCTATGTGATCCGTGGCAACCTTTACGGCGAGGCTGGCAAGGCTGAGATTGGTGCTTGGGGGGTGAATTCACGCGAGATTGACACCCACGTCGCGGGCGATAGTGCTGAGCTTGGTGACGGTCAGGTGATCACGGTGCAGGCGAATGGTGATTACGTTTTGACCAGTCCGACAGAGATGACGGGCAGGGGGCAGCGCGTGTTTGCGACAGCGGAAACGCCGCCTGAATTTACGCTCGATAACTATCGCTCGATGCTTTTTGACCCCAATAATATCGAGGGCATGGCGAAGGCATTTTTCAACACGCTAACGGTGACAATTCCTGCGACCATTATCCCCATCGTGATCGCGGCCTTTGCGGCCTATGCGCTGGCGTGGATGGATTTTCCGGGCCGTGCGATTTTGGTGGCTGTTGTCGTGGGCCTGCTTGTGGTGCCACTGCAATTGGCGCTTATTCCGCTTCTGCGCTTTCACCTGAATATCGGGATTGGGAAGGGGTATTTAGGTGTTTGGCTCGCACATACCGGATTTGGCCTGCCGTTAGCTATTTATCTGTTGCGCAACTATATGGTCGGCCTGCCGCGTGATATCATCGAGAATGCCAAGGTCGACGGTGCGACAGATTTCCAGATTTTCACCAAGATCGTCTTGCCGCTGTCTTTCCCAGCCCTCGCATCTTTTGCGATTTTCCAGTTCCTTTGGACGTGGAATGACCTGTTGGTGGCAAAGGTGTTCTTGATCGATAGCACGGGACAAACCACCGTGATGACAAACCAAATCGTAGAGCTTTTGGGCACGCGTGGCGGCAACTGGGAGATTTTGGCGACTGCCGCTTTTGTCTCTATTGCGGTGCCTCTCGCGGTGTTCTTCGCGATGCAAAAATATCTCGTGCGCGGCCTGTTGGCCGGCTCTGTTAAGTAGGAAATTGACGATGACGAATGCGATGGCGAAAGCGCCGATTGAGGGTAACACGACAGATAAAGATTGGTGGCGCGGTGCCGTCATCTATCAGATTTATCCGCGCAGTTACCAAGACAGCACCGGCGACGGCATTGGCGATCTTGCGGGCATTGTGCAGCGTTTGCCCTATATCGCGACGCTTGGCGTGGATGCGATCTGGATCTCGCCGTTCTTTACCTCTCCGATGAAAGACTTTGGTTATGACGTCAGTGATTATTGCGACGTCGACCCGATGTTTGGCACGCTGTCTGATTTCGACCGTCTGATCGAGACCGCCCATAAGCTCGGCATTCGTATCCTGATTGATCTGGTCTTGAGCCATACGAGTGCGGAGCATCCGTGGTTTGTTGAGAGCCGTGCCAGCCGTGATAACGCCAAGGCCGATTGGTATGTCTGGTCAGAACCAAAGCCGGACGGCACGCCACCCAACAACTGGCTGTCGATTTTTGGCGGCTCTGCGTGGCAGTGGGATACCCGCCGCGAGCAGTATTTCTTACATAACTTCCTGACGACGCAGCCTGATCTCAACTTCCATTGTCCTGCCGTGCAAGACGCGCTTTTAGATGTTGCGAATTTCTGGCTGGAGCGGGGCGTTGACGGGTTCCGTTTGGACACGATCAACTTTTACACCCACGACCAACAGCTGCGCGATAACCCCGCATTGCCCAAAGAATTGCGTAATGCGGACACGGCACCTGCCGTGAATCCGTATAACCACCAAGAACATATCTATTCCAAGAACCGCCCTGAGAACCTCGATTTTCTGCGCAAATTGCGGGCCGTGATGGAGCCTTTTGGCGCGGCTGCCGTGGGCGAAGTTGGCGACGCACAACGTGGGCTAGAGATCATGGGCGAATATACCGCTGGCGATGATCTGATGCAGATGTGCTATGCGTTTGAGTTCCTGTCACCAGAGCAACCCACGCCAAAGCGGATTGCCGAGGTGATGGCGCGTGTCGATCAGGTCGCCGCCGATGGCTGGGCCTGCTGGGCGTTTTCCAACCACGATGTGGTGCGTCACACGACACGTTGGAACCTGTCGGACGCAGCGCAACGTATGTTCACGACGCTGATGATGTGTTTGCGTGGCTCGGTCTGTATTTATCAGGGCGAGGAACTTGGCCTGCCTGAGGGTGAGGTCGCGTTTGAAGACCTGCAAGACCCTTACGGCATCGAGTTCTGGCCTGAGTTTAAGGGCCGTGATGGGTGCCGCACACCGATGGTCTGGGAGAGCGATAACGCCAATGGTGGCTTTTCTGACGGGAAACCTTGGTTGCCTGTATCGAGCGCACATCTCGGCCGTTCGGTGGCCGCAGAAGAGGCTGACCCTTCGGCTTTGATCCATCATTACCGCCGCGCGATTGCACTGCGCCATGCGCACAAGGCTTTGTCGGTTGGCGAACATACCCCACTACAAGCCGCTGGAAACATTGTTTATTTCACGCGTAGCTTTGAAGGGGCCGAGATTTTCTGCGCGTTCAACGTGGGTGATGACCTCGGCGATGTTGCCATGCCAAAGGGCGATTGGACAGCAATTGCCGCCGACATTGGTGGTGCACAGGATATCGCAAGTGGACGTGTGAAACTGGACGCTTGGCAAGTTTGTATTGCGACACGCAAGGCCTGAAAGGGCATTGAATTATAGGGGAGACGGACGATGGCTGATGTGAAACTGACCCATGTTGCAAAGACATATGGCGGCACGGTTGAGGTGCTTAAAGATATCAACCTTGATATCAAAAAGGGCGAATTGATCGTGTTTGTTGGCCCGTCCGGTTGCGGGAAATCGACGCTTTTGCGCATGATCGCGGGTCTGGAAAAGATCACTGGCGGCGAGTTGCAGATTGACGGGCAGGTCGTGAATGACGTGCCGCCTGCGCAACGCGGCATTGCGATGGTGTTCCAATCCTACGCGCTATACCCGCATATGACGGTCCGCGAGAACATGTCGTTTGCGTTGAAGCTGGCGAAGAAAACACCAGCAGAGATTGACGAGGCGGTGAACCGTGCTGCCAAGATTTTGCAGCTTGATGAGTATTTGGATCGTTTGCCAAAGGCGCTTTCTGGTGGTCAGCGGCAGCGTGTTGCGATTGGCCGTTCGATTGTGCGTGATCCGAAGGTCTATCTGTTTGACGAGCCGCTTTCGAACCTAGATGCAGCGTTGCGCGTGGCAACACGGATTGAGATTGCGCAGCTCAAGGAATCGATGCCAGAAAGCACGATGATCTATGTGACCCACGATCAGGTTGAGGCGATGACGCTGGCGACCCGCATTGTAGTTTTGGCCAATAAGGGCATTGCGCAAGTTGGCACACCGCTTGATCTTTACGAGCGGCCAGAGAATGAATTTGTGGCCCAGTTTATTGGTTCACCTGCGATGAACATTCTGTCGGGTGAGATCACGGGCACGGGCAAAGAGACCACAATAACCCTGCATGGCGGGGGTGTCGCGAAGTCTGCGGTGCCGACACAGGCGGCTGATAAGGGGTTGAAGGTTAATATCGGCGTGCGGCCAGAGGATTTGGTGGCGACGACGGGTAAAGACTACGTCTTTGAAGGGAAGGTCAAGATTACAGAGGCCTTGGGTGAAGTCACGCTTTTGTATTTTGACAAGGTTGGAGATAACGATTCTGTCATTGGCAAGTTGCAGGGAATTCACAAAGGTTTGCGTGGGACGTCTGTACGTATGACCGCTGATCCCGCGAAGGTGCAGATTTTCCACAATGGGCAATCGCTCTACTATCGGTAAGTCGCAATTTTTCGACGAAAAATCGAAGGTTTCCAATTTTCGTCGAAAATTGGTGACTAAAAGCAGAGCCTGATCTCGCCGCGATGGCAAATGAAGATGAACTGATTTCCTGTTTCGATCAGATGAAAACCACGATCTCGGACGGCATTCTCAAAGGTTTGCCGTCCGATTTCTTTTTCGACCCAAGAGATATTGCGGCGGACAACACCGCCATTTTGCGCTGATTTTGCGGAGAAAATCAGATCGAGCCAGCCTTGCGGCGCGTTTTGCAGTCGGGACACATACATGCCCCGACGCTATTTTACCTTGGTTAAATCAGTCTTAACGACGTGTTCTGCGACCTGTGCGTGCGCGGCCTTCGCCTTCTTTTACTGCAGGGCGGTTGAAGCCGATCCACTCACCGCCACCCGCATCGTTATTGGTGAGGAAGTTGGCGGCGCGGATGGCCTCCATTTCCTTACCGGCGCGCGGCAGGGTGGAGCCGAGACCAAAGATCGTCACGAAAGTTTCGTCGTCGATATCTTCTGGCAGAATGATACCAGCCTCAAGGACTTGTAGCTTTTTCTCAGCGATCTTGAGGGGGCCAATGGGCAGGGCCACTGGGTTCATGATCGCAGAAGTCATCCCTGCAGCCATCGCCATTGGCAAAAACGCGTTGTTGATGCCGTGACGGTTTGGCAAACCAAACGAGATGTTGGATGCGCCACAGGTCGTGTTCACACCGAGCTCTTCGCGCAAGCGGCGCACGAGTGCGAAAACTTGCAAGCCAGCGGTGCCCATTGCACCGATTGGCATAACCAGCGGGTCAACAACGATGTCGTGGGCAGGGATGCCAAAATCGGCGGCACGCTGAACGATCTTTTTTGCCACTTCAAAACGAACGTCGGGGTCTTCGGAAATGCCGGTGTCGTCGTTGGAAATCGCAACAACTGGTACGTTGTACTTCTTAACCAGTGGCAGCACGAGCTCCATACGCTCTTCTTCACCAGTCACCGAGTTCAACAGCGGGCGACCTTCGGCAGCCGCAAGGCCATTCTCAAGCGCACCTGGCACGGAGCTGTCGATGCACAGTGGGCAATCGGTCACGGCTTGCACGTGTTTGATCAGTTCCATCATCAGCGTCGGCTCGACAAAGTTGTTGTCGGCGTAGCGTGGATCTTCGGCCATTTTGTTCGAGAACACAGCGCCAGAGTTAATGTCGAGGATGTTCGCGCCAGCGGCCACTTGCGCAAGCGCATCGGCCTCAACGCGGGAAAAATCGCCGCGCTCAAGTTCTTCGTTCAGGATCTTACGACCTGTTGGGTTGATCCGTTCACCGATGACGGCAAAAGGTTGGTCAAACCCGATGATTGTGGTGCGGGTTTTAGATTCGACGATGGTGCGTGTCATGGCGCGGTCCTTAGGATTGAAGTGCAGGAACGGCAGACGCGCCGCCGTGGGAAATCGCCCAAGTGGCATTCGTTTTGATCCCGCCAAGCGGGAAGAAATGCACATGGGTAATGTTAAAGTCAGGGTTCGCAGCCTTATGGGCAGCAAGCTCTGTCAGGATCTGATTTGGCTCGTATGGCAAGAGCAGCTTGGTCACATCCATCGCCCGCTTTTGCAGAACCTTGAGGGATGGGCCAACGCCGCAAGCGATGGCGAATTTGATCAACGTCTGAAGCTTGGCAGGACCTGCGATGCCGATGTGGATCGGGATATCGATACCCGCGGCCTTCAGGCTATCTGCCCATTTGATAATCGGGCCTGCCTCGAAGGCAAATTGTGTGGCAAGTGCCATTTGTGCGTCAGAGGTCTCGGCGAATTTCGCCTTCCAGCGCAACGCATCCATGACGTTTTTATCAGACCCGTCAGGGTCTATGTCTTTGTTGCCCTCGGGATGGCCCGCAACGTGCAGACGCTTGAAACCTGCCTTGCCGAACAGGCCGCTTTCCAAAAGCTGCATAGAGCTGTCGAATTTGCCGTGCGGGGTTGCGACACCGCCAGCAAGCAAAAGCGCCTGATCAACCCCAGCCTCACCTTGGTAACGAGCGATCCAGTCGGCGAGAGTTGCCTCGTCTTTGATGATGCGCGCGGGGAAGTGCGGCATGACCTTATAGCCTTCGTCAGCGACGCGTTTGGCAGTCGCGACCATATCCTCAATCGGCGTGCCCTCGATATGGGCGATGTAGACGCGTGTGCCAGCGGGCAGGAGCTCTTTGAAGCTTTCGACCTTTTCGGCGGTGCGCGGCATCACCTCAATGGAGTAATCCTTGAGGAAAGCCTCAACCTTTGGATCAACACCGACGGGTGCGGCTTCTTTTTTCTTCATGAATGGCAGCAGGGACATTGTATTCTCCGTTTCTAAGAGGGCTTATGCCCAGCCGTCGTTTGCGATGAGTATTTTGATGCGCTCTTGGTCGTATTCGGCCTCGATGCGTGCGACCTCGGCGGCAGCAACGTCAGCGTCTTCGCCGTCAACGGCGTAGGGTGAGGCCTTGCGGAACCCTTCCAGATAAGCGTCGCTTTCGGCGGCACCTGATTTCATCGCCGCGCGGTCAATCGCTTGCTCAAAGCGCTCTGGCAAAGGCAGTTTCGTGCCGCGTCGCCCTTTGCCTACGATAACTTGCGCAGGCATATCGCGCCAATAAACGATCGTGACGTCAGCCATGTGATTCCTCCCTATGGGGCGTTTCCGCCCAAAAACCTTAAACCCTTTTACGCATGGATTTCCGTCAACCGATGTCGGTTTTCGACATGGTGGACGCATCCAGCGACGGGGGCGACATTGCCTGCGCATCCCATGAATGGCCATGGCCGAAGTTTTCAAGATAGTGATGCGCCTCATTCACTTTGAGCGCATGTCGCCGCTTGCTTGTGGACACAATGCACCCTACCTTAGAGCTAACTCGAAATGGAGGGCGTGCAAATGGCGCCTAAGCGTCCTAACGGTGCGGGCGCGTTCCCAATAGCGGTCGAAACCCCCGCGCCAAATCCGCCTGATCCCACGGCCCTTTACGCGGCTTTGGACTTAGGCACGAATAGTTGTCGAATGCTGATTGCCCAACCAAAGGGCAGTCAGTTTCACGTGTTGGATAGTTTTTCCAAGTCGGTGCAGTTGGGGCAAGGCTTAGAGAGCTCTGGGAAATTGTCACGTGCGTCGATGAACTGTACTGTCAACGCGATGCGTATTTGCCGCCAAAAGCTGGAACGCCACGGCGTGACCAATATGCGTTTGGTGGCAACCGAGGCCTGCCGTCGTGCGCGTAATGGCGAAAATTTTGTGGCCCAAGTGCGCCGTGAAACGGGATTGGAGCTCGAGATTATCAAGCCAGAGGAAGAGGCCCGCTTGGCCGTGATTTCCTGTGCGCCGCTGGTCAGCACCAAGACTGAACAGCTTTTGGTTGTCGATATTGGTGGTGGCTCGACGGAACTTGTCTGGATTGATCTGACGAACGTGCCAGAACGCGAACGCCCGCGGGCGATTATGCGGCTACACAAAGGGTTCAAGTCCGATCCCGGCCCTTTTGCGGCCGCCCGCGTCGTCGATTGGATTTCCGTGCCTTTGGGAGTGGCCACGTTGCGCGACCAGTTTGAGGATGTCGAAGATGACGCGGCACGCTTTGCGCTGATGTCGTGGTTCTTTGAGGAAAGCTTAGAGGATTTTTCACCCTATGCTGCCGCGCAAACCCGTGAAGGGTTCCAGATTGTGGGTACAAGCGGGACGGTCACGACCGTCGCGGCCAGCCACTTGGGCCTCAAGCGCTATGATCGCACGAAGGTTGACGGGTTGCGCATGTCCACAGACCAAATTGACGCTGTGATCCAAAATTACCTGAACATGGGGCCAGCGGGACGGCGTGCAGACCCCCGAATTGGCAAGGATAGGCAGGCTTTGATCATGTCGGGGGCTGCGATTTTACAGACGTTGATGCGGCTTTGGCCAACCGATAGGTTGTCGGTGGCGGATCGTGGCCTGCGTGAAGGGCTACTTTATGCACAGATGTCAGCACATGGGGTTCTCGAAGATACACCTTACTGATAAAGGGCGTGTTCGAGATAGAAAGCGAACGATATGGCACAGACACCAAAGAAGAATACATCAGGCCGCGGCCAGCGTGATTTGACCGTCAAGGTAAAGTCGGCGCGAGGCCGCACGATGTCTTCAACCAAATGGTTGCAGCGTCAGTTGAACGACCCTTACGTGGTACGTGCCAAGGCCGAAGGATTCCGTGGTCGCGCCGCCTATAAGATCATGGAACTGGACGATAAATTTCACTTTCTGACCAATGGCGCACGTGTTGTTGACCTTGGTGCTGCACCGGGTGGCTGGTGTCAGGTTGCTGTGCCGCGCATCAACGCGCTTGGTGAGAAAAAGGGCAAGGATATTGGTACGATTTTGGGTGTCGATTTGCAGGAGATGGAGCCGATTGCGGGCACTGTTTTGCATCAACTCGATTTCTTGGCCGATGATGCTGACAAGCAGGTCATGGAATGGCTTGGCGGGCAGGCGGACGTTGTGATGTCGGATATGGCGGCGTCAAGCTGTGGCCATAAACAGACCGATCACCTGCGGATTATGGCGCTTTGCGAGGCTGCTGCCTACTTTGCGTTTGACGTGCTGGCTGAGGGTGGCACGTTTGTGGCGAAGGTTTTGGCTGGTGGTGCTGAGGCTGAATTGAACCTGATGCTGAAGGTGCGATTCAAGAAGGTCGCCTATGTAAAGCCGCCTTCAAGTCGTTCTGACAGTTCGGAAAAATTCGTTGTGGCGTCTGGGTTTAAGGGCAATCCTTCAGACGAGGAGTAACTTTGTCTGCCAGTCTGCACAGGCGGTGACGAACCGCTCGGACGGGGCTCCATCAGTCACAAAGTGATCCACCTCTGAGACCGATCCGATCCGCACAGGCGCCTTGCGGGTGAATTTCGATTTGTCCGCCACAAGGATGCTGGACCGTGCCGCATCAAGGATCTGACGGCTGACGCGTACTTCCTCTGGATCAAAATCCAAAAGGTCTCCGTTGGGATCAATTGCGGAGGCCCCGATCACCGCGATATCGACCTTGAACCGCGCAATTGCGAGTGCCGCAAGATCGCCAACCAAGCCACCATCTTTGCGGCGGAGCGTGCCACCGGCGACCACTACCTCGCAAGACGATTTTCCCGCTAAGATATTGGCAACGTTCAGGTTATTTGTCACAACAATTAAGTCACGATGGGCAAGAAGGGCATGGGCCACAGCCTCTGTCGTGGTGCCGATATTGAGGAAAAGCGATGCGTTGTCGGGGATCAACTGTGCTGTGCGCTTTGCAATCCGTTGCTTGGCATCACGGCTGAGTGCGCGGCGGTCGTCATAGGCGATGTTGCGCACGCCAGAGGATAGAACGGCGCCGCCATGTACCCGTTCCAAAAGCCCTGCCGCACAAATCTCGCGCAGGTCGCGGCGGATTGTTTGCACTGTGACGCCAAGATCGAGTGTGAGGTTCGTCGCCTCAACTTTGCCAGCTAGGCGGGCTTGGTTTAAGATAGCTGAATGGCGGGTGAGTGTTTCCATATGTTCGTATTAAGTGAAATTACGAAAACGTTATAGGACTATTTCTTATTTTATAAAGGTTCGTTTGTTGAGCATAAGAACAAACATTTCGTTTGTCCTTGCGGTAACTTTACGAAAGCTTACCCATAATCCAAACCTATGGATCAAGATTATGACAGCAGATTTCGACCTCTTTATCATCGGCGGTGGCATTAACGGGACCGGCATTGCGCGGGATGCGCAGGGGCGCGGGCTGCGTGTCGCTCTGGCGGAAATGAACGACCTTGCGTCGGCCACGTCTTCGGCTTCGACGAAGTTGTTTCACGGCGGCTTGCGCTATTTGGAATTTTTCGAATTCAAGCTGGTGCGCAAAGCATTGATCGAGCGTGAGGTGCTGCTTTCTGCCATGCCGCATATCTCATGGCAGATGCGATTTGTGTTGCCATATCATAAGGATATTCGTTTTGAGGGGGACACACCGGCTTCAAAACTACTGACGCTGTTCATGCCTTGGATGAAGGGACGCAGGCCCGCTTGGTTGATCCGATTTGGGCTATTTCTTTACGATCATTTGGGCGGGCGCAAGGTTCTGCCAGCCACTGCGACGCTTAACCTGACGACGGCACCTGAAGGCAAGCCGCTGAAGGGGAAATTCACCAAAGCCTATGAGTATTCGGATTGCTGGGTCGAGGATTCGCGACTTGTCGTGTTGAATGCCCGTGATGCCGAAATGCGGGGCGCGAAAATCATGACGCGCACCAAAGTGGTTGAGGCGAAAAGGGTTGGCGACCTGTGGGAAATCACGTTGGAGGGCGGGCAGGTGGTGACTGCACGGGCGTTGGTGAATGCGGGCGGTCCTTGGGTCGAGAATATCATCAAAGACCGTATTCATGTGGATGCGACCGAAGGTGTGCGGCTGGTGCGCGGGTCGCATATCGTGACCAAGCGGTTGTTTGATCACGACAAAGCGTATTTCTTTCAGGGCGAGGATGGGCGGATCATTTTTGCGATACCCTACGAGACCGATTTCACGCTGATTGGCACCACAGATGCCGAGCATGACGATCCGAATACGAAGCCTTTCGCGACGGATGCAGAGCAAGATTATCTCGTCGCTTTTGCAAACCAGTATTTTGAAGCCACGATCACCCGCGATGATATCGTTTGGAGCTATTCCGGCGTCCGGCCGCTTTATGATGACGGCGCAAAATCGGCCACGGCGGCCACGCGAGAGTATGTTTTGACTCTCAATGATGATGGTGCGCCGCTCCTAAACGTCTTTGGCGGCAAGATCACGACCTACCGTAAACTCGCCGAGGATGCGCTTGCGAAACTCACGCCCCTTATTGGCGGTCTGAGCAATTGGACGGCCGGTGTGCCTTTGCCGGGCGGAGATTTTGGCGGCAAGAGTTATGAGGATATTGTGCGCGATGTGATGTCGAAATATCCATTTGCATCAGAGACTTGCGCTCGCAGGTTCGTGCGTGCTTATGGCATGGATTCTTTTGTTATCTTAGGCAAGGCTGCGAGTGAGGCTGACCTTGGTGTGAAGTTTGGCCCGACACTGTCATCACGGGAAATCGACTGGCTGATGGCAAACGAATACGCGCAAACGGCCGAGGACATTGTCTGGCGGCGGTCCAAAATGGGACTGCATTTGACGCCCGAACAGATTGCGGCGATTGATCACTATATGAAGGCGGCCTGATGCTGCACGTGGGAGGCATATCATGACCTATATTCTGGCTATCGACCAAGGCACGACATCGAGCCGTGCGATCATTTTTGACGGCAAAATGCAGGTCAAAGCGACAGCGCAGATGGAATTTAAACAACATTTCCCGCAGTCGGGCTGGGTTGAACATGATGTGTCGGATATTTGGTCCTCGACCGCCTCGACCTGCCGTGGGGTGATTGAGAAATCGGGCGTGTCCGTCAGAGAGATTGCCGCGATTGGCATCACCAATCAGCGCGAGACGACCCTCGTGTGGGACCGCGAAACTGGCAAGCCGATCCATAATGCGATTGTCTGGCAGGACAGACGGACGTCCGAGATGTGTCAGGCGCTCAAGGCCGAAGGATTTGAGGCGGAAGTTACAGAAAAGACGGGGCTTTTGCTTGATCCGTATTTCTCGGGGACCAAGCTCAAGTGGCTGTTGGACAATGTCGAGGGTGCCCGTTTGAGGGCCAAAGCGGGCAAGCTTATGTTCGGTACGGTGGATTGTTACCTGATTTGGAAGCTGACGGGTGGCGCGGTACACGCCACGGACGCGACCAATGCCGCCCGCACGATGCTTTATAATATCCGCGAGGGAAAGTGGGACGCCGAGATTTGTGCCCGTTTTGACATTCCGTTGGATATGTTGCCAGAGGTGCGCGATTGCGCGGCTGATTTTGGTACCACGCGGGCCGATCTTTTTGGCAAAGAACTCCCAATCTTGGGGGTTGCAGGCGACCAGCAGGCGGCAACCATCGGGCAGGCGTGTTTTGGCGCTGGTATGCTGAAATCGACCTATGGGACGGGCTGTTTTGCGTTGCTGAATACAGGCGACACATTGGTGCGCAGCCAAAGCCGCTTGCTTGGCACTATCGCCTATCAATTCGACGGCAAGCCGACCTACGCTCTCGAAGGCTCCATTTTTATCGCAGGCGCTGTCGTGCAATGGCTGCGTGAGGGGCTAAAAATGATCCGCGAAGCCAGCGAGACGCAACCCTTGGCCGAAAGTGCCGATCCGACCCAAGAACTGTATATGGTGCCTGCTTTTACGGGCCTTGGCGCGCCGTATTGGGACGCAGAGGCGCGTGGCGCGATCTATGGGATTACGCGCAATTCGGGACCTGCAGAGTTTGCTCGCGCGGCGTTAGAAAGCGTCGGGTTTCAGACCCGTGACCTACTTGAAGCCATGAAAAGCGACTGGCAAGATGCTGATGATAAAGGCGTTTTGCGGGTTGATGGGGGGATGAGCGCGTCCGATTGGTCGATGCAGTTCCTGTCCGATATCATCGGCGCACCCGTTGATCGACCTAAGGTGCTTGAGACCACGGCGCTTGGGGCTGCATGGCTCGCGGGGATGAAGGCTGGGGTCTATCCCGATCAGGCTGGATTCGCTTCGAAATGGGCCTTGGATCGCCGTTTTGAGCCGCAGATGGATGAAGCGACCCGAGCACGGCGTTATGCAGGTTGGAAAGATGCTGTGAAGCGGACGCTGACCTAGGCTTGTCCCATTTCCCAGACGTCGAATTCGGCAGCACATTTCTTGCGGAACTTTTCTTCGACCTCGGGCGAGAGGGTGAGCGACAACTCTGGCGACACATTGAGGCGTTTGAATTCGACAGTTGTTTCCAGCCGCTCCTCAAGGAAGGCGATCAATTTGTCTTGGGCCTCGTAACGAAAGAGGTAGTCAACGCCGAGCTCACCTTCGCCGACAATCAAGAACTTGGCCTGAGATCCGACATTGGCGAAAGGGGCGGGCTTGCCCTTGCAGTATTCCAGTACAAAATCGTCGAATGTCATGTCGCGCGTGCTGTTTTCATGGCCAATTAAATCGTCGCGATACCGGTAGCGATACCAGCTTGAAAGCCAATCTATCGGATGGCGGACCACGGCAAAAAGCTCAGGTGTTTGACCGCCTGCTTGCACAAAATATGGCTTAAGGAATCGGTTGTAACGGTAACAAGCCGAGTGTTTTAGGATCGGTGGGTCGCGCAAAACCATCGATGCACGTGGCGCCAGCGCGCCTTCTATGGCCGTTGTTCCCGTTTTGGGCACCGCGAGGAAAACCAGATTTTCCTTCCAGAAAACAAGCATTTGAGAGCCACCTTTCAAGCATTTCTTGGGCAAGTTAGCGCATTCATTGAAGATTAACCACTCTCGGGCAATGTATTTTCTAGAAGATTTTTGTTGTATTGTTCTTGTTTTGGTCTCATTGGTTAACAAGAACATATGCGGAACAAAGCATCAATTGTCGCCCCGCGCAGGGTGTGAAATAAGGACAAAACAAATGGCAACGGCAGAGCTTCTCAAAATGACAGATAAAAAGACAGCGGACAAAGAAAAGGCGCTTGAAAGCGCTCTGGCGCAGATCGAGCGGCAGTTCGGTAAGGGCTCTATCATGAAGCTCGGCGGCCAGAACCAGATGCCTGATATCGAGGCAACGAGCACGGGTTCGCTTGGTCTTGATATTGCGCTTGGGATCGGAGGCCTGCCAAAGGGTCGTGTCATTGAGATTTATGGTCCAGAATCATCAGGCAAAACCACGCTGACACTGCACGCGATTGCGGAAGAGCAGAAAAAGGGTGGCGTATGTGCGTTTGTTGATGCCGAGCATGCGCTTGATCCGCAATATGCCAAGAAGTTGGGCGTGAACCTTGATGAGCTGTTGATTTCGCAGCCCGACACTGGTGAACAGGCACTTGAAATCGTTGATACGCTGGTGCGCTCAGGTGCTGTCAGCATGGTGATCGTCGATTCCGTGGCCGCCTTGACGCCAAAGTCCGAGCTTGAAGGTGACATGGGCGATTATTCGGTTGGTGTGCATGCGCGTCTGATGTCGCAAGCGATGCGCAAATTGACAGGCTCCATCAACAAGTCTGGCTGTATGGTGATTTTCATCAACCAAATCCGGATGAAAATTGGTGTGATGTTTGGTTCACCTGAGACGACGACTGGCGGTAACGCCTTGAAATTCTATGCGTCTGTACGCCTTGATATCCGCCGCATTGGGTCGATCAAGGACCGTGACGAGGTCGTCGGTAACGCCACCCGGGTGAAGGTTGTGAAAAACAAGGTCGCACCACCTTTCAAGCAAGTCGAATTCGACATCATGTATGGCGAAGGCATCTCCAAGACGGGCGAGCTGCTTGATTTGGGCGTAAAGGCTGGTGTCGTTGAAAAATCTGGCGCTTGGTATAGCTACGGTGACGAGCGTATGGGACAGGGACGTGAAAATTCTAAGATTTTCTTGAAAGAAAATCCTGCTGTGGCCAATGAGATCGAAGACAAGATTCGAGCAGCCCATGGTCTTGATTTTGGGATGAGCGGCGATTCTGATGACGGGAACGTCATGGACGATTAATCCCAATTTTCGTCGAAAATTGGATGGGCGCTGCAACTTGCGGCGCCCTTTTTCTTTGCCTTGTGGACACTGCGGGGCTGGGGGGGTATTTCTGCGCTAACTCTTTAATTTAGCCGAAAGCCGCCAATGACCAGTCTTTCCGATATCCGCTCAACCTTCCTCGATTTTTACAAGCGCAACGGCCATGAAGTCGTGGCGTCCAGCCCACTTGTCCCACGCAATGATCCGACGTTGATGTTCGCGAACTCCGGGATGGTGCAATTCAAAAACCTGTTCACGGGCTTAGAGACCCGCGACTACAAACGCGCAACATCGTCGCAGAAATGCGTGCGCGCAGGCGGCAAGCACAACGATCTCGACAACGTGGGTTACACAGCGCGTCACCATACGTTTTTCGAGATGCTCGGCAACTTCTCCTTTGGCGATTACTTCAAGAACGAAGCGATCCCATTTGCGTGGGAACTGCTGACCAAGGATTTCGGCATCAACAAAGATAAGCTGCTGGTCACGGTCTATCATACGGACGATGAGGCCGCGAATATCTGGAAAAAAGTCGCGGGCCTTTCTGACGATCGCATCATTCGTATTCCGACAGATGATAACTTTTGGCGGATGGGACCGACGGGCCCGTGTGGTCCTTGCACCGAGATATTCTACGATCACGGGGATAAAATTTGGGGTGGTCCTCCAGGCTCTGTCGATGAGGATGGAGACCGCTTTATCGAAATCTGGAACCTTGTTTTCATGCAAAACGAGCAATTTGAGGATGGCTCAATGCGCGCCCTCGACATGCAGTCGATTGATACGGGCATGGGGTTAGAGCGCATTGGTGCGCTGTTGCAGGGCAAGCACGACAACTACGACACGGATTTGATGCGCGCGTTGATCGAGGCTTCCGCGCATGCGTCTTCCGTTGATCCCGATGGCGACATGAACACGAGCCACCGCGTGATCGCCGACCACTTGCGCTCCACCTCCTTCCTGATCGCGGACGGCGTGATGCCATCCAACGACGGGCGCGGTTACGTGCTTCGCCGCATCATGCGCCGCGCGATGCGTCACGCGCATATGTTGGGCAACAAAGACCCGATGATGCACCGCTTGGTGCCAGAACTCGTCAAGCAGATGGGGGCGGCTTACCCTGAACTGGTGCAAGGCCAAAGCTTGATCGAAGAAACGCTGCTGAACGAAGAAATCCGTTTCAAGCAGACACTTGATCGCGGCCTGAAATTGCTCGACGACGAAGTGGCAGGCTTGGCCGAAGGTGCAAACCTGCCCGGTGAAGCGGCGTTCAAACTTTACGATACCTTTGGCTTCCCGCTTGATTTGACCCAAGACGCATTGCGCGAAAAGGGTCGGGCTGTTGACACTGCTGGTTTCGACACTGCGATGGCGGCCCAAAAAGCCATGGCGCGCGCCGCTTGGGCGGGTACTGGCGAGACGGCAGATGCCTCCGTCTGGTTCGATGTGGCCGACAAGCACGGTTCGACCGATTTCTTGGGCTATGACACGACAACGGCCGAGGGCCAGATTCTGGCACTTGTCACCTCGGATGGCAGCGCCACGACTGAGGCCACAGGCAAGGTTGAGGTCGTGTTCAACCAAACGCCGTTCTACGCTGAATCGGGTGGTCAGGTTGGCGACACAGGCATCCTGCGCACTGAAACTGGCGAGGCGAAAATCACGGACACCAAAAAGGTTGCAGGCGTTTTTGTCCACGTGGCCGAGGTGACCAAAGGCGAGATCAAAAAGGGGCAGGGCGCGGAATTGATCGTTGATCCATCCCGCCGCGATGCGATCCAAGCGAACCACTCTGTGACCCACCTCCTCAACGAGGCGTTGCGCAATGCGCTTGGCGATCACATCGCACAGCGCGGCTCGCTGAATGCGCCCGATCGCCTGCGTTTCGACTTTAGCCATAATAAGGGCTTGTCGGCGGCAGAATTGGTGGCCGTGCAGGACGAGGTCAACGCCGTGATCCGCCAAAACGGCAAGGTTGAGACCCGCGTGATGACGCCAGATGATGCCCGCGCGCTTGGTGCGCAGGCGCTGTTTGGCGAGAAATACGGCGATGAAGTGCGCGTTGTCTCGATGGGCGAACGCAAAGGGTCTGGCAAAGGCACCGATGGCAAGACCTATAGCTTAGAGCTTTGCGGCGGTACTCATGTCCGCCGTTTGGGCGAGATTGGTGCATTTGTTCTGCTTGGCGATTCCGCATCCAGTGCTGGCGTACGCCGTATTGAGGCGCTG
Source organism: Loktanella sp. UBA3435 (assembly GCA_002378665.1). Lineage (GTDB taxonomy): Bacteria > Pseudomonadota > Alphaproteobacteria > Rhodobacterales > Rhodobacteraceae > Yoonia. The sequence goes on along the minus strand of DFSO01000035.1, from coordinate 53,229 downwards.
ACGGGCAAAGCGGCACTCGACCATATGGCCGCGCAAAATCAGCGTTTGAGCGAGATTGCTGGCATGATGAAAGCGCCCGTCGCTGAACTTGCCGAGCGCGTGAAGGCCTTGATGGACGAGCGTAAATCGCTGTCTAATGAGGTCTCGCAACTGCGTCGCGATCTGGCGATATCGGGTGGCGCAAAGTCGGAAGCGGCGATCAAGACCATCGCTGGTATCCCGTTCCAAGCCCAAGTTTTGCAGGGCGTCACAGGCAAGGATTTGCCTGCGCTGATCGATGAGATGAAAGCGGCGATGGGCAGCGGTGCTGTTCTGTTGATCGCTGATGCGGGTGGTAAGGCTGCGGTTGCAACTGGTGTGACCGCTGATTTGACTGTTAAAGTGTCTGCCGTGGATATCTTGCGCGCGGCGGTGCCAGCACTGGGTGGCAAGGGTGGCGGTGGCCGTCCTGATATGGCCCAAGGTGGTGGGGCGTCAGCGGAAAACGCAGCCCAAGCCATTGCAGATGCAGAAACATTTTTGGAGAGCAAAGCATGACAGCCCTATGGATCGCACATGTTACAGTGACAGATGAAGCCGCTTACGGCGAATACGCAAAGCGGGCCACAGTCGCCATTGCCGATCATGGTGGCGTGTTTTTGGCGCGTGGTGGCAAGTTTGAACAGCTTGAGGGGCCGACACGCCCGCGTAACGTTGTGGCGCGCTTCTCAAGCTTGGAGGCGGCGCATGATTGCTATTATTCTGAGGCCTACCAAGAGGCGCTCGGCTTTGCCAAGGGCGCAAGTCAGCGCGAATTGAGCATTGTCGAAGAGGTCGCCTAAAGGCTTCATCTCCAAGACAAACAAAAAGGCCGGCCCCTTCACTGGGATCGGCCTTTTTTAATGTCGAACCCGAGACTTACTCGCCAGAGCGGGCGTGACGCTTACGCTCATGTGGGTCGAGGTAGCGCTTGCGCAGACGTACGGAGTTAGGCGTCACTTCAACCAACTCATCGTCGTCGATATAGGCAATCGCCTGCTCAAGCGACATGGTCACTGGAGTCGTCAAACGGACCGCTTCGTCTGTGCCAGATGCACGTACGTTGGTCAGCTGCTTGCCCTTCAAAGGGTTCACATCAAGGTCGTTTTCGCGGCTGTGTTCGCCGATGATCATGCCTTCATAGACAGGAGCCTGCGCGCCGATGAACATCTTGCCACGGTCTTCCAACTTCCAAAGTGCGAAGGAAACGGACACGCCAGCACCCATCGAAACCAGAACGCCCTGACGACGACCTTGAATTGGGCCTTTGTAAGGTGTTGTGCCGTGGAACAAGCGGTTCAAAACGCCAGAGCCGCGTGTGTCTGTGAGGAACTCACCGTGGTAGCCAATGAGGCCACGGGAAGGGACCAATGCGATGATGCGTGTTTTGCCCGCACCCGCTGGTTTCATTTCCATCAACTCGCCTTTGCGTGGGCCAGTCAATTTCTCAACAACGGAACCTGTGTATTCGTCATCCACATCGATGGTGACTTCTTCGACTGGCTCGTGGCGGACACCGTCAACTTCGGTGAAAATAACCTGTGGACGCGAGATTGAGAGCTCAAAGCCTTCGCGGCGCATGTTTTCGATCAAAACGCCCATCTGCAATTCGCCGCGGCCAGAGACCTCGAACGCATCGCCACCTGGGGTGTCTTTGATGGAAATCGCGACGTTCACTTCGCATTCTTTCGCAAGACGGTCACGGATAACGCGTGACTGAACTTTCTTGCCTTCTTTACCAGCGAGCGGGCTGTCGTTGATGCCAAATGTCACTGTGATGGTTGGCGGATCGATCGGCTGCGCGGGCAGGGCTACGTTGATTGACGGATCGCACAGCGTGTCGGCAACGGTTGCCTTGGTCATGCCCGCGATTGTCACGATGTCGCCAGCTTCGGCAACGTCGATTGGTTGTTGGCCAAGGCCACGGAACGCGAGGATCTTTGAGACGCGGAACTGCTCGATCTTTTCGCCTGTGCGGGTCATCGATTTGATCGTGTCGCCAGCGCGCAATGTGCCTGCTTCAACGCGGCCTGTTAGGATACGGCCGATGAACGGGTCAGCGGACAATGTTGTCGCCAACATTTGGAATGGCTCGCCGCGGCGTGACAACTGCTTTGGCGCAGGCACGTGTGAAACGATCAGGTCAAACAATGCGCTCAGGTCTTTGCGTGGACCATCAAGCGTCATGTCACACCAGCCAGCACGGCCAGAGGCGAACATTGTTGGGAAATCAAGCTGTTCGTCGGTTGCTTCGAGTGCTGCGAAAAGGTCGAAGACTTCATCAACCGCATTGTCAGGCTCGCCGTCGGCTTTGTCGACTTTGTTCACAACAACGATTGGGCAAAGGCCAAGAGCCAGCGCCTTGGACGTCACGAACTTCGTCTGTGGCATCGCGCCTTCGGCGGCGTCAACCAGCAGAACAACACCGTCAACCATCGACAAAATACGCTCAACTTCTCCACCAAAGTCGGCGTGGCCCGGTGTGTCGACGATGTTAATGCGAACACCTTTCCACTCAACGGAGGTGTTCTTTGCAAGAATAGTGATACCACGCTCGCGCTCAATATCGTTGCTGTCCATCGCGCGTTCTTGTGTCGCTTCGTTTTCACGGTAGACACCAGACTGCTTCAATAGTTCGTCAACCAAGGTCGTTTTGCCGTGGTCAACGTGGGCGATAATAGCGACGTTACGGATTTCCATGTGCTTTGCTTTCTGCGGGAATGAGTAGGCGCCAAGGCACCGAAGTTGCGCGCGAATAACGCGGCTAGCCCTGAAAGGGAAGCACTAAAGCGCGCGAGGGGTTTGAACCCCTGTGACTTAATGGGTCGACGTGGCGGAAAAGAGATGAATTACGAGGATTCCCACCAGGATCAAGCCCATGCCAAGAATCGCGGGCAAATCGAGTTTCTGGCCAAAAACAGCAAATCCAATAATCGCGATCATCAGAATGCCAACCCCGGACCAAATCGCATAGGCGATGCCAACGGGGATCACTTTTAACGCAAGCGCCATAAGATAGAACGATGCCGAGTACGCAACGACGACGATCACTGACGGCCAGAATTTGCTAAATTGGTTGCTGGCCTGCAAGGCCGTTGTGCCAATGGTCTCGGTCACAATTGCAAAGAACAAAATGATATAATGCATTGGCATGGCAGTCGTCCCTTATGTCGCGATATAGCGGTCTCGGCGGTGGTTCACGGCGATGGTCAGGTTCAGGACAACGCCACCCAAAAGGGACCATAGCACGATCTGCACCGGGAAAATAAACAATGCCACGCCAAAGATGACCACATCGGCGGCCAATTGGACATAGCCCGCGCGATATCCGGTTTTGTCTTGGATCAGGAGGGCTAGAACGCCAAAACCACCCATACTGCCGTTATGTCGGAATAAGATGAGCAGACCTGCGCCAGTAATCAGCCCGCATATCAAAGCACCGAGCCCGATATTCATGTCGCCGACGGTCCAACCATAGGGCAGGAGGGTCGTGATGATTGTGAGTAGCGTGACGGAGATTAGCGAGCGATAGGTAAATGTCGGGCCCATGCGAACCCACGCGAGAATATAGAATGGGATGTTGATGACAAAGAACACGGGCGCAAATGACCAACCTGTCAGATAAGAGATAATGACCGCAAGCCCCGCTGTTTGCCCCGTCAATAACCCCAAATTCGTTAGCAAATGCAGTGCAATCCCGCAAAAGAATGCGCCGGTGAACAGGCCTTGTATGTCCTCAACCAGACTGTGTTTTGCGGGCGGATTGGGTTGGGTCATGGGGCTT
>DFSO01000035.1:46404-49131 GCA_002378665.1 Loktanella sp. UBA3435 | reverse complement strand
CTTATTCTCATTCCTAACGGAAATTACATCGCCGCGTCGAGGTTGCTTGCGACTTTTTCCAAGTAACCTTCTGTTGTCAGCCACTTCTGATCTGGGCCAACAAGCAATGCGAGGTCTTTAGTCATGTCGCCAGATTCAACTGTGTCCACGACCACCTTCTCAAGTGTCTCGGCAAACTTCATCAGCTGCGCGTTGTCGTCGAGTTTCGCGCGGTGCTTCAAACCACCCGTCCAAGCAAAGATCGACGCGATCGAGTTTGTCGATGTTGCCTGACCGGCTTGGTGCTGACGATAGTGACGTGTCACTGTGCCGTGCGCTGCTTCTGCTTCAACGACCTTGCCATCTGGCGTCATCAACTGGGATGTCATCAGACCAAGCGAGCCAAAGCCTTGCGCAACCGTATCGGACTGCACGTCGCCGTCGTAGTTCTTACAAGCCCAAACAAAGCCACCAGACCACTTCATCGCAGCCGCAACCATATCGTCGATCAGGCGGTGCTCGTATGTGATGCCAGCTGCTTTAAACTTATCAGCGAACTCTTCTTCAAATACCTTCGCGAACAGGTCCTTAAAGCGGCCGTCATAGGCCTTGAGGATTGTGTTCTTAGTGGACAGGTACACAGGCCAGCCAAGCTGGAGGCCGTAGTTCATAGATGCGCGTGCAAAATCGATGATGCTGTCATCAAGGTTGTACATGCCCATCGCGACGCCAGAGGAGGGCGCGTCGAACACTTCTTTTTCGATCACTGTGCCGTCGTTGCCCACGAATTTCATCGTCAGCTTACCTGGGCCAGGCATCAAGAAATCAGTCGCTTTATACTGGTCACCAAACGCGTGACGGCCAATAACAATCGGCTGCGTCCAACCGGGCACAAGGCGCGGGACGTTCTTACAAATGATTGGTGCACGGAAAACAACGCCGCCAAGGATGTTACGGATCGTGCCGTTCGGGCTACGCCACATCTGCTTGAGGCCGAATTCTTCAACGCGCTGCTCATCAGGTGTGATGGTCGCACATTTAACGCCAACACCATATTTTTGGATCGCGTGTGCCGCGTCGATCGTGATCTGGTCGTTGGTCTCGTCACGGACTTCCATGGCAAGATCGTAATACTTCAGATCAATGTCCAAATAGGGCAGGATCAGTTTTTGCTTAATGAAATCCCAAATGATCCGTGTCATTTCGTCGCCGTCGAGTTCGACGACTGGGTTAGCTACCTTAATCTTGGACATGTGTCCCTCCGCGTCAGGTGTGAAATATACCTGTGCCATAGCGCAGTTTAAGAAAAGGTGAAAGTACTTTGTATACGAATGTATACGGAGGGCTATTTGCCGCCCACGGGTCGCAGGGGAAGGTGGTAGGCCCGGAGGGACTTGAACCCCCAACCAAAGCGTTATGAGCGCTCTGCTCTAACCAATTGAGCTACAGGCCCCCTAAGGGCGAGGGATAGCAGGCGGGCAGGCACGGTCAAGGCCAGATTAATTCTGAATGGGCGCCACGCCTAAGATTTGGGTCAAGGTCGCGATCATCCGCAACTCTTCTGGGGTGGTCACGCTTGGGTTGCCGTCCAAATCGGCCATGTTGCGGATCTCCTCCTCGGGTGATGTGTATTCGGGATATGTCATGCCTGCTGGAATTGCGATCCAAGGGCCATCTTCGAATGAAGTACCTTGTGCAAATGAAACTGTTGGAAGAAGGAGAAGGGCGGCAATCAGGAGGCGCATTTTGCTGACTTTCGTTTTTGTTTCAATGTCCTCACTCTGACAGATATATGCTTAATAACTCGTGACGTGCGGTGCACGGTTTGTGCATTTCTTGTGCACGCGCGGTGCATGGCGTTGCACGCCTTGGTTCATTGCGGTATCGGCATATCAAATTTCGCATCTGGGGTGATGACCATGACCAAAAAAGGCCTGACTTATGCTGACGCTGGCGTTGATATCGACGCGGGCAACACGCTGGTAGAGCGGATCAAACCCGCTGCAAAACGCACATCGCGCTCTGGCGTGATGTCGGGCCTCGGCGGCTTTGGCGCGTTGTTTGACCTTAAAGATGCCGGCTACAAAGACCCTATTTTGGTTGCGGCCACGGACGGTGTCGGTACCAAGCTGCGCATCGCGATTGACACAGGTAACGTCGATACAATCGGCATTGACCTGGTCGCTATGTGCGTCAACGATCTGGTCTGCCAAGGCGCTGAGCCATTGTTTTTCCTTGACTATTTCGCGACGGGTAAGCTGGAGCTGGAAGAGGCAACACGGATCATTAACGGCATCGCCAAGGGTTGCGAGCTGTCTGGTTGCGCTTTGATCGGTGGCGAGACGGCGGAAATGCCGGGCATGTATCATAAGGGTGATTTTGATCTCGCGGGCTTTGCTGTGGGCGCGATGGAGCGCGGTCAGGACTTGCCAAAAGGCGTGGTCGCAGGCGACGTCCTGCTGGGTCTCGCCTCTGACGGTGTACATTCCAACGGTTATTCACTTGTGCGCCGTATTGTGGAAGTCTCAGGCCTCGCATGGGGTGAGAAAGCACCATTTGCCGAAATTTCCCTCGGTGAGGCTCTTTTGGCCCCAACGCGCCTCTATGTGAAGTCCGCTCTTGCCGCCGTAAACGCAGGCGGCGTGCATGCTTTGGCGCATATCACAGGCGGTGGTTTGACCGAGAACCTACCGCGGGTCTTGCCCGAAGGCTTGGGCGCGCAGATTGATTTGACTTCATGGGAATTAC
>DFSO01000035.1:26356-46036 GCA_002378665.1 Loktanella sp. UBA3435 | reverse complement strand
CAGCAGTCCTTCAGGGCGCTGGCGAAACTGTTTATTCGCTTGGCACTATCGTTGAGGGGACTGGCGTTTCCTACACAGGCGCTTTGGTGTGAAAAAGCGGGTCGCGATCCTGATTTCGGGGGGCGGCTCGAACATGGTCGCACTCGCCCGCGATATGGCGGGCGACCACCCATGCGAGGCGGTTCTGGTTTTGTCGAATATCCCTGATGCGGGTGGGCTGACGAAGGCTGCTGAACTTGGAATCGCGACACAGGTTCTGGATCACAAAGCTTACGGCAAAGACCGCTTGGCGTTCGAGGCTGATCTCCATGACGCCTTAGTCGCAGTTAACCCAGATATCGTTTGTTTAGCTGGGTTTATGCGTATTCTTTCAAGTGAATTTACAGCCAAATGGGCGGGTAAAATGCTCAATATCCACCCGTCGCTTTTGCCGAAATACCGCGGGCTTCATACGCATGAACGGGCGATAGAGGCAGGCGACGTCGAGCATGGCTGCACGGTGCATGAGGTCACGGCTGAACTTGATGGCGGCCCTATTCTTGGGCAGGCGCGGGTCGCAATTGCACCCGACGATACGCCCGACACTTTAGCTGCAAAAGTTCTCCCGTTTGAACATGCACTTTACCCCGCCGTTCTGCGCAGATTTGCTGCGGGCAATGCCGAACCTTTGCTGCTTGGGATGTAACCCTTTCTTTTAAGCAAGTGTTCGCTTATGAGAGTGCGATTATTAGGGCTCAAGAGCAAAAACGCGGAATATCTATGAAAACGATCACGACGACCGACGCGCTGGCCGCGTTCTGCATTGAAGCGGCGAAACGCCCCTATGTGACTGTTGATACGGAGTTTTTGCGGGAGCGCACCTATTACTCAAAACTTTGCTTGATCCAATTGGCCTATCAGGATGACGCGGGCGACGATGCTTGTATCGTTGATCCCCTGGTTGAGGGTTTGTCGCTCGCTCCGCTTTACGATTTGTTCGCGGATGTTGGTGTGGTCAAGGTTTTCCACGCCGCCCGCCAAGACCTTGAAATTTTCCATGTGGATCAAGAGATTATCCCAACGCCGCTGTTTGATACGCAGGTCGCTGCGATGGTTTGCGGGTTTGGTGAGCAGGTGGGCTACGAGACCCTTGTCCGTAAAATTTGCAAGGCGGATTTGGATAAATCCTCGCGCTTTACCGATTGGTCACGCCGTCCGTTGACGGATGCGCAGGCCAAATATGCGGTGGGTGATGTGACCTATTTGCGTGATATTTACGAGCATTTGTCGGCGCGTCTCGATAAATCTGGCCGCAAAAAGTGGGTCGCCGAGGAAATGGCGGTTTTGAACGATCCTGCCACATATCAAGCTGATCCTGACGAGGCATGGCGCCGCGTGAAGACCCGTACAAGCTCTGGGCGATTCCTTGGGATCGTGCGCGAATTGGCCCGTTTCCGAGAAACTTATGCCCAAGCCCGCGATATTCCGCGCAGCCGCGTTTATAAAGACGATGCGCTGGTCGAGATTGCATCGACAAAGCCACAGAGCGAACAGGACCTCAGCCGCTCACGTCTGCTTTTACGCGAAGCCCGCCGTGGCGATATCGCACAAGGTATTCTTGAGGCAATCAAAACTGGTCTGGCGTTGCCGAATGACGCGCTTCCAAAGCCGGATTTGGCGCGTGCCAAGTTGCAGGTAAATCCGGCATTGGCCGACATGTTGCGTGTTTTGCTCAAATCGATTTCTGACAACGAAGATGTGGCCGCGAAATTGATTGCGTCCTCTGCTGATCTGGATGCATTGGCTGCGGGCGAACGTGATGTGCCTGCCTTGCGTGGTTGGCGCAAAGAGGTGTTCGGCGACGAAGCCTTGCGTTTGTGTGATGGCAAGATAGGCTTGGCGGTGCAGGGTCAGAAAGTCGTGACCGTCACGCTTTAACGTGACGTGTTACGGGCGTTGGTTGCCCCTTGAACCACGATTGTTTTTACATCTGACAATTCATCGAATGACAAGAAACGTGCGACGGTGACTTCACGAGACCGTGCGTCGTTTACGCCTGTAGACCCAGCGGCTGCTTGGATACGGAATGCGAGGGTCAAAGTGCCGCCTTCATTGGAAACAGGAACCAGTTGCGCGTTGAACTGACCTTGGGTGCTGGCGATACCAGTCGCACGAATCAGTGCGCCATCGGGTGTTTTTTCGACTGAAAGCGTCGCGACGGTTTCGATCGCACCGCGGCTATCAACGACTTTTGTTGCGCGGTTTGCTGGGACGAGCGGCCGCAATTCATCTGTGGCGTTCAAGGGGGCTGATCGTGATGCGCCAAACCAGTTGAGCGGGTTGAGTTTTGAGTCTGAAACACGGGCGCAGCCAGTGACAGCAAGAGTGGCACAAAGTAGAAGGGGCAGGGTCTTGCGCATGGTGCGGCCTTTCGACAAATCATTTCCCTTTGGGTAACGGATCAGAGCCGCCTTGAAAAGCACCCTCTGGACCTGATGCATGTTCAGGCCTAGATCATGAGGGCGACATAAGGAGAAGAACCATGGCCACGGCTGCGTTTGAAGCGATTACGGAAGATTTTGAGTTTCTGGAAGACTGGGAAGACCGCTATCGGCATGTCATTGAGATGGGCAAGGCGATGGACCCGCTTGAAGATGCGTTTCGTGTTCCTGCGACCAAGGTTGATGGTTGTGCCTCTCAGGTCTGGATTGTGCCGCAGGTTCAAGACGGTGTGTTCTCGTTCCGCGGTGACAGTGACGCGATGATTGTCCGTGGTTTGGTGGCGGTTTTGGCCGCCCTTTATAATGGGCTGACTGTTGCGGAGGTCCAGGCCGTTGATGCCCATGCTGAAATGGCGCGCTTGGGGCTCAACGAGCATTTGTCGGCGCAGCGCTCTAACGGTGTGCGGGCGATGATCGCGCGAATTCAAGGCTATACGGGTTAAATCGCGCCTGTTGCCACGTCGATGATCAGGTTGATGTTCAGTGTGATGATGACGAGGGCAACGAGCGCGCATAGCAGTGTTTGCCAGCGCGGGGCAGGTAAACCGTTCATAAGTTTACGGTTTGCCGTAAATGCCACAAGCGGAACGATGGCGAATGGTAGTTGCAGGCTGAGGATGACTTGGCTGAGAACAAGCAGTTCTGCGGTGCCGCTTTCCCCATAAATGACGCTGACGATCACCGCAGGTACAATCGCGATGCCGCGCGTGACCAGGCGACGGACCCATGGTTTAAGCTGAAAGCGGATGAAGCCTTCCATGACGATCTGCCCTGTCAGGGTTGCGGTCACGGTGGAGTTGAGGCCAGAAGCGAGAAGAGCCACCGCGAAAAGCGTCGCCGCAAGTGTGGTGCCAAGGGTTGGGTCGAGCAGGTGGAACGCCTCTTGTATTTCGGCCACGTTGGTTTGGCCCGTCGTGTAAAACGCCGCTGCCGCGAGGATCAGGATAGCCGCGTTAATGAACAGCGCGAATGTCAGCGCGAAGGTGCTGTCGAGCGTGGCGTAGCGGATGGCTTGCCGCTTTTCGGGGATTGAGGGGCCAATTGCGCGGGTCTGTACGATGGACGAGTGCAGATAGAGGTTATGCGGCATGACCGTCGCGCCAATGATTCCAAGCGCGAGGTAGAGCATGGTCGGGTCACCAAGCACGGACTTTTGCGGAATGAACCCGCGCATCACATCGCCCCAAACTGGATCAGAATATGCAATTTCAACGATGAAACAGGCCGTAATCACGAGGGTGAGAGTGATGACCACTGCCTCTAATCTGCGGAAACCTTTGCCTTGCAGCCAGAGGATCAGGAACACGTCGAGCGCTGTAAGGACTACGCCCAAGGGCAGGGGCATGTTGAATAGCAGGTTGAGCGCGATGGCGGTGCCGATGACCTCGGCTAAGTCCGTGGCGATAATCGCCGTCTCAGCCATCAGCCAGAGGAATATTCGCGCCGGTTTGCCGAATTGTTCGTAACAGAATTGCGCGAGATCGCGCCCGCCAGCGATTCCCATACGCACGGCGAGGGCCTGTAGCAAGACCGCCATGATGTTGGAGAGCAGCACGACGGAGAGAAGCGTGTAGCCAAATGCAGAGCCGCCCGCGATGGCCGTCGCCCAGTTGCCGGGGTCCATGTAGCCAACTGCGACGAGGAAGCCTGGGCCTGCAAAGGCAAGCATGCGGCGTAGAACCGTGGTTTGCCCTGTGCGGATGGTGCCGTGCACCTCTGGCAATGACAGGTGGTCGCGCTTGGAATTGAGGGGCGGCATGAAAGGGCAACTCAAATGAGGTCTATATGCGAATGATTATCAATTGCGCAAATGAACCGCAAGCGCTCAAAGTGAGGTGAGGGAGGTCGCGAGATCGCCGTAGCCTGTGAAGCGATATTCATATGCGAGGCCAAGGCGGGCGGCGCAGTCTTTTGCTTTTGCTTCGAGTTTGGGGTCTTTGGTTTGGGCTTGGTAGACGAGCTTTTCGTAGTTCCCGAAATACATATTGCGCAGGGCGGGGTGTTTGCCCAAGCCCAACGGTTCCCAGACGAAGGCATCGAATTGGCGCACGAGAAAGTCGGTGAGGTAAAAGGCTGTCATTTCATCGCGCGCGGCGAATGCATCGTTTCCTTCAAAGAATGAATAGCAATGTGGGCCTTTAACCATTTCAATGCCGAGGTCTTTGCATTTGACATCAAGCAGTCCGCCTGTGCCGCAATCGGCATAAACGACGAAAATCTTGTCGTAGTCAGCGCGGTGTTTGGCGACGAGTTCCTCAATCGCAGGGATAATCCGCTCTGGATGGTTGTGGTAAATCGCAGGTAGGCATTGCAGATCGAGGTGGTTTAACCCATTGCTTTCTTTGACCGCAAGGATTTCACGCGCAAGTGCGCCGCAAGCCAAAAGCAAAACGCGCCCACCGGTCACGGCGGCGAAGCCTTCGGTTGTGAGCGTCGCATCTGCGGGCAGGTTTGTCATTTACTTGCCACCATGCGCACCAGAAACGCGACGCCAAGGCCGACGGCAATCCAGCGCGGATTGGCAAGGTCCGTGCCCATCATGGCCCAGACGGTCAAGGCTGCGGCACCGATGACGGCGGCAAGGATATACATCAGTCGCGAGAGGGGCATGGGTGATCTCCTTTCACCCACGATGGGATGGATGCCGCCAAAAGAAAAGGCCCCGCAGAGTTACTGCGAGGCCTTTGTTTTAATTTGGGTCGTTTAAGCAGAAGCGGCTTGGTTATGCTTGCGTGCCATAAAGGTCTTAGCCGTTTCGACGGCCACAGCCGCGTCACGGCAGTATGCGTCTGCACCAATGGCCTTGCCGAATTCTTCGTTCAGCGGCGCACCACCTACCAGAACGATGTAATCTTCGCGCATACCTTTTTCGACCAGCGTATCAATCACGACCTTCATGTAAGGCATTGTGGTGGTCAGAAGGGCGGACATGCCAAGGATATCAGGGCCTTCGGTTGCAATCGCATCAAGGTATTTCTCGACGGAGTTGTTGATGCCAAGGTCAACGACCTCAAAACCAGCGCCTTCCATCATCATGCCAACAAGGTTCTTACCGATGTCGTGAATGTCGCCTTTAACGGTGCCGATAACCATCTTGCCGACGCGCGGTGCGCCAGTTTCAGCGAGCAGTGGCTTGAGGATGGCCATGCCACCCTTCATCGCGTTTGCGGCCAAAAGAACCTCTGGCACAAACAAGATACCGTCGCGGAAGTCGGCGCCAACGATGGTCATACCGCCCACAAGCGCCTTGGTCAGAACGTCGTAAGGTGCCCATTTGCGTTCGATCAGGATGTTTACACCCTCTTCGATTTCTTCTCTCATACCGTCGTAAAGGTCGTCGAACATCTGCGAGACGAGATCTTCGTCATTGAGTTCGGAGAGGATGATATCTTCGTCGTCGGACATTAGGGAAACCTCCAAGGCGTTTAGCGTTACGCGTTTATTTAACTCTGTAATGCGCTGGAAAGGAATACGAGACACAACTATTCGCGACATTTGTTCTCGCGTCACCGACCAAGGCTTGCGACTGTTCTTGTTATGTTCCAGTATGGCGGCATGTCGCAGTTAATTGATCAGTCTCAACTACGAATTAATGGGCGCGGAGCGACCACGAACCCTGCTGTTCGCTTTGATCAAATGACCACGGAATCGGTTGATGATGGTTGGGCGAGGGATGCGGAATTGCCGGTCTTGCGCACGAAGGTCAGTATCGAGGTGCCGCGCCGTGTGATTAGCAAGAATTCATCGCCAGATTTGTCGTTTGATCGCACGATTAATCCTTATCGTGGCTGCGAGCATGGCTGCATCTATTGTTATGCGCGGCCAAGCCATGCGTATTTGGGCATGTCGCCCGGTTTGGATTTTGAGACCAAGTTGATTGCGCGGCCTGATGCGCCTGCGATTCTTGAAAAGGAGTTACGCAATCCGCGCTATGTCCCTGCGATGATTGCGATTGGATCGAATACCGATCCCTACCAACCGATTGAAAAAGAACATCAAATCATGCGTGGTATTCTGGAGGTGCTGGCGCGGTTTAATCATCCTGTAGCGATTATCACCAAGGGGGCGATGATTGAACGAGACATGGATATCCTGGGACCGATGGCCGCCAAGGGGCTTGTCCGTGTTGGCATGTCGATCACGACGCTGGATAACAAGACATCGCGGGCGATGGAGCCGCGTGTGCCGCTGCCTGCGCGTCGTTTGTTGACCATTCGAAGGCTGACTGACGCTAGTATACCCGTACGGGTGATGGTGTCGCCTGTGGTGCCTGCGTTGACCGATCATGAGTTGGAGGCGATTCTCGCAGCGGCGAAAGAGGCGGGGGCTGTTGCGGCGTCGTCGATTGTTTTGCGCCTGCCGCGTGAGGTGTCGGTTTTGTTTCAGGATTGGTTGACCGAGGCGTTTCCAGATCGTGCTGCACGGGTCATGGCGCGGGTGCGCGAATTGCACGGCGGGCAGGATTACGACCCCGCTTTCGGGACGCGGATGACGGGCCAAGGAAAATGGGCGGATTTGATGCGGCAGCGGTTCCAGCTTGCGACGCGGCGGTTAGAATTGGACCGCAAGCTGCCAGCGTTGCGGTCCGATCTGTTCAAGGTGCCGCCACAAGCGGGCGACCAGTTAAGTTTGTTTTAAGTCCGCGGTGCGCGGCGGCCACGACGGGGTGATGCCGCTGGACCTGCACCATCTGTGCCGTCGGATTCAGATGAAAACCCACCCATTTCCTCGGCGATTTGCTCCAGAGACGGGCGTGGGCCTGCCTCGGATGCTTCCAAAGCGGCGCGCATCGCGACAAGGTGCTCTGGCATCGTGCCACAGCAACCGCCGATGATTTTCGCACCTGCATGACGGGCCAGCACGGCGTATTTCGCCATCAATTCAGGCGTGCCATCATAATGGATGTGCCCGTCGTGGTATTTCGGAATGCCCGCGTTACCCTTTGAAATCAAAACAGATTTATCGTCGACTTCTGACATTGCGAGGATCGTGCGCAACAGGTCAGACGCGCCCACGCCGCAGTTGGCACCGTAACCAATTGGCTGGTGCGCAAGCTTGGCAACCATTTTGGCCATGTCTTTGGACGTCAGACCCATCATGGTGCGGCCTGCGGTGTCAAAGCTCATCGTGCCACACCAGTCCATGCCCGCGAGTGCAAAGGCCTCGGCGGCGGCTGCGAATTCTTCTGGGGCAGAGATTGTCTCGACCCAAAGCACATCAACGCCGCCAGCTTTCAGGCCTTCGGCTTGCTCATGGAACATCTCGACCGCGATTTCGTGGGTGAGGGTGCCCATAGGGGACATGATTTCACCTGTCGGGCCTACGGAACCAGCCACAATCACAGGGCGGCCAGCGGCGTCGGCCACATCGCGACCGATAGAGGCGCCGATGCGGTTCAGCTCGTGCACTTGATCCACTGCGTTATGCAGTTTCAGTCGGGACGCGTTGCCGCCGAATGTGTTGGTCAGGAATATATCAGAGCCCGCATCAACCGCACTTTGATAAAGTTTGGTAATGTTTTCAGGCTGCTGCACATTCCACATCTCTGGTGCTTCACCAGCCTCAAGGCCCATATTGAACAGGTTGGTCCCTGTCGCGCCATCGGCCAGAAGCCAGTCGCGGGTGTCGAGGAGTGTGCGCAAAGCATTGGTCATGGGGGGGCGTCCTTGAAAATGGATGTTAGCCGCTTTTCGCATGGGCCGTGAAGGGCCGCAATTGAAACAATTTCATAATGCAAAAAGGCGTGCCAATCGGCACGCCTTTCTCGTCAGTTAGGCGGGTGGCTTAGATTTCGCCCATCAACTGGCTTTTGGCTTCGGCCAAACAGCTTGCCATCTTGGCGCGGATTGTCGCCTCGTCAGCTTTGCCATCCAAATCGCCAGAAACCTTGCGGTAGACATCTTCGTGGCCAGCTTCTTCAAAATCGGATTTCACGACTTCGGCAGCATAGGCAGCGGCATCATCGCCAGATTTGCCCATCAGTTCAGCCGCCCAGAGGCCCAACAGCTTGTTGCCACGGGCTTCTGCCTTGAACTGCATTTCTGCGTCATGGGCGAATTTGTTTTCAAAGGCGTTTTCGCGGTTGTCAAAGGTGGTCATTTTGTAGTCCCTCAAGCATTTGCATAGATATACCTTAGATATGGCTGTCCTTTGGCTTGCTCGCAAGGGGTGGTTGTCGTAAGAGGCGCATAAGACGCGCCCCAAGGGTGGGGCCTGCGCAGTAGCGAGGTGATCATGGCACGCCGCAAGTTGGTATACGAAGGCAAAGCGAAAATCCTGTACGAAGGCCCCGAGCCGGGCACTTTGGTCCAGTATTTTAAGGACGATGCGACTGCATTTAATGCTGAGAAGAAGGCCGTGATCGAGGGCAAGGGCGTGTTGAATAACCGCCTGTCCGAGTATTTCATGACCGGCTTGCAGTCTATTGGGATTCCCACGCATTTCATCAAGCGCATCAACATGCGCGAGCAATTGATCCGTCAGGTTGAAATTATTCCGCTTGAAGTGATTGTGCGTAACTTTGCCGCAGGATCGATGGCGAAACGGTTGGGCATGGAAGAGGGCACACCGCTGCCACGTCCTATTGTCGAGTTCTCTTACAAGGACGACAAGCTTGGTGACCCGCTGGTTCCCGAAGAATACATCATCGCATTCGGCTGGGCTTCTCAGCAGGACATGGACGATATCGTGAGCCTTGCGCTGCGCGTGAATGACTGGATGTCAGGCGTTATGTATGGCGTTGGTATCAAGCTGATCGACTTTAAGATCGAAGTTGGCCGGATTTATGATGGCGATTTCGCGCGGCTTTTGCTTGCCGATGAAATCAGCCCAGATAGCTGCCGCCTTTGGGATATTGAGACAGGCCGCAAGCTTGATAAAGACGTGTTCCGCCGCGACCTTGGCGATCTTGCGGATGCCTATACCGAAGTGGCCCGTCGTTTGGGGGTTCTGCCCACAAATGTCACCCACACACCGACTAAGCCCACTCTGATTAACTAAAGGATATCAAGACGATGAAAGCCCGCGTTCATGTAATGTTGAAAAACGGTGTTTTGGATCCACAAGGAGCGGCTATTCAGCACGCGCTTGGCTCTTTGGGCTTTAGCGGTGTTGAGGCGGTTCGTCAGGGCAAAGTGATCGAGCTTGATCTGGCTGATGGCACGACCGAGGCGACGATCGCGCAGATGTGTGACAAACTTCTCGCGAACGTTGTGATCGAAAGCTATAAGATCGAGGTGCTGTAAATGCGCGCCGCTGTTGTTGTTTTCCCTGGGTCCAACTGCGACCGTGATATGGCTGTGGCGCTGAAGGCTGCGGGTGCTGACGTGCAGATGGTTTGGCACAAAGATGCAGCCTTGCCTGATGGGCTTGACCTCATAGCTGTGCCGGGTGGTTTCTCGTTTGGCGATTACCTGCGCTGCGGCGCGATTGCAGCACAGTCTCCCATTTGTCAGGCGGTTGTTGCCCACGTGAATCGCGGTGGATATGCTTTGGGCGTCTGCAACGGGTTTCAGGTTTTGACAGAAACAGGACTGCTTCCTGGGGCTTTGATGCGCAATGCGGGCCTAAAGTTCATCTGCAAGGATGTTGGCCTGACGGTTGCGACCTCTGACAGTGCCTTTACCGAAGGCTATCACGCGGGCGATGTGGTGAGCTTTCCAGTGGCCCACCATGACGGCAACTATACTGCTGATGCCGAGACTTTGGCGACCTTGCAGGGCGAGGACCGGATTGCGTTCACTTACGCGTCCAATCCAAACGGTTCTCTCGGTGATATCGCGGGTGTTCTTTCCGAGAATCGCCGTGTTCTTGGCATGATGCCGCACCCCGAGCGTGCGGTTGACGCAGGCCATGGCGGCACCGACGGACAGGCGCTTTTCGGCGGATTGCTGGGTCAGTTGACCAACGCTTGATCTCCACCGCTTGTGAGGGGGAAGGGCAGCGAATACACTGGTCCCATGAATAAGCCTGCTGCCCGCTCTAAACGCCGTGAACAAAGCCGATGGATTCTTAGGATTTCCGTGCTGCTTGTTTGCGCGTTTGCGTTTGTCGTTATTTACCTGAGTAACCAGTATCTGACACAGCGCTATACAGAGACAACACGCAATCGGTCAGAAGTCCGTTTGACGCTTTATGTCGCGAACTTGATGAGCGAATTGCAACGCAATTCGATCGTGCCGCAATTACTGGCGCGCGATCCTCAATTAATTTCTGCACTTGATAACAAGAACTACTCGCTCACAACGGCACGGCTTTTGTCGTTTGTTGATGAAATTGGCGCGGCATCACTGATGCTTTTCGACGCGCAGGGTCGCACGGTGGCTGCAACGGATCGGAACCGTATTGGCGAGCAGCATGGCAGCGCACCTTATTTCGTGAACGCCCAGCGGAGTAATGCCACGATTTTCTCTACGGCCCAAATGCAATCGGGCGGGTTTTCGTTTATTTATTCGCGGCGCGTTGAGGTTTCTGGCGCTACAGTCGGTGTGCTTGCTGTTGAGGTGGACCTGCAAAAGTTGGAACGTGGTTGGGCAGGGGTGTCGGATGCTGTTTTTGTGTCCGATAGCTCTGGGACGATCATCATCTCGACCGAACCAAAATGGCGTGGCTTAAACGAGGCTGAGGCGCTCAAGATCCAGTCGGCACCGTCGGCCATTGATCGTGCACTTCAAGCCACCCAAGATTGGGCCGCATTGCCCGTGGATGCATATCTCAAAGGCGAGGCCGTTTTGCGTCGCGAGGCCCGCGTGCCATTCCAAGGTTGGAAAATGGTCAGCTATACAACCTATTCGTCAGTGCGTGAGCGCGTCAATGGCGTGCTGGCCCTCGAAGTCATGGGATTCGCAATCCTTTTGGCGCTGATGTTTTGGCTTTGGTCGCGCAAAGCGGCGTCTCGGATCGTACTGTTTCAGCGAGAGTCCGCCGAACTTCGGGCGCTGAACATTCGCTTGCAGCGGGAAGTTGCCGAGCGTCAAAAGGTCGAAAAGACCCTTGAAGTTGCAGAGCAAACGCTTGCGCAATCATCAAAACTGGCGGCTTTGGGCGAAATGTCTGCGGCTGTGAGCCATGAATTGAACCAGCCGCTGGCCGCCATGAAAACTTATCTGGCGGGGGCGCGGCTTTTGCTGCATCGCAAACGCCCCGAAGAGGCGCTGACAACGTTCCAACGGATCGACGATCTGATCGAGCGCATGGGCGCGATTACCAAGCAGCTAAAGTCTTATGCACGTAAAGGCGCCGACACGTTTTCCCCTGTAGATACTAGGGCTGCGGTGTCCTCTGCGCTGTCGATGATGGAGCCGCAGTTGAAGTCTCGGGACATTACGATTGAGAGCATTTTACCTGATGATCCCGTTATGATTTTCGGGGATCGTATGCGGTTAGAGCAGGTTATCATCAACTTGCTGCGCAATGCCTTGGATGCGACCAAGGGTATTCTGAAGCCAGAGATCGAAATCATGCTGACGTCTGGCGACTCGGTGAACTTAACGGTGCGCGACAATGGTCAGGGTATCGAAAACCTCGATGAGCTATTCGAGCCGTTTTATACCACCAAACAACCGGGTGATGGGGTGGGCCTTGGGCTTGCTATCTCTTCTGGGATCGTAAACGACTTGGGCGGAAGATTAACTGCGCGCAATGCGATGGGGGGAGGGGCTGTATTTGAAGTTCAGCTCCCTATCTTAATTGCCGAAGTAGATCCGCAGAGTGAGGACTAAATTATGAGCAAAGCTATGAAGATCGCGATCGTCGATGACGAAAAAGACATGCGTCAATCCATCAGTCAATGGCTTGCCCTATCTGGTTTTGATACCGAAGCTTTTGCGAGCGCTGAAGACGCGTTGAAGGGGCTTTCAAGCGATTACCCTGGCATTGTTGTGACTGATGTGCGCATGCCGAATATGGACGGGATGCAGTTTCTGCGGAAACTCAAAGGGATTGATAGCTCGCTGCCTGTCATCATGATCACGGGGCATGGCGATGTGCCGATGGCCGTTGAAGCGATGCGTTTGGGCGCTTTTGACTTTTTGGAAAAGCCGTTCAACCCAGACCGTATGACGGAACTTGCGAAAAAGGCGACGCAGGCCCGTCGTTTGACGCTGGATAACCGTGCGCTGCGCCGTGAGTTATCCGATGGCACGGCTTTGATTAAGAAATTGATTGGCAATTCGGCACCGATGGAGCGTCTGAAGGAAGACATCCTTGATCTGGGGCAGGCTGATGGTCATGCGCTGATCGAGGGCGAAACGGGGACTGGCAAAACCCTTGTTGCGCATGCCTTGCATGCCGTTGGTGCGCGTGCGTCAAAGAAATTCGTGCTGGTGAGCTGTTCTGCCTTTGACGAAGATACGCTGACCCGCCGAATTTTTGGCCCTGCTCAAGACGATGAGCCCATTCCTGCGATTGAAGAGGCCCGCGGCGGAACGCTTGTTCTTGAGGACATCGAGGCGCTGAGCCATGCACTGCAAGCGCGACTATTGACCGCGATCAATGAACAAGGCGCTCCAGCGGAAACGCGGATCCTGGCAATTTGTAACTTGCAGGAACAAGATAAGACCTGCGAAAGCGTGTTGCGTCCCGACCTGTTTTATCGCCTTGCAGCTTTGCGGATCAACGTGCCGCCGCTGCGGACGCGCGGCGAAGATATCCTGACGCTGTTCACGCGGTTGTCCGAGCAATTCGCCGAGGAATACGGCTGTGATGCCCCTGAAGTTTCTGCGCAAGAAGCAGCGCAATTGCTGCAAGCGCCTTGGCTTGGAAACGTGCGCCAACTGATCAACGTTGCCGAACGTGCGGTGCTGCAAAACCGTCGTGGTTCAGGCTCAATCGCGTCCTTGCTGATGGCAGATACCGATGAGATTAAGCCTGCAATGACGACCGAAGGCAAACCGCTGAAGGAATTTGTTGAGGCGTTTGAACGGATGTTGATCGACAACACCATGCGTCGCCACAAGGGTAGCATCGTGGCCGTGATGGACGAGTTGTGCCTGCCGCGCCGCACATTGAATGAGAAAATGGCGAAATATTCGCTGCAGCGGTCAGATTACCTGTAAAATTTCACGCGTTTGCACAGACTCACTTGTCTAATGCCGTGGAACACCCTTATGTATGTCGTACGGGTGTCCATGCGTTGGTGCGTGGTGTCGTCCGGTAGAATTCTCTACCTTTGCAGGACTTCGGGTTTCATCCCCCTGAAAAAGTAGCTGATTTGGCCTTAAAACAGCCAGAGGAACGCCCTTGGTCGCGTTGTTTACACGATGCGCCGGGTCTTGAACGGGCTTCAGTAATGAGGTCGGAGTAGCAACGCGATGCAAAGCGCGCACATTATAGGCAATGACGCAGAGGCCCTGAGGGACCTGACGTTTGCCCGTGCTCATATCGCAAATTTAGAAATCGCCAATCGCTGTGCCGCCCCTCCGGGGATGTCGGCGCTTGCGCGAGTGAACGGATACAATGCCAAAGAAAATGTTAATCGATGCCACACACGCGGAAGAAACCCGCGTTGTTGTGGTCGACGGAAACAAAGTCGAAGAATTTGATTTTGAAAGCCAGTTTAAGCGTCAGCTTGCTGGGAATATTTACCTCGCGAAAGTGACACGGGTCGAGCCGTCACTTCAGGCCGCTTTTGTGGACTATGGTGGAAACCGCCATGGTTTCCTTGCGTTCTCGGAAATCCACCCTGATTACTATCAGATTCCGGTTGCTGACCGCGAAGCGTTGATGGCCGAAGAGAAAGCCTATGCCGAAAGCCTGAATGCTGAGGAAGACGAAGAAGAGAAGCCTAAAAAGCGTCGTCGGACCCGTAGTCGTGCAAAAGCAGCGGATGTGCAGGGCGATGATGCGGTGATCTCAGCTGAAGCTGAAGTCAGCGGCATGGAAACCATCGATTTGGGTGACGACGACGAAGAGGGATCTTCGCCGATGACGCTTGTGGCCGAAACACCTGTCGAGACGCCATCCAACGACGATGATGACGAAGATGACGGTGATGACGATGCCGAGGGCGCAACGGCCGCTGATAAAGACGACGAAATTGAAAGTGTTGCTGAAGAGGACGACACTGACGAAGTGCGCCCGGTTCGTAAACCACGCCCAAAGCGTTACAAAATTCAAGAAGTCGTCAAGGTTCGCCAAATCCTCTTGATCCAGATCGTCAAAGAAGAGCGCAGCAACAAAGGCGCTGCTTTGACAACATATCTGTCGCTCGCTGGTCGTTACTGCGTCTTGATGCCGAACACGGCACGCGGTGGTGGTATCAGCCGTAAGATCACGAATATTGCCGACCGTAAGAAGCTTAAGGAAATCGCAGGCGAGATGACGGTGCCCGAGGGTGCTGGTCTGATCATCCGCACAGCAGGGTCTCAGCGCACGAAGTCAGAGATCAAGCGCGACTATGAGTATCTTCAGCGCATGTGGGAGCAAATTCGCGAGTTGACGCTGAAATCGATTGCTCCTGCGATAATCTATGAAGAGGGCGATCTGATCAAACGGTCGATCCGCGATCTTTATAACAAGGACATCGACGAAGTGATTGTTGCAGGCGAGGCGGGTTACCGTAACGCCAAAGACTTCATGAAAATGATCATGCCGTCACACGCAAAGAACGTTAAGTTCTACACCGAGCAACTGCCGCTTTATGCGCGGTATCAAGTCGAGGGCTACCTCGCAGGTATGTTTAACCCAACGGTTCAATTGCCATCTGGTGGTTACATCGTGATCGGGATCACAGAGGCGCTTGTTGCGATCGACGTGAACTCTGGCCGCGCGACCAAAGAAGGCTCGATCGAGCAAACCGCGACTAAAACCAACCTTGAGGCCGCCGATGAGGTGGCTCGCCAATTGCGCCTGCGTGACTTGGCTGGTTTGATCGTGATCGATTTTATCGACATGGACGAACGCCGCAACAACATCGCCGTTGAAAAGCGGATGAAAGACAAGCTGAAAACAGACCGCGCCCGTATTCAGGTCGGTCGTATCTCTGGCTTTGGTCTGATGGAAATGTCCCGTCAGCGCCTGCGCCCAGGTATGCTTGAGGCGACAACGCAGATGTGTAGCCATTGCCACGGCACTGGTTTGCTCCGCTCTGACGATAACGTCGCCTTGGCGATCCTGCGTGCCTTGGAAGAAGAGGGCGTGCGCGGTCGGTCAAAAGAGGTTCTAGTGCGGGCTCCTATCGCCATCGCCAACTTCCTGATGAACGGCAAGCGCGAGCATATCGGTGATATCGAAGCGCGTTATGGCATGTCTGTGCGGATCGAATGTGACCCGACGCTGGTATCGCCAGACTTTGCGATTGAGAAGTTCAAGACCGCGACACGCATCGTGCCAGAGGCAGCACCGATTGTAGCAAGTGCGATCATGTTTGAGGACGATGACGATGATATCGTCGAGGAAACCCCAGATGAGGAAGAGGCAGACGTCGTAGCGGAAGCACCGCAAGCCGTAACTGCCGAGACCGCAGATGGTGAAGAGCGTCCCAAGAAGAAGCGTCGGCGCCGTCGGCGGCGTCGGGGTGGTGCTGGTAACGGCGAAACCCAAATGGACGAGAACGGCAATCCTATCGAGGCTGCTGAAGCCGCTGAAGAGACTGCTGAAGCACCTGCGGTAGAGGGCGAAGATGCCCCAGCTGAAAAGCCAAAGCGCACCCGTACGCGCAGCCGCAAGAAGGTTGAAGAGACTGTTGAAGTTGTTGCCGAGGCCGCACCTGTAGAAGCTGAAGTGACTGCTGAACCTGTTGCTGAGGAAGAAAAGCCGAAGAAGCGTACGCGCAGCCGTAAGAAGGCTGAGCCAAAGGTTGAGGCAGAAGCCGAAGAAGCCCCAGCTCAAGACGCCGCTGCTGCGGAAGAAAAGCCGAAGCCAAAGCGCAAGAGCCGTGCAAAGCCAAAGGCGGTTGTCGCTGAAGCTGAGGTGGCTGTTGTTGCAGAGACTGAAGCTCCGGCACCAGTTGCAGAGGCCCCAGTGGTTGAAGCGCCTGTTATGGTGGAGCCAGTTGTTGAAGTTACACCAGAGCCTATCCAAGAGGCAACGCCTGAGCCAGCACCTGCACCTGCGCCAGAACCCGCACCGAAAAAACCTGATGCGCCAAAGCGCAAGGGTTGGTGGTCACTGGGCCGCTCGTAAAATCAAAAAGCCGCATCTTCGGATGCGGCTTTTTTGTCGTAAGGAGCCTGCAATTGCTACGAGTTGTCACTGTCACCGCACAGTATGCGCGATCCCCTGACGACCTCTTTGCAAGTGCCAGTGATCCCCGAGACCTTTTGGCGGTGATGTCGGATATTGATGTTTATCGTTGGATGCCCAATGCGCAATTTGTGAGGGGGATGGCGTTTGTAACAGACGTGACCTTTTGGGGCTGGCTTAAGATCAAAGGCCATCACGTGCATTTGGACAGCCTTGATTCCGTCGAACGGTGTTTGCAGAGCCGTGAATACTCAAAAACAGTTAGGCAATGGGATCACCTGATCACGGTCAAGGCGCACCCACAGGGTGCCGTTTGGACCGATCAGGTTGTCGTCGATGCAGGGTGGAAGACCTATTTCGTCGCGCTGTTTTCCCGTTACATTTATGTGCATCGGCATCGCCGCCGCAACGCCCTGAGCATCACGAGTAATATTCAGCCCTTGCGGATCACATAGACCTGATGCGCACCTGCATCTGACATCTCAACCAGTTCGTGGCCTGCCTCTGCGCAGAAATGCGGCATATCTACAACGGCGGCAGGATCATCGGCCATCACATGCAATTCGTCACCTGCGGCCAAGGCCGACAGTCGCTTGCGCGCTTTGAGAACTGGGAGCGGGCACAACAGCCCGATAGCGTCTAATTCGTGTTTCATAAAGCCAGTGCTAACCTAGATATTTCAACCCGTAAACACATCTGTGACCGATGGGGGGCGTGACGAAGCGATCAGCTTGGCCTATCAGGGGTGCAAAGGAACCATGACCATGCTTGAGGCCACCCAAATACTAGACGCATCTTTGCTGCCCGCGATGGTGATCGCTGCATTCGCGGGGCTTTTGTCGTTCCTAAGCCCCTGCGTCTTGCCGATCGTGCCACCTTATCTTGCCTATATGGGCGGGGTATCGGTGAGCGACATGGAAGACGCCAAAACTGCGCGCCGCCGCGTATTGTTGGCCGCTTGGTTCTTTGTGATGGGCCTCTCGACTGTGTTCCTGCTCCTCGGCTTTGCGTTTTCTGCTATGGGCCGGATGTTTTTACAATTCCAAGACTGGTTCAGCGTGATTGCAGGCGTGATCGTCATGATCTTTGGCGCACATTTTGTGGGTGTATTCCGGATCGGTTTCCTCGACCGTGAAGTTCGCGTGCAAACGGGCTATAATGGCGGATCAGCTCTTGGGGCTTACGTCCTTGGTCTCGCGTTTGCGTTTGGCTGGACACCGTGCCTTGGCCCGATCCTTGGCACGATCCTTGGGCTTGCGGCCTCAGAAGCATCGCTGATGCGCGGCACGGTTCTGCTCGCGGCCTACGCGCTTGGACTTGGCATTCCGTTCCTGCTGGTCGCCGCCTTCTTCCCGCGCCTTAAAGGCCCCATGGCATGGATGAAACGCCACATGGACCGTATCGAGCGGATTTCGGGGCTGCTCCTGTGGACCGTGGGTTTGATGATGCTAACAGGGCAGTTCTCGGCCTTTAGCTATTGGTTGCTCGAGACCTTCCCATCGTTGGCCACATTGGGCTAAGGTCAGGCCAAAGCATAAAGCAGGCCTCCATGTCTCAGACGCGTAACCCATCACAAGTGAAGCGACGTCGGGTGTTCTACATTCCGGGGTATGACCCGATCCATCCGCGCCGTTATCGTGAGCTTTACCGCACCGAAAGCACCGCCCAAGCCGCGATCTCAAACTATGAGATTGGACAGACCCCAAAGACGGGCAAAGGGCCATACGGCTGGCATGTGAATGCCGTGATTGACGGGGCAAAGGTCGAGGCTGATGTCGAGGTTCTGCTCTGGTCCGATATCGTGCGCGACAGCATGGCGACCTCGATCCCTGCGACCTACTGGCAGCTTGTGCGGACTGCTTGGACCTACATCACAACAGGCACGTTGCGGCGGCTCATGTGGATGCGTAAGGGCCCTGTGATTGCGGCGCTTTACCCCGTTGGTATGTTGCTGCTGCAACTTCTGATCGCGGTGATTGCCGGGGCGATGGTCAATGCGTGGGGCAAATCCCTGCTGATGCCATATATCGGCATTGTCGGGCACCTCATCTCGCTCGCAGCAGGTGCCGCATTGTTCGCTGTGATCCTGCGCTGGTTCAAAAAGAAGGACGGCAAGTTCTTTGCCTACTACCTCATGCACGACTACGCGTTTTCGGCGCGGTGGCGCGGGGCGAACCCGCCCGCGTTGGAAAACCGCATGGACGCATTCGGCGACATCATCGCTGCGGCCTTGCAAGACGATGTCGATGAAGTGCTAATCGTTGGTCATTCCTCTGGCGCGCATCTCGCGGTGTCGATCCTTGCCGATCTGTTTCGCGCGGGCAGGGTGCCTACCGGTGGACCTGCGCTCGGCTTCCTCTCTCTGGGGCAAGTTGTGCCGATGATGTCCTTCCTTCCTGACGCTTACCGCCTACGGGCCGATCTCGCACATCTGAGCGGGCAGAACGGCGTCACATGGGTCGATGTGACCGCGCCCGGAGATGGCTGTGCCTTTGCGCTATGTGATCCTGTTGCGGTGTCAGGTGTGCAATCCAACGAAAGAAAATGGCCGCTGGTGATTTCCGCCGCCTTTACGCAGTCTTTGGCGCCCGAGACTTGGAAGGCGTTACGTTGGAAGTTCTTCAAATTACACTCCAATACCTCTGTGCCTTTGATCGGCCCAAAGACTATGACTACTTCCAAATTACGGCTGGACCGCTGACGTTGGCTGATCGCTACCGCGACCGCCCGCCCTCAAAGTCCCGCATCGATGTACCCGCGTCCAAATACACGAGCACCGCGCCATGATGCCGCCAAAGCCCACGCCGCGGCCCGAAAAGGTCTCGCTCTGGCGCTATCTTAAGCTGTTTCGGGAAGACATCCTCTCTGCGCAACCGGCCAAGCTTTACCGCGCATGGATGGCCGAATTTCGCACGTCGTTTTTTCGCAGTTATATGATCAACGACCCGACGCTGATCAATTTGGTGTTGAAAGAACGGCCCGACGATTTCCCGAAATCCGACCGCATTGGTGCGGGCCT
>DFSO01000035.1:18967-26053 GCA_002378665.1 Loktanella sp. UBA3435 | reverse complement strand
GCGCATCATTGACCCTTCGTTTGAGGGTGGACGCTTGCGTGAAACCTTTCCCGCGATGTGGGCAGCGGGCGAAGCGGCGGTGGTGCGGATGCATGGCCTTGCTGATGGGCAACCGCATGATATCGAGCCAGAAACCAGCCATGCGGCTGCTGATGTGATCTTTCGCACCCTGTTTTCCATTCCTATCGAGGATGCGGTCGCGACCCGCGTTTTCGACGAATTCCGCAGCTACCAGCGCACGCAGCCGATTTTGAACCTTGCGGCCTTTATTCCCGGCCCAACGTGGATGCCCCGCTTTTTCAAGTCAGAGACCAAACAGACGGCCAAGGCCATCAGGTCGTTGATTACGGGGCTAACTGAAAAGCGGCTCAAGGCCATTGAGGCGGGAGATGCGCCTGATGATCTTGCGACTAAGATCATGACAACGGCGGACCCCTTTACAGGCGAGACTTTCACCGTCGCGGAAATGGTTGATCAGGTCGCGATCTTCTTTCTGGCGGGTCACGAGACCAGCGCCTCGGCTCTGGCTTGGACGCTCTACCTGCTTGCCCTAAACCCCGAGTGGCAAGATGCTGTGGCACAAGAGGCCGAAACCCTAACGCAAAATTTCAGTAGCGTCTCAAAACTTCGCAAAACCCGCGATGTATTCCGTGAGGCCCTACGGCTTTATCCGCCTGTGCCGATGATGGTACGCGAAACCACATGCCCCGAAAACTTCCGCGACCGCGATGTGACGAAGGGTGCGCAAGTTGTGCTCTCCCCATGGCACTTGCATCGCCATGAACGGCTCTGGGAGAACCCCGATGGATTTGATCCTGACCGCTGGGGGACAGACGCGGGCAAGGCCAGTGCCCGTGACGCCTATATGCCGTTTTCGTCTGGGCCGCGTGTTTGTACGGGGGCAGGTTTTGCCATGATCGAAGGGGTGCTCTTATTAGCGATGATCGTGAAGGAGTTTCGCTTTGATATCGTCGACGGAAAACAACCAGAACCGGTCGCACATCTGACTGTTCGCGCGAAGGATGGCATGTGGTTACGATTCGTTCCACGGGACAAATAATCGTTTCCACTTGCGATAAGGTCTACCGTTAGGACCGCCATAATATTTGATGAGCGAAACAATCAAACGAGGCCGCCTTATTTGTGCCTTATTTTATTTTTCATTTACTACAATGGCTTAGGCTGTATTTGGCTGCTTGATCCCAAGGTTTTGGCCAGTATTTAGCTGCAATGTGTCCGAAATATGTTATCTAAGTTTCATAAGGGTTCAACATTGTGAGTAAGAACATGTACATTCCTAGCTTAGTAAATACACCGAAAATAATTGTAGCTGCTTGGCAGTCACTCTTTGGTAAGCCTGAAATTGACGGTGGTCACGACCCTTACGAGCGCACTCCTGTGCGTCGCAACGAGATTTCTGAATTGCTCGCGCTGCATTACCGTAAGGACGATCCGCGTGGATATTCTAAGATGGAACGTCGCGATCACGACAATCTCACAGCGATGCGTGATATTCTTTACCCGTCTGACGCCGCTTGATCCTGTAAGCGCTTCAGCACAAATAACCTGATCGCCGATGCAAGGCCCACGTCACCACGTGCCTCGTCGATCTGTGCCGCACAGCCATTGATGGTCATGCCATCTGCCTCTGTAATATCGCGAAAAGCCCGCCAAAAGGGATCCTCTAACGATACGCTGGTGCGGTGACCGCGCAGCGTCAGAGATCTTTTGACGGGCCGTTCTGTCATTCGTCTTCGAATTTATGCGCGCTGTGGCGCTTGTCGGCCAGTGCTGCATTTGCTGCATCAAGAATACGTGACGCTTTCGTGCGGCCAAAGCTTACCGCATTGACGTCTGCTTGGGCCTTTTCCTCGGCCTTTGTTTTCTCTTTGCGGGCCTTGTTAAGATTTACGACGCTCATTTAGGGCCGATCATATCTTCTGGGCGCACAACCCGATCAAATGTTTCCGCATCCACATAGCCAAGGTTGATCGCTTCTTCCTTGAGGGTGGTGCCGTTTTTATGCGCGGTTTTAGCGACTGTGGTGGCCTTGTCATAGCCAATCGTCGGCGCCAATGCCGTTACAAGCATCAAGCTTTCGCGCATCAGCTTTTCAATCCGCGTACGGTCCGCACGAATGCCCGCAACGCAGTTGTCAGTGAACGCGACAGAGCTATCACCCAAAAGCTGCATAGATTGCAACACGTTATAAGCCATCATTGGTTTCATCACGTTCAGCTCAAAGTGACCCTGTGACCCTGCAAAGCCGACGGCGGCGTCGTTCCCCATGACATGGGCGCAGACTTGTGTGATCGCCTCAACCTGCGTCGGGTTCACTTTACCCGGCATAATGGATGAGCCTGGCTCGTTCTCAGGCAAGATCAATTCGCCCAAACCGCAGCGCGGGCCAGAGCCCAAGAAGCGGATATCACACGCAATTTTGTAAATGCTCACAGCAACAGTTTTCAGCGCACCTGACATTTCAACCAAAGCGTCATGAGCGGCCAATGCCTCGAATTTATTTGGCGCAGTGACAAAAGGCAGGCCGGTGATGTCGGCCATGTTCTTGGCGACAGTCTCGCCCCAACCGATTGGTGTGCTCAAGCCCGTGCCAACCGCTGTGCCACCTTGGGCCAACTCATAGATCGCGGGCAGTGCGGCTTTCACGCGGCGGATGCCCATCGCGACTTGATGCACGTAGCCAGAGAATTCCTGGCCAAGTGTCAGCGGTGTCGCGTCCATTGTATGGGTGCGGCCGATTTTGATGATGTCGTTGAATTCTTCCTGCTTGGCCAAAAGCGCAGCATGCAGTTTTTCCAAACCGGGGATCAGCACGTTGTGGGCGGTCGTCGCCACAGCGATGTGCATCGCGGTTGGGAAGGTGTCGTTGGACGACTGGCCCATGTTGCAGTGATCATTCGGGTGCACTGGGTCTTTGGACCCAATGGTACCGCCCAGCATCTCAATCGCGCGGTTAGAAATCACCTCGTTGGCGTTCATGTTGGATTGTGTGCCAGAGCCTGTCTGCCAAACCACCAGCGGGAAGTGATCGTCGAGCTTGCCCGCCACAACTTCGCTTGCTGCCGCAATGATCGCATCGGCCAGTTTTGGATCCAGTTTGCCGCGCTCTTTGTTGGCAACGGCGCAGGCCTGCTTAATCACGCCCAAGGCACGCACGATGGCGCCTGGCTGCTTTTCCCAACCGATCGGGAAGTTCATCAAGCTGCGCTGGGTTTGCGCGCCCCAATAACGGTCTGATTGAACCTCTAGCGGGCCAAAACTGTCGGATTCAGTGCGTGTATTTGTCATGGGATCACCTAGCTGTATGCAATTGTATGCCGTTTATAGCTTCCGCCTTAAGAGAGCAATAACGACAATGCTATTTACGGAACTGATCGAGACTGACGACTTCTGCCTCTTTACGCCCTTCGGGCGCATCGACCTCGGGCTCGACCATCTCATCCATCGGGGCTTCTGGAATTTCGGTCACCTCAGCCTCTGGTTGGCTCTCAAAGCGCAGACCGAATTCGACAGACGGATCAACAAACGTCTTAATTGAATCGTAGGGAACGTAGAGCGTTTCTGGATTATCGCCAAAGTTTAGGGTGATCGTAAACCCCTCATCCGTGACGTTCAGATTGTCGAACCAATGTTGGATCACGACTGTCATTTCCCCAGGGTAACGGTCCGAAAGCCAATCTGCGATTTCAACATCAGGATGCATCGTGTCAAACGTGATGAAGAAATGGTGTTCACCGGGCAGGCCGTCCTTGGCAATGCCTGTCAATACTTCTTGGATCAGGCCACGCATGGCCCGATGCATCAAGTTTCCATAGTCGATTTTATCGGACACAGAGCATTTTCCTTTACCGCTTCGAAATCAGCATAGAAGATTCGAGGCGGGATAAAAGGGGCTGTTATAAACTTGCGATCAAAAGGCTTACTCCGCTGCATATCATCAGGACCCACGATAGCCCCCAATGGCGTTTCAACAACAAGACCGCGGCAAGCGCGGCCAATCCGAGGGGGATAACCTGAAGTGTAGCAAGGTCTGGCAAGATTGTGCTGAGCGGTCCGAATTGGATAGGGACAACGCGGCCAAAAAAGACGTGAAGCGCGAACCAGATCGTGAGATTGGCGATAACGCCGACAACAGCGCCCGTGATTGCCGCCAAAGCACCGTTCAACTTGGGGCGGCCTTCGAGCCAATCAATAAGCGGTGCACCTGCGAAAATCCATATAAAGCAGGGGACAAACGTGACCCAAAGCGCAAGCATACCTGCCAAAACGGCCGTCCATACGCCGCCTTGCGCAAACCCTGTCAGCATCGCCACAAATTGCGTGACAAGGATCAGCGGGCCGGGTGTGGTTTCCGCCAGTCCAAGCGCATCCATCATCTGTGCTGTGGTGAGCCATTCGTTTGTGTTTACAACAGCTTGGGTCATATAGGCTAGAACGGCGTAGGCACCGCCAAAGGTGACAACTGCGAGTTTCGAAAAGAAGAGGCCGATTTCAACGAGGAGGTCTTGGCTGAGCGCGAAAGCGATCAGAATAGGAATGGCCCAAAGGATCAGGCCGACCCCAATAATTTTACCACTTTGTGCCCACGGTAATCGGGTTTGTGTTGGCGGCGTTGTCACCTGTGTGCCGATTGCTCCAATGAGGGCTGCGATTGCGATTACAATCGGAAACGGGACGGCAAAGAAGAAAAGTGCGGTGAATGACAAAGCCGCGATAACGTAATATTTACGGCCCTTTAGGGCGCGTTTTGAAACTTTTATAAGGGCCTCAAGAACGATCACCACGACGGTTGCTTTGATCCCCAAGAACAGGGCCTGTATCCACGAGACTTCGCCAAATGCGCCGTAAACCAACGCAAGTACCCCGATGACAATTGCGCCCGGAATGACAAAAAGGCCGCCGCCGATAAGACCGCCGACAATCCCGCGCTGTTTCCAGCCTGCGTAGGTGGCCAGTTGCATCGCTTCGGGGCCAGGTAAAAGCATGCAGAATGATAAGGCCCGCAGAAATTGCGCCTCGGTCAACCAATCACGGGTTTCGACCAGTTCTTTGTGCATCAACGCGATTTGAGCAGCTGGCCCGCCGAATGATAAAAGCCCAATATGTCCAAAGACTTGCGTGAGTTCCTTGAGTGATTTCATGCTGTTGCCTCGACCCAATCGTGGCTTTCGTCTTGCCCATCGCGTGCCCAACGGTATAGCGCGTCATAAAGTGGCATACTTGCCTCTAGCTGGGATAAATCATCACGGTGAGATCGTGACATTCCAACAGAAAATGCAAGTAAACCAGCAGCTTGTGGGGCGAGGTTGTGGCTATCGGTGTCTGCCGCGCGAACGATGAGTGCTACGGCATCGATGGCTGGGTGTGACAGGCCAAATTCGGAGACCATTGTATCAAAAGTGCACAACGGCCCACGGTGGCTCCAGAATGTATCGGCGATATCAAATGCTGTGCCGCCAAAGCGTTCTGCGACATCAAGGACTTCTGCAGGTGGCACATAGAGGAAAGTTGCGTTTGGATTGATAAATCGGCGGATCAACCAAGGGCAAGCGATGCGATCAATTTTAGGTCTGTGTCTCGTAACCCATAGATTTGGTTGAATATTCTTTGATGGAACGCGCGGGTAGGCGGCCTCGGCCCAAGCAGCATTGCCGCCAGCCAGAACCTGCGCATCGATCCCATGGGCGCGCAGAACCGCTGCTGCTCCGTGGCTGAGTTTCTTGCCCTTTTGGCAGATGACAACCACCTGCTTTCCTATCAGGTCAGGAACGATGGATGCGATGTTTTTATGCGCTTGGCGCGTGGCCGCCGGGATTAGAAAGGGGCTCGCCTCAAAGTCTTCATCGATTGAAACATCAATGATAACAGGACATTGTGGCGTACCAATAAGCCGCATAAGAGTGGCCGGCGTGAGTTCATTATAGGCGGGCATGATGCATCCTTGCTGAGGCTCAGGGGATGCGTCCTTTGGCCAAAGCCTTACGGGGCGACGCGGGCCTCATGGTCTTTGGGTAAGTTATGGCCTGCGCGCCGTCAAGCGGTTAGCCTAAAGCTTGGCTCAATTCGCGTAGGATTTTGCGACGGATTGCGTCGGGATATTCGCGGTGCGTGCGTGCGGTGATGACAAAACCGTTGCGGGTGATGATCGCCTGTTTGAAAAAACCAGTGATCGCAAGGCCCATGCTCTCAATTGCGATGCCGTTGATGGTGATGCCCGCGCGTTCGGCGGTGTTGCGGGCTTGGCGGGTTTCGGACCCCGAATTGGGTGTGCCGTCGCCAGAAACATCGATGACTTTGTATTTACAATCAGGGACTTGAGAAGAGGTTCATCGAGAAAAGTATGGCCTCGGCTGGGGCTGTATCCGACAGAACAAAGGCGCGTGGCATCAGTTGAGCTTGATCGGCCAGACGGGCGGCGTCCAAGCTGGTGCGAATGCGGGTCCATGGGATTGAGAGCTCTTGACGCTCCTCGCCAGACTATTGAACGACGGCCAAAGTGGCCTCTTGGCGCACCATGGCCTCAACAATTTCAGGGTTGCGAAGTGCGTCTGCCAGACCGTCTGTTTGAAGTTTGTATTCGGCTGGGTCTATGGAGTTGGAAACATCAATTGTAAGGATGAGAGCCGTATCACAAGCCATTGATATAGATTAATTAAATGATAAAAGTGCAGTGATTGCGAGAGGTTTTAACATGCCTAATTCTGGGGAAGGAAATGCCAAAAGTCAATAAAATTGAGGGAGGGGTAAGTGCAGGTTTCTGTTGCCAGGTACCTGCGAACCCCGCCTTAGGTCGCTAAACGCAAGGACTTAAGTTTCGGCAACTTGGACTGCTTACGCAGCCAAAGCCATAGCCGGAGCACGGTTGTCATTTGCAACTATACAATTTTGTACCGATAACGGTGGTAACTCACCGAAACAAAGCAAACCCCTTTAGACGTTCGTCGATCCTATTTCGACCCCATCGCTGCCAAATGAGCAGGGTGTTGGTGGAGTCGCCGGGTACCGCCCCCGGGTCCGATCCGCGTATTACGAGCGCGTTTATGTTCATAGTCCCTAGGGACACCT
>DFSO01000035.1:0-18663 GCA_002378665.1 Loktanella sp. UBA3435 | reverse complement strand
GGAATGTGACTTTGCCGAGATGATGGTGACGCTACGAGCCGCAGGCAATTCATGAACTGCGATGGGAAATCGATTTAGCGCTGCCTTTGGTCGCGCTGCGCGGCGCGCTATTGGATGGGTGTGCCAAAGACGATGGCGTGTATTCTAACTGCGCCAGAATAAAATGCTAGAAAGCTCATAGGAAAACCTATTTAGCTGATCCTTAATAAATAGTACGAAAGTGAATTTAGTTAAGGAGAAAAAGTTACTTTTGGTTGATGATGTTTTTTGGCATTCTGTCTGCAATATTTGCCGTGCCAGTTATTTCGCTTTTAGCGGTTCTTTACTCTTTTGGGTTGCTGATCCCCTTGGTTGTAATCCCCATAAACGCGTTGGTTTATGGGCTGTGTTTACTACCAATGGTCTATCTAGGACGGCGCGGCGCCTTCCTGGCGATACCAATGTTTCTGATGTTGCTCTTTGGGACCACCGTTTGGTTGCCCGCCATTGATGCCGCGTTCAATGAGAACAATGATATAGGGTACGACGTTCAGCGTGTCACTTTGAGAAATGGCAAGTTTGAACTCACGTACTGGAGGCCGTTTTGGGATTAAAGATTAAGGCACAATTCAATAAATAGAGGGCGGCACTTTTCAGTGCCGCCTTTTATCAGAACTGTTAAAGTGGCTTTAGAAGCCAGCTTTGATCAGCTCGAATGTTTCGACCTGACGCTCGCGGGATGCGTTGCTCATTGGCAATTGTGCCAGAACGGGTGCTGTAATTGGCTCTAGGCCTGCAGCTGCGAGGTCTTCGACGCCGACTTGGTCGTTCAGTGCAGTTGCGTTTGCCGAGCCGTAGCCGTTTTCAAGCAGTGGCATCACGTTGTCTGGTGCGAGGAAGGCGTTGAGGTAGTCGTAAGCCTTATCCGCGTTGCCCGGGCTGTTGGCGAGGTTCACGTAGCCGCAGAGCCAGAGCGAGGAGCCTTCGGTTGCTTCGCGTTGGAACGCGATTGGGCGGCCTTCTTCGACCATTGTCGGATAGGTCTCATTCCATGCCCAGCTGACAAGGATTTCACCAGAGGCCATCAATTGCGCCAATTCGCCCGCATCTGTCCAATAGGTGCGCAGGTTCGGGTGGATTTCGCGCAGCCAAGCGGAGGCCGCTTCAAACTGTTCGTCTGTGGCTTCTGTCCAGTTGGTCACGCCTGTCGCAAGATAGGCCAGCGCGTAAGCGTCATCGACGTTATCAGGCAAGGACATGCGGCCTGCGTATTTCGGGTTTTTGAAGACCTGAAGTGTGGCTACGTCATCGGCAGATACTTCGTCTGGATTGTAGGCAATCGCAGTGGAGCCAAAGTCGGTTGGCACAAAGTAGGTTTGGCCCGCGCCGATTTCTTGACCTTTAAGATTGGCGTCGAGATCAGCGTAATATTGAATCTTGGCTGTATCCCAAGCCTCAAGCAAACCGCTGTCCTGCCATTTTGTCACGGAACCCGCACAGATGTGCGCCACGTCAGCCTGAAAGCCCGAGCGGATTTTCTGGAAGGCTTCGTCTTCGTCGCCAAAGAAGGCGAAGGATGGGGATTGGCCGTGCTTTGCGATGTAGGCGGCGTGGTGCTCTGGCACTTCAAAGCCCGAATAATCGAAGACGAGCAATTCGGCGTCTTGGGCCGCGAGTGAAGAGCCGAGGGCAGCGATGGAAACCGCGCCCAACAAGGTGGTAAATTTCATGCTAATTTCTCCCGTTTAGCGTTCTGGATGGGAGGTTAGGGTGCGATTGCGCTGCTCGCAAGTCTCAATTTGCTTGACGTGCCGCCGCCCGCGCATTGATCACATTTTGGGCGAGTTCATTGGTATAGGCTGCCAATGCCGCCAGCGTTGTGTCGACGGTCTTTGCGTCATGGGCCTCGAGGGCGTCGGCGATTTGGGTGTGGAAGCCTATGATCTTTTCGCGGGACCGCGCCGAGAAGGTGATCATATTCATCAGTGGCTGCATCGCCTCGACGGCGCCTGCGAGTTGGTAGGAAATGACGGGATTATCTGCGGCATCGACCAACGCGCGGTGGAAGGCGACGTCGGAGGCGCAGAAGGCCTCGTCGGTCAGGCCCGGTTGGGCTTGGCGGTGGGCTTCGGCGCGCATGGTGGCGAGGTGGTCGGCCGTGCGGCGCGCGGCGGCTAAGGGGGCGCAGGCGCGTTCTAGGGCGTAGCGGGCCTCGCAGGCCACGGCGAAGCTGACATCGTTCATAGAGAGCAGGAGCGTGGAGGTGGTGATTTGCTGGCCGTAGGCGTCCTCGAATTTGATGCGGTTCACGAATGCGCCGCCTGTGGCCCCGCGCTGCGTGCGGATCAGGGATTGCGCGCCAAGCCGTTTCAGGGCCTCGCGCACAGTGGGCCGCGAGACGTTGAATTTCTCGGAAAGTTCGGCCTCTGAGGGGAGCCGCTCATCAACGAGCAGTTTGCCAGACATGATGGCATCACGGATCGCCTTGGCGATTTGTGCAGAGAGGTCGGGGCTGTTCGGATCAATTTTCATTTGTCAGACAATTAAACGTCTGACATATGTTTTGCAATCACTGAGTCGGTCTGGGAGGGGCGTCATGTTGAGTATATCGTTCCGTTCTGTCGCTTGGTTGGGCTTTTTCGCAGCGATTCTCGCTGCTTGGTGGATGATGGCGGCAATGAGCCTTGGCATGGGGCTTGATCTGATTGGCAGGCCAAATGCGATGGCCCAAGCGATGGCTGCGATGGATCCGAGCATGCCGATGGATATGCCGATGGCGCGGTTTGGGCCGTTGTTTGGCATGTGGGCGGTGATGATGGCCGCGATGATGCTGCCGACGATGGTG
Organism: Loktanella sp. UBA3435; assembly: GCA_002378665.1. Lineage (GTDB taxonomy): Bacteria > Pseudomonadota > Alphaproteobacteria > Rhodobacterales > Rhodobacteraceae > Yoonia. The sequence goes on along the minus strand of DFSO01000035.1, from coordinate 15,839 downwards.
CCGACGCTGATGAGCTACGAAGACTTAATGGCCAGTGCAAACGGAACGCGGGCAGGGTGGTTTGGCGTTTTGCTGGGCTATTTCATCGTTTGGGTTGGCTTTGCTGCGGTAATTGCGGCGGTACAACTGGGCCTCTTGTTCGGCGGCGTGATTGATATGCTGGGCATTCCCAATTCGCGGTGGATTTCCGCTGGCCTCCTGATTGTTGTTGGCGCGTTTCAGTTCACGCGGGCCAAAGAGATTTGCCACGGCGTTTGTCATAGTCCTATGATGTATTTTGTGGGCAACTGGAAAACAGGGTTCGCAGGCGGATTGCGGATGGGTCTAGGCCTTGGTGTGTTTTGCGTTGTGTGCTGCTGGGGCTTTATGGCCTTGGGCTTTGTTGGTGGGGTGATGAACCTTGCTTGGATGGGGTTAGCTACACTGTTTATGATTTTGGAAAAACTGCCCCAGATTGGGCATAAAGTGATGAAACCGATGGGTGTGCTGTTGATTGCAGCGGGCCTCGTGGTTGGCATCACGGCACTTTAACCTGAAGGAGTTGAAAATGGCTGAGAAGACTGATGCGCGCGCGGAGGCGAGCCATCCGATGCGCCGCAAAATGACCGCTGCGAATTGGGCGATAAAGGGCGAGCTGTTCTTGAACTGCTCTTGCACCGTGTTTTGCCCCTGTGTGGTGAGCCTTGGCGCGCACCCTCCGACAGAAGGCCATTGCCATGCGTGGATGGCGATTGCGATTGATGAGGGCCATTTTGAGGGTGAAGATCTGTCTGGGCTGAACATTGGTCTGCTAGTCGATATTCCGGGCCGTATGGGAGAGGGCAACTGGCGCGTGGCGGCTTATGTTGATGAGCGGTCCACAGATGCAGCCTATAACGGCATTTTGCAGATTTTCTCTGGCGCTGCTGGCGGGACGACAGGGCTGTTTACCTTCCTTGTTTCCGAGATCATTGGCGCCGAGCGTGAAAAGGTCGAGATTGTGCGTGAAGGCACGAAGCGGTCGATCATGATTGGCCGTAAGATCCAAGGTGAAATCGAGATGTTGGGCGGCAAGGATGCGGCGAAACCTGTGGTTGTCACGAACTCCAAATACTGGATGGGGCCTGATATTATTGCGGCAACTGGCACGGCCTCCAAGGTGCGCGATTATGGCCGCGTTTGGGACTTTGGCGGCAAGTCCGCCGAGATTTGCCCGATTGATTGGTCAGGGTCCGCAAAGAAATGATCACGCCTGAATTCGGTCGCAAGATGGCTGCGTATAATGCGTGGCAAAACAACGGGTTGATCTCCATTGTTCATGCGATGGATGAAGAAGATTTACGCGCCGATCGTGGCGCGTTTTTCGGCTCGATCTGGGGCACGTTGAACCATTTATTGTGGGGTGACGCGCTTTGGATCAGCCGCTTTGACGGCGGTAAATTCTATGAGGTCACGATCCCTGACAGCACGAATTTGGTTCCAACGCCTGCGGTGTGGGCGGCGGAGCGGTTTCGGATTGATGGGCGGATCACGCTTTGGGCGGAAAAGGTGCGGGCGACTGACCTCGTTGGCGATTTGTCGTGGCATTCGGCCAGTATGAACCGTGATTTCACCAAAACAAAGGCGCTTTGCGTCATGCAGATGTTTAACCATCAAACCCATCATCGCGGGCAAATACATGCGATGCTCACCAGCTTGGGGATCACACCTCAGGATACAGATTTACCCTTTATGCCAGAGGCTTAACAGATGGCTCTAATCTCTCCTTCGCGGCGCCTTCGCCGCACGCCTTTCTCTGACGGTGTCGAAGCTGCGGGCGTCAAAGCCTATACGGTCTATAACCGTATGCTGCTGCCGACGATGTTTCGCTCGATTGTTGAGGATTACCACCACTTGAAATCTGCTGTGCAGGTTTGGGATGTGGCCTGTGAGCGGCAGATTGAGCTGCGCGGCCCCGATGCGGCGCGCTTGATGCAGATGCTTACCCCGCGTGACCTGTCGAAGATGCAGATGGGCCAGTGTTTCTATGTACCGATTGTCGATGAGACGGGCGGCATGTTGAATGACCCTGTGGCGGTGAAAGTTGCTGAGGATCGTTGGTGGATCTCTATTGCCGATAGTGATTTGTTGTATTGGGTCAAAGGCTTGGCCTACGGGTATCGCTTGGATGTGCTGGTGGACGAGCCTGATATTTCCCCATTGGCCGTGCAAGGACCAAAAGCCGATGACCTGATGGCGGCGGTGTTTGGCGACGGCGTGCGCAATGTGAAATTCTTCCGCTATGGCTGGTTTGATTTCCAAGGCGTGAGCATGGCTGTCGCGCGCTCCGGGTATTCCAAGCAGGGCGGTTTTGAGATTTACGTTGATGGCACTGCTAATGGTATGCCGCTGTGGAATGCGCTGATGGAAGCGGGCAAGAGCATGGATGTGCATGCGGGTTGTCCGAACCTGATCGAGCGGATTGAGGGCGGTTTGCTGTCTTATGGCAATGACATGACACGCGATAACACCCCCCATGAGGCGGGCTTGGGCAAGTTTTGCTCGACCCAGACGGCGATCGGCTGCGTGGGGCGTGATGCGCTTCTGCGCGTGGCCAAAGAAGGTCCGACCCAGCAAATACGAGCCATCGAGATTGACGGTGGCGTGCCGCCTTGTGATCGCGCTTGGCCGTTGATGGCAGGCGGCAAGCGTGTGGGGCAGGTGACATCGGCGACCAATTCGCCTGACTATGATACGGGTGTTGCGATTGGTATGGTCAAGATGACCCATTGGGATGAGGGCACACCGTTGCAAGTCGAAACGCCAGACGGGCCGCGCGCCGCAACGGTGCACGAGAAGTTCTGGATTTAGCGATTGTAGTCCCGTCGGAGCCTCCGGCGGGAGTATTTACGAGACATAGAAAATTGGAAGGAAGACGCGATGTTTAATGCTTTGGTTGTTGAGAAGAATGAAGAGGGCAAAACGAGTGCGTCCGTTCAGCAGATGTCATTGGAGCAGTTGCCAGCTGGCGATGTGACGGTGGCTGTTGAGTATTCGACGGTGAATTACAAAGACGGGCTATGCATTGGTCCGGGTGGTGGATTGGTGCGCAACTATCCACATATTCCGGGCATCGATTTTGCAGGCACCGTCGAGGCGTCTGATGATCCGCGTTATAAGGCGGGTGATAAGGTTGTTTTGACGGGCTGGCGTGTGGGCGAGGCTTATTGGGGGGGGTATTCCCAGAAGGCCCGCGTGAAGGCTGACTGGTTGGTGCCCCTGCCTGCTGGGTTGAATACGCGTCAGGCGATGGCTGTTGGTACGGCGGGTTTCACCGCGATGTTGGCTGTGATGGCGCTCGAAGATCACGGGATCAAGGATGGTCCTGTTCTTGTGACTGGGGCCGCTGGTGGTGTTGGCTCGGTGGCTACGGCGATCTTGGCCAATTTGGGCCATAAGGTTGCTGCGGTGACGGGGCGTCCTGAGACGGCGGAGTATTTGACCAGCCTTGGCGCGACACAGATTGTAGCGCGTGAAGAGCTCAATGAGACCGTCAAGCGTCCGCTGGAAGGCGAGACTTGGGGTGGTTGCGTTGATGCGGTTGGCGGCGAGATGCTTGCCCGTCTACTTGGTCAGATGCAATATGGCGCCTCTGTTTCTGCGGTTGGTCTGGCGGGCGGTGCGGGCTTGCCTGCGACTGTTATTCCGTTTTTGCTGCGCGGCGTGAACCTGCTTGGCATTGATAGCGTGATGCAACCATATGCGAACCGTGTGCGTGCGTGGGAGCGGATTGCAAAAGATCTGCCGATGGATAAGTTGGAGGCGATGATTGTGCCTGCGACGCTGTCTGATCTGCCTAGCTTGGGCCGCGATATTCTTAAGGGTCAGGTCAAGGGCCGTGTTGTCGTGGACGTGAACGCTTAAGCTCTGAGTAGAATATTCAACGAATGAAGGGCGCGATTTCGGACTGCGCCCTTTTTGTTTTATGGGCATTTGCTGACCCGTACCGTTCCGTTTGAGAATGGGCTGTGGCCTATCTACTTTATCACAATGGTCGGTAGGGCTTAGAATTTGTATTTATCTATTTGAGCACTGAGTTCAGCGATTAACATTGCGGGATAAATTGCTACTCATTCCGTAGGTGTTTAGATTTGAGGATACGCAAGTTTGTTTAGAACCAGCATTTGCGCGTGTATATGCCTCGCGGTCTTTAGTTTTCTAGCGCCGATAGGTGGGGCTGCTGCGGATAGCCCCGATGATCAATACACGCGGGTAGAGGGCAAAGTAACAAGCATCAATGACGGTGGTGTGATTGTTATTGATGGATACCCGCAACGATTTATTTTGCAGTTCCTCGCTCTTAACGATAGATTTGTTGACGCTATTTTGCTCGACAAAGTGGTGCATTGCGTACTTCAGGACGGTAAACTTGAAAATCTACCGGGGTACTTTCCGACGATTGTGGAGCCAGTTTCGTGCTATTTTATGTATGGATATCCAGTACGGCAAGGAAGCGTGTCACGGGTCCTTTTCGAGAATAATATGGCGTTTCGTTGCGGTTGGAGGACGCTCGAACCTTGCACGCCACCCGAGTATATTTCACGGATCAATCATTATTTGGACTGGAGCTATGGTAGATGACGAGATTTGCAAACGCTTGGCCGCGATATTCCCATATGTCAGGTTGAGGGCCGTGTTGTTGCGGACGTGAACGCTTGAGCACACGGAGCTTTTGACAAAATAAAAGCGCCGCAGAAAACTGCGGCGCTTTTTCGTTTTCTGGTACGCGACTTATTCGTCCGCGACGCCGTGCTTTTCACGCAGACCATCGCGGTACATCGCTTTGATCAGCGCGGCACACATCAGACCCATCACCGCAGTGAATGGCAACGCGCCGATGATCATTGCACTTTTCAATGCGTCCATCGGGTTGTTCTCGCCTGCAGCAATGATCAGCGCACCAATCACAGCAGTCAGGATGATGCCCCAAATAATGCGGTGTTTCACGCTGGTATCTTCTTCACCACCAGACATGATTGTGTTCAACACCAGAATACCAGAGTCAGCAGATGTGACGAGGAATGTCATGATAAGAACTACGCTCATGATTGTGATGCCCGTCAGAAGGCCACCAGAGATGATCTGCTGCAACGTTGCAAAGAGCATGGAGGTTTGTGACGCACCACGGATGGCACCGTCAGCAACACCAGAAAGCTCCAGATCAATGGCAGTCCCGCCCAAGATCGCCATCCATGCGAAACACACCATTGCGGGTGCAAATACGCAACCGATGATGAATTCACGCACCGTACGGCCCTTGGAAATACGTGCCAAGAACAGACCAACGAATGGCGAGAACGCGATCCACCAAGCCCAGTAGAACGTTGTCCAGCCAGCCTGCCAACCGAATTGACGACCTTGCTCACCTGCAGCGTAGACTGCCTTGAGCGTATCTTCGTCGAGTTCCGCCGCAGCACCCGTCAGGCCACCAACAAATCCATCGTAGCTGCCCCATGCGCCTTGTGCGGCGGAAAGATCAGCGGCCAATGGTTTTGCGACCTCTGGTAGCGCGGCTGCAAATTCAGCAGCGGACTGTGTGCCCCAAGGACCAAAGCTCAGCTGTGTGAAGTGCAAGATGTAATCCACAAACGCGGAGCCATAAGTGCTGAGTGCGAAGGTGAATGAGCCGAAGACCACGAAAGTTCCAAGCAACACAAGCGACAACACGAGGTTGAGGTTTGACAGGTACTTAACACCACGACCGACACCAGACACGGCCGAGATGATCGACAAGGCCATGATCATGATCAAGCCAGCAACAAGGCCCACCTTGTTTGGAGCTGGAACGTCGCCGTCCATGTCCATCATCCACTCCATGCCTGTGATGGCATAAAGACCGTCGATGAACTGAGATACACCAAAGCCGATTGTGACCGATACGCCCAAGATCGTAGCCACAACACCAAGTACGTCAACGACATGACCAAGTGGTCCGTTGATGTGACGGCCAAACAATGGTGTCAGCGCAGAACGGATCGTCAGCGGCATGTCGCGTGTATAGGCGTAGTAAGCGAGGCTCAGGCCAGTCACCACGTAGATTGCCCAAGCATGGAAGCCGTAGTGCAAGAATGTGTAACGGAACGCAGATTGCACGGCTTCAGCAGAGCCTGCTGCGACTGCACCAGAAAGCACCTCAGGGTTAGAGCCCCAAAGACCAACAGGTTCGGCTGTCGCAAAGACCATCAGGCCTACACCCAGACCTGCACCGAACATCATGGAGAACCACGAGAAGGTTGAGAATTCCGGTTTCACGCCTGGCTTGCCCATGACACGTGCGCCAGTTTTTGGCAAAAGTGCGATCACAAGCAAGAAGAAGGCAAAAAAGCCAACGATGACGATGTAGAAGCTGTTGAACTTCGCAAGAAGTGCCCAATTCCAGCTGCCCAGTGTCGAGTTTGCGTTTGCTGGGAACACCAGTGCCCAAAGCACAAGTCCCACGATGATGGCTTTTGATATCAACGCAATAGGAAGACTGTTGTCTTTGTAAAAGCCTGCGTCCTGCGTATTGATATCAATCTCCGTAAATGGAGCTTTGATTTTCATAGTCCCGTTCCCTTTTTGTCGTTTTTTGTCGTTGGTTATTTGTCGTTTGTTGTTGGTTAGAAGAGTACCGTAGTGAGCCGCTCCTAAATATCCCACGTCCGAGAGGATAGCAGAATTGCGACAAACGTGTTTTTTGATGCGACAACAGAGGGGCTGGTCGCGACATTTAGGAGGACCAAGAGCGCGGTTTTGCGCGTTGTCTGGCCCCGACACCATTCGGATCATCCAATGCTTGCGCCAGCGGTGGTTTTGGCATTTGATGGCATGATGAATATGGATATTGCATGGGTACGGGCCCAGTTTCCCGCTTTCGAGCAGCCTTCCTTGCAAGGCCAAGCATTCTTTGAAAACGCAGGTGGGTCTTATACCTGCAAACAGGTCGTGGACCGATTGTACCGCTATTATACGGAGCGCAAGGTTCAGCCTTACGCGCCCTATGAAGCCTCGCGGTTGGCGGGCGACGAAATGGATGAGGCGCGCAGGCGTTTGGCGGCAATGTTGGGGGCCAAGACCCATGAGTTGTCGTTCGGACCGAGCACCACGCAGAATACCTATGTTTTATCGCAAGCCGTGCGCCAGTGGTTGAAACCGGGCGAAGCGATTGTTGTGACCAATCAGGACCACGAGGCGAATTCTGGTCCTTGGCGCCGATTGGCGGATGCGGGGATTGAAGTCCGCGAGTGGCAGATTGATCCCGAGACGGGTCTGCTCGACGTTGCTGATTTGGAGAACCTGCTGGACGACAAGGTACGTCTGGTCTGTTTCCCGCATTGTTCGAACGTCGTCGGGGCCTTGAACGATTTGGTCGAGATCACCGCTATGGCCCAAACTGCCGGTGCGCGGGTATGTGTGGACGGCGTCAGCTATGCGCCGCACGGGTTTCCTGACGTGGGCGCGATTGGTTGCGACATCTATTTGTTCAGTGCTTACAAGACTTATGGCCCGCACCAAGGGATTATGGTGATCCGCGAGGACTTTGGTTTTGATTTGCCCAATCAGGGGCACCACTTCAACGGGGACACGCTTTATAAGCGGTTTACGCCTGCGGGGCCTGACCATGCGCAGGTCGCGGCGTCGGCGGGGATGGCCGATTATATGGAGGCGTTCTCGGCCCATCATGGTGGTGGTAAAGGTGCAGCTGCCGCGCGGTTTTCTCATGATTTGATGCGGGACCATGAGGTCGCGTTGTTGCAGCCGTTGCTTGACTATGTCTGTGCGAAAAATTCTGTGCGTTTGATCGGGCCGAATGATGCAACCAAGCGTGCACCGACAGTCGCGATGGCGTTGCAATCGCATGCTGAAGATGTCGCCGCGCAATTGGCCCCGCTCGGTGTCATGGCGGGGGGCGGTGATTTCTACGCAGGCCGTGCGTTGGGTGCAATGGGCGTTGATCTGGATAAAGGTGTGCTGCGGGTCAGTTTCACGCATTATACCGAGAAGGCCGAGGTTGATAAATTAATCGCCGCACTAGATCAGGTGTTGTGAGGTATGCGCCCACCTTGCTCTGGGAAGAGTGAGTAGATGAGACAAAACGAGGGCAGGCCGTGGCAGATTTAGCGCCAGTGATTTTATGGTTCAGGCGCGATTTGCGCACGGTGGATCATGCCGCTTTGACGGCTGCTGTGCATAGCGGGCGGCCTGTGGTGCCTGTTTTTGTATTTGATCCGTTGACAGATGCGATTGGGGCCGCGCCGAAGTTTCGCCTTGGATTGTCGGTTGCGGCTTTGACTGAAGATTTGGCCAAGCTGGGCCTGCGGTTGATTTTACGCCGTGGCGAGGCTTTGGCCGTTCTGCGCGATTTGGTGGCACAGACGGGTGCAGGTGCTGTCTATTGGTCGCGGCTTTATGATCCAGAATCCAAGTCCCGCGATATTGATGTCAAGGCAGGCCTAAAGGCCGATGGGCTAGAGGTGAAGTCGTTTGCAGGGCATTTGCTGTTCGAGCCGTGGACAGTTGAGACCAAGACAGGCGGGTTTTATAAGGTTTTCACGCCGATGTGGAAGACGGTGCGCAGCCGCGAATTGCCAGCCTGCTTGCCTGCGCCAAGTGCTGTGCGGGGCCCAGAGGTTTGGCCTGTGTCAGATGATTTGGACGATTGGCAAATGGGGGCTGCGATGCGCCGAGGGGCTGCTGTGCTTCGCCCGTATTGTGCGGTGGGGCAGGATGCGGCGCAGGCGCGTTTGGAAGTGTTTCTGGAAGACCGTGTGGGCGATTACCGCGAGAACCGTGATTTGCCGAGTGTAGACGGGACATCGCGGCTATCGGAAAACCTGACCTACGGAGAGATTTCGCCATTGATGTGTTGGCACGGCGGGTGGCGTGCGTTGCATGCAGGCAAATCGGACGCGGAGGTGTTTCTGAAGGAGTTGGTGTGGCGCGAGTTTGCCTATCATTTGGCCCATCATACGCCGCGCATTGTGGACGCGAATTGGAAGCCCGAGTGGGATGGTTTTCCTTGGAATGAAGCGGACACACCTGAGGTGATCGCGTGGAAGCAGGGGCGTACGGGCATTCCGTTTGTCGATGCTGCTATGCGCGAGATGTATGTGACGGGCACGATGCACAATCGGGGTCGAATGATTGTCGCTTCGTATCTGACGAAGCATTTGATGACCCATTGGAAGGTCGGGCAGGCGTGGTTTGCCGATTGCCTGACCGATTGGGACCCTGCGAGCAACGCGATGGGCTGGCAATGGGCGGCGGGGTCTGGGCCTGATGCGGCGCCGTATTTTCGGGTGTTCAACCCTGTGACCCAATTGGATAAGTTCGATAAGGGCCATGGTTATGCGGACCGTTGGATCGCCGAAGGCGCTTTGATGCCGTCAGATACCGCGCTTTCATATTTCGATGCGGTTCCCTGCGCATGGGGATTGTCCCCCAAGGATCGCTATCCAGAGCCTGTTGTGGCACTTGATGTGGGACGAAATCGTGCTTTGGCTGCTTATGCGGCCCGTTAGTGGGTGCTGAGTACTTGTGTAACGAAGTCTGATCGCAGAAACTGAGCAAAAATCGGGACCCAAGGTGATTGGTGTCCTGCTTGGTTTGAGAGGATGCAGACAATGCCCACCGCCGCCCGACTTTCTGCCGCGATTGCTTTTGCGATTGTTGGCTATTTCATTTACCAAGCTATGTTGCCGTCCTATGGCGATGATAGGATTCCGTCGTACCTATTGCCGCTGTGTATTCTCACAGGCGTTTGGGCGGGATGGGTCCTGTGCGGAAAGCACGCGCATGGTTTGATTTCTGGGCTTGGGACAGGCTACACCGCTGTTGTGGCGCAAGCGTTCTGGATATTTTTTATCCTCGCGTTTTTTGATATGCTGGGGCAGGCGATAAAACGCCGCTATGATGGTCCGATGGAGGCCGTCGTTGACGTGTTCACCTTGTCGCTTGAGCTTCTCGCCCAGTTCGGAACGCCTTTGCTTGCAACCACCTTATTTGTGGGCGGCGCCGTGGGAGGTATTTTTGCGGGCATAATGGGTAAGAAGTTTCCGCGCTAATGGAGATGTTTGTTTACGGCACGTTGCAATCGGCAAAGTTACTGGCGGCGGTTGCGGGAGGTCCCCCGCTGCGTGTTGTCGAGGCTACTTTGGACGGCTACGAGGTGCGGCCTGTTGCGGGTAATGTTGTCCCGCTCATCTCTGCAAAGGCAGGTGGCGTGACAGGTGGCCTTGTGGTTTCGCAGATTTCGGCGGCGCAACTGGCGCGCTTGGATGCTTACGAAAGCGCCTTTGGCTACACGCTTATCGATGTGGATGTGCAAGTGGCTGGTGCCGTGAAATCGGTTAAGATGTATTTGCCGCCCGATGATATTGCGGTTGGTGAAGGTGATTGGTCGCTGGCCGTTTGGACCGCCGGGCATGAGGCCGTCGCGGTTTTGGGTGCGCGCGAGTTGTTTTCGTATGATCCTCCGCTGAGCCTTGAAGGCGTCCGCCGTCGCTGGCCTATGATTGAAAAGCGTGCATGGGCAAAGCTGCGCGCGGGGGCGCAGGAAGGTCCTGTGACGGTGCGCCGCAATGCGGCTGACCAAGACCTGACGGTCACTGAGATGGACTCGCCGCGCGGTAATTTTTTCGCGTTGCAGTCTTTGAAACTGCACTATCAGCAGTTTGACGGGCAGCGCAGTGACGTTCTCCCGCGCGAGGTTTTTGTGGGCATCGATGCATCGCTGGTTTTGCCTTATGATCCCAAACGCGACCGTATTTCGTTGGTGGAACAAATCCGCATTGGCCCTGTTGTGCGCGGTGATCGACAACCTTGGATGTTAGAGCCGATTGCGGGGATGGTGGATGCGCGCGAGACGCCTTTGCAGGCTGCGATCCGCGAAAGTGAGGAAGAGGCGGGGTTAACCGATCTGGACATGCGCCATATCTCGTCTTTCTATCCGTCACCCGGATCATCGACGGATTATTTTCACGCCTATGTTGGATTATGTGATTTACCTGACGATCACGTGTCCTTTGGCGGGTTGGAGGAGGAAGCTGAGGATTTGCGTCTGCATTTGCTATCGTTCGATGACGCGATGGCATTGGTAGCGACTGGCGAGATCAATGCGGGGCCTTTGGTGATGATGCTCTATTGGTTGGCAACTCAGCGGGATGCATTGCGCGGGCTGCGCTGACACCTTAGATATGAACTTAAGTGAATAGAGGGCAGACCATGCATATCAAATCCGACCTAGCCGCATCCGTTGGCAATACCCCATTGATCAAACTGCGTGCCGCGTCAGAGGCGACGGGATGTACCATCTTGGGCAAAGCCGAGTTTATGAATCCCGGCCAATCAGTGAAGGACCGTGCGGCGCTCTTCATCATCAGGGATGCGATTGCGCGTGGTGATTTGAAGCCCGGTGGGACGATTGTTGAGGGCACGGCGGGCAATACAGGCATTGGTCTGGCGCTGGTGGGCGCGTCGATGGGTTTTAAGACCGTCATCGTGATCCCTGACACGCAGAGCCAAGAAAAGAAGGATATGCTGCGCATTGCGGGGGCCGAGTTGATTGAGGTACCGGCGGCACCGTATCGGAACCCGAATAACTTTGTGCGCTACTCTGGTCGCTTGGCCGAGGCCTTGGCGCGGGAAACGAATGAAGGTGTGATCTGGGCCAATCAGTTTGACAACGTGGCCAACCGTCAGGCCCATATTGAGGGCACTGGTCCTGAGATTTGGGAACAGACGGATGGTAAGGTCGATGGTTTCATCTGTGCTGTTGGCTCTGGAGGCACATTGGCGGGCGTTGGTATGGCGTTGCAACCTAAGGGTGTTAAGATCGGTCTGGCTGATCCTGATGGCGCGGGCTTGCATAGTTTCTACACCACTGGCGAGATTGCTATGTCTGGCGGATCGATCGCCGAAGGCATCGGGCAGGTGCGGATCACCAAGAACCTTGAAGGGTTCACGCCTGATTTCAGCTATAACATTCCTGACACCGAGGCCTTGCCGATTGTGTTTGATCTGCTGGCCAACGAAGGCCTCTGCATGGGTGGATCAACAGGGATCAACATTGCGGGCGCCATTCGGATGGCCCGCGAAATGGGCCCCGGTCATACGATTGTAACAGTGCTTTGCGATTACGGCACGCGCTATCAGGCCAAGCTGTTTAACCCTGCGTTCCTGCGCGAAAAGGGATTGCCGTTTCCTGCATGGCTTGAGGATCGTCCCTCGACCATGCCTGTGATGTTTGAAGACGTATGATCTTACGCGCCCTTGCTCTGTTTGTTTGTCTCGGCTTTGGTGGGGCGGCCTTTGCACAAACAATTACAGATGTCGGGGTCGAAAACGCGCCTGATGAGGTTGTCGTCTCGACTTCGGCGCTTCAGTTTGACGGGATCAATCTTGCGGATTGGACCAGCTTTGCGGCCACTGCCGAAGGGATTGTGGAAACGGGGACTGCGTCCACTTTTGCGCTTAACCGTTTGCGCGGGGAAATGGTGCCGTGGCGTGATGCGTTCTTGCGGGCGCAGGGTACCAATGACGACCGTCTAAGAACGGTTGAAAGCCAGATAGCGGCTTTTGGCACGCTTGCGGAAGGGGCGGAATGGCCCGTTGAGATTGCGGCACGTCTCGAAGAATTGACGGTATTGAAGGATCGGCTTTCCCAGCCAAAGTTGCTTGCCAGTGAAGCCCATGCGCGGGCTGATGGCCTTGTCGGAGAGATTGACGGGCAATTGGGGGCTTTGGAAACCAAACAGTTTTTTACGCGCAGCTCATCACCTGCCAATCCGGGCAATTGGCCGAAGGCAATTTCTGATATCGTAGGTGCGCAAGCCGCCGTTTTTACGGAATTTACCGCGAACTTTAAGGTTTTCGCCACCGATGGCACTATCTGGTTGCGCTTGACAAAGGCCTTGGCTGCATTGATTTTAGCGACGGCCTTTGTGTTTTGGTCTCGGACGCGCCTTTATCAATTGGCCGATAAGAATATTGGCACGACCCCTAGCAGGCAAGTGCTGATCCGCTTTGCCATTTCTGTGGTACGGATTTTCCTGCCAATTTTGGGGTTGTCTGGCTTAGTTGCGATCCTCACTCTTTCCGGTTTCTTTGGGCTGTCTGGGCTTGCTTTGGTGTTGATATTGCCCATGGCGGGTGGATTGATTTTCTATGCCAAATGGCTGCGCGATGGTTATTTTCCGCAGGGTTTCGATAAATCGAGTATCCTCGGCTATGATCAAAAGACCTGCAAACGAGGTGGGCGCGCGACGGTTCTATTGGGGTGCATTCTGGCAGCCAGTGTGGCCGTCGATGCGTTGATGTCGACGACGCGCGCGCTGACGGTGTCGCTGGACGTGATCAATATGCCGATTCAGTTGTTGATCGGGATTTTGATGTGGCGGATCGGTGCCGCGATCGTTGCCTTGCCCGCGCCAGAGTCCGTTACGTTCTATCGGCGGGGGCATGTCCGTCAGCTCGTTGGTCGTACAACGCAGTGTTTGGGTGTGGCTGGCCCCTTCGCCTCGGTGCTTGGATACGGGACTGCGGCGGCATCAATTACGATCCCTGCGGTTGTGTCGCTGGCGATTTTGGCGACCGTTGTTGCACTTCATCGTTTGGTTCTTGAAATGGCTAGCCATGCTCCGCGCGATGGCGCCGATACAGAGACCGACGGGACCGTTGATCCTACGTCGGGCCTTTGGCCGATTGTGATCAATGGTATTATTGTGTTGCTGAGCGTGCCCGTTTTTCTGCTTGTTTGGGGGGAAACGACATCTGATATGATTGATGTCTGGACGCAATTTCTCGCGGGGTTCAAGATTGGCGATACCCAGATTTCGCCAAGTAGTTTCCTGACGTTTATTTCGGTTTTTGTGTTGGGGTATTTGCTGACGGGGGTGATCAAATCCAGCCTTAAGACATCTGTTTTGCCGCGCACCCGTTTGGATTTAGGCGGTCAGAATGCGGTCATTGCGGGCGCGGGGTATACGGGGATTTTCCTGTCCGCATTGATCGCATTTAGTGTTGCGGGCATTGATTTGTCATCGCTGGCAATTGTCGCTGGTGCCTTGTCCGTTGGGATCGGTTTTGGATTACAGAATATCGTTTCGAATTTTGTCTCTGGGATTATTCTGTTGATTGAGCGTCCTATTGGCGAAGGTGATATGATCGAAGTTGGCGGCCAAATGGGCTATGTGCGCGATATCTCGGTGCGGTCGACGCGGATAGAGACGTTTGATCGCACGGACGTTATTGTGCCGAACGCGGACCTTGTGAGCGGGCAGGTGACAAACTGGACGCGCGGCAATGCGGTTGGGCGGGCGATTGTGGCTGTGGGCGTTGCTTACGGATCAAACACAACGCGGGTGACGGAAATCCTACAAGAGATCGCAGAGGCTAATCCGATGGTCCTGATGAACCCACAGCCGAGTGTTCTGCTGATGCGGTTTGGCGCAGACAGTATTGATTTCGAAATCCGTGCGATTATCCGAGATGTGAACTATGTGAATGTGGTGAAGTCAGAGATGTTCCATGAGATTTTGAAGCGTTTTGGCGCCGAAGATATTGAGATTCCATTTGCGCAGCGGGATATTTGGCTCCGAAATCCAGAAGTATTGCACCCGAAAGGAGATGCCTCATGACCAAACCTTTATTCCGCGAAGACGCATATCTGCGCGAGACCCATGGCGTTGTGACGCGGATCACAGACGAGGGTGGCATCGTGCTGGATCAGAGCATTTTCTATCCGACGTCAGGCGGCCAACCCGGTGACAGTGGCGATTTGAGCTGGGACAGTGGCGCGATTGAGATTGCGACGGCGATTAAGGGGCAGGGCGACGAGATCGTGCTTGTCCCTGCTGAACCCGCCGCCTTGCCGATCGTTGGGCAAAAGGTCACACAAAAGATCACGTGGGATCGCAGGCATCGGCATATGCGCGTTCATACTGCGCTGCACCTTTTGTCGGTCGTCATTCCATTGCCTGTTTCTGGCGGCGCTATCTCCCCAGAGAAGGGCCGTTTGGATTTTGATATGTCAGAGGCGCCTGAGGATAATGACGCGCTGGAGGCGACGCTGAACAAGTTGATTGCCTGCCATTTTGCGGTGAGTGATGAGTGGATCACTGATGCAGAACTGGATGCGAACCCCGATTTGGTCAAGACCATGTCAGTGCAGCCACCGCGCGGGTCTGGTCATATCCGATTGGTGCGGATTGGCGTTGGAGAGAATACCGCCGATTTGCAGCCCTGTGGCGGTACGCATGTGGCCAATACCGATGAAATTGGCCGTGTTCGGATCGGTAAGATCGAAAAGAAAGGCAAGCAAAACCGTCGTGTCTATTTGCATTTGGACGGCGTCTGATGTTTCGCTTTGTGTCCCTTGGGGTGTCGGTCATTTTTCTGATTTTGTTCGTGCTGCTTGCCTTTTTGCCGGCGACCTATGTTGCGACTTATGGGGTTGAGGGGGACGCAGGCGCTATCTTTATGGGCCGTCGCGCCTCGCCGATGTTTTTGGGGCTGGCGCTGCTCATGTGGCAAGCGCGTGATGCGCCTGCATCGTCTTTGCGGTCCACTATTTGTTGGGCGATGGCCGTGCTTTTTGCAGGGATCGCTGTGACGGGTATTATTGAATATTTGAATGGTACGGCAGGAGCGGTTATCCTTATTGCGGCTTTGGGTGAGCTTATTGTTGCAGCCCTATTTGTTGGTGTGCGCGACAGGTAATTGTGTCTGCGTCCACCAAGTCAAAAAGTTATTGAAAATCCTGTCGCAAGGGGCTTGCCATTGCTACCAAAGCCGCGCTAAACCCCGCGCAACGGATAGGTGGCCGAGTGGTCGAAGGCGCACGC
>DFSO01000016.1:1087-24646 GCA_002378665.1 Loktanella sp. UBA3435 | reverse complement strand
CCCCATTCGACGCACGGCATATTGACCCCCGATGAGGCCTATGACAGCAAAACAGAACCAATAAGATTAGCAGCCTAAATGAAACCCTGATACATCTTAACAAGGCTGCAAACTGGTCTAAAATCTAGGACCACCTCTGTCGAGAGAAGTTGGGTCATTCGTTGTCATGACTTAAGCCCACGATAAACACAGCAAAAATACCTGTTCCAAACCCTGATATACCCTTTTTGGCGGACGGCCAAATTGGCGTCGTGGTCGCGCAAACCTCGACACGGCTTTCTCAGCTCAAGCCAAAATTCTACGCAATACTAATAGTGATTGCAACTCATCGGGAAATGATAATGGCTAAAGTCAAATATGGAGGATCACCAAATGCGCGTTATTCTCGCCGTTCTAGCACTTATTTTTTCAACCGTCCCTGCATTCACAGATCAGGTGGTAGCCACCATCCTCGCGTTTGATCGTGTCGATCATATCATTGTTCTGGATGACAAGACGATCTGGACAATCGCTGCTGATTTAGTATTGTCTGACGGCCTCGCGGCAGGTGATAGCATCACCATCGACTTTCAGGGCGCCGCTGAAAACGGCATCGGGAAAATTCTGATGATTGCCCGCAACTAAGATTATATCGACTAATGGGGGCCATTGTTGGCCCCCATTCTTTTCAGCAAACTTGAAATGCGCGGTCTTAGTTGGAAAGCCTTACATTCTCATGTGAAGTGCCTGCGTCCGCGCTCGAAAACCCACTATTCAACAAGATTTGGTTTGCACCGAACGAAATGACGACAAGCGCAAAAATGGCCAGAATAAACGGTTTCATTTTAAACCTTCTCCTTTTCGTTATCGTCAGGTCCTAAAACATCCTGAACCCAAAGACTGTGGTGTTCGCGGGCCCATTGCTCCTCAACTTCACCTTTCCCCATTGCGTCAAACGCGCCTTCCATGCCGACCGAGCCGAGATAGATATGTGCAAAGATTATGGCCGTCAGGATCAAACTGACCAATGCGTGCCAGAGCTGCGCGTATTGCATCTCTTCCTGAGGCTGTAGAGGGAAGGGCAAGTCCGAGGCCCCAAACCAGCCGGGAACTCCCCAGCTATTGAGTGTCGAGAACGTGTGCCCGAATAGGTTATATTCAAATGGGAACAGCAGCGATAAGCCAGATACCGAAATTGAACCGCCCAAAACAATGACCGCCCAGAATATCAGTTTCTGGCCAGCGTTGAACTTCTTTGCAGGGGGGTGCTCCCCGCCAAAAAGGCCGCCTGCTTTGGCAAGCCAACGCAAGTCTGTCCGATCAGGCAAGTTGTGAACGACCCATGCAAAAAAGATGATAATGAGCGCGATAATGAAGGCCCAAGCGATGTTATTATGCACCCACTTGCTACCCACGGCGATGAAAGAGAATGTTTCGTGGCCAAAAAGCGGAATTAGAACCTTGCGCCCGAAGAGAGAGAATAGACCCGTGATCCCCAGCACAATAAACGACGAGGCCAAAAGCCAATGACCGAAACGTTCAAAGGCCTTAAAACGCGTAATTGTGCGGCCCGTCTTTTGACCACCGATCCGGATTTTCCCACGCACTAAATAGAATAGTGCGAGCGCCAGAAAAGTCCCGCCTAGCAGGTAAACTGCAATCGTCAGAAGTGTATCCTCGCGGAACTCAAGCCACCACATTCCGCCGTCTTGGATCACAGTCGTTGCCGCTGGGCCACGGCTTTGGGTGGAAATATCTGCAGAGCCAAAGCGATAAGCGCGCCAAAGTTCAGGGTCAGATGCACCGCCAAGCGTGCCCAGCTGATTGGTGATGGGAGCTGCCGCATCAGGATTACCCGTTGCCTCGCTGCGGAAAGTTTCGTCAACTTTCAGCCCTTCTTGCCGTTCAAGAATATCAGCAAGCGTCTGGGCGCCCCCAGTCGAGGCACGGCTATCGCCAGCAGCCTCTTGGGCCGACGCAGATGCCGCGAACGTCACGATAATAGCAATAAGGCTCAGAAAACGGATCATCAAAACGTCCTTATATTCGGTGTCATGAAGGGCAGCCCGCGCGGGACTGCCCAGTCTTGATGTCTAAAAAACGATTTTTACTCGCCTTTTTGGCTGTAGGCTGTGCCCCAGCCCCATGCGCCAGACCCGAAACCACGGGCAACAACGCGCTCACGGTAGATGCTCGACACTTCATCGCCATCGCCAGCAAGCAGGGCCTTGGTCGCGCACATTTCCGCGCAGATTGGCAGTTTGCCTTCTGCGATGCGGTTGCGGCCATACTTCTGGAACTCGGCAGTGGAGTTGTTCTCCTCTGGGCCGCCTGCACAGAATGTGCATTTGTCCATCTTGCCGCGCGAGCCAAAGTTGCCAGCCTGCGGATACTGCGGCGCGCCGAATGGGCATGCATAGAAGCAGTAACCACAGCCGATGCACAGGTCCTTGGAGTGCAACACGATGCCTTCTTCTGTTTGGTAGAAACAGTCGGTCGGGCAGACCGCCATACAAGGCGCGTCCGAACAATGCATGCACGCCACCGAGATCGAGCGTTCACCCGGTTTGCCGTCATTGATCGTCACAACTTTACGGCGGTTGATGCCCCAAGGCACCTCGTGCTCGTTTTTACAAGCGGTGACGCAGGCGTTACATTCGATGCAGCGTTCAGCGTCTACGAGAAATTTTGCTCTAGCCATTCTACTTCTCCCTTAAGCTGTCCAGATTTTGCAAAGAGTAGCTTTCGTCTCTTGCATCTGGGTTACGCTGTCATAGCCATATGTTTGTGCGGTGTTGGTGGATTCACCCAAGACGATAGGATCGGCGCCTTCAGGATATTTATCCCGCAGATCGACGCCTTCCATGTGACCACCAAAGTGGAACGGCATGAAGGCAACGCCCTCGCCGACCCGTTCAGTGACCATCGCCATCACCTTGACCTTGCCGCCCTCTGGGCCTTCGACCCAGACTTGCGCCCCATCACGCACGCCCAAGTTATTGGCGTCACGTGTATTGATCTCGACGAACATGTCTTGCTGCAATTCGGCAAGCCAAGGGTTGGAGCGAGTCTCATCGCCGCCCCCTTCATATTCCACCAAGCGGCCAGACGTCAGGATGATCGGATAATCGGTTGAGAAATCCTTATCCTGAATGGACTTATACATGGTTGGGACGCGCCAGAACTTCTTATCCTCATAAGTTGGATAGTCGGCCACCAGATCGCGACGGTTTGTGTAAAGCGGCTCGCGGTGGATTGGCACGGGATCAGGGAAGGTCCAGACTACGGCACGCGCTTTGGCGTTGCCATATGGCGCACATCCGTGGGCAATCGACACGCGCTGGATACCGCCGGAAAGGTCGGTTTTCCAGTTCACGCCGCCAAGCTTGTCAGGCGCACCCGCAACTTTTTCGATGGACGCCCGTTCTCCTGCGGTCAGGTCACCATCCCATCCAAGATCGATCAGCATCTGCATGGTGAACTCTGGATAGCCGTCCTCGATCTCGGAACCCGGTGTAAATACACCTTCAGCCAGAAGGTTTTCACCATTGCGCTCTACACCGTAGCGGGCACGGAATGGCAAACCGCCATCTTTGACCGCCAGCGACATATCATAAAGGTTCGCCGAACCAGGGTGGTTCATCTCAGGGGTGCCCCAGCATGGCCATGGCAGACCGTAGAAATCGCCATCAGCGGGTCCTCCAACCGCGCGGAGCGTTGTGCGATCAAATGTGTGCTGGTTGGCCATGTGCAACTTGAGGCGCTCAGGGCTCTGGCCCGTATAGCCAACCGTCCACATCCCGCGGTTGAATTCGCGTGTGACATCCTCGATGTTTGGCTCTTCTTCGCTGTCCATACCAATTTTGCGGAACATGCGGTCAGCAAATCCGAACTTGGTCGCGAACTTATAAATGATTGTATGGTCGGGCAGCGATTCAAAGAGTGGCTCAACCACTTTATCGCGCCACTGAAGGGACCGGTTGGACGCAGTCACAGAACCGCGCGTTTCAAACTGCGTCGTTGCAGGCAGCAAATACACGCCGTCGGTGCGGTCCTGAAGAACCGCAGACACAGTCGGATATGGGTCGACCACGACAAGCATGTCGAGCTTTTCCATCGCCGTCTTCATCTCTTTCTGACGGGTCTGCGAGTTTGGCGCGTGACCCCACAAAACCATTGCCCGTACGTTATCAGGTTGGTCGATGTTATCGGCATCCTCCAGCACGCCGTCAATCCAACGGCTCACAGGGATACCGGTGAGGTTCATCATCGGCGTTTCGCCGACAACCTCGGGGGAGAACCGCCCCTTGAGCCAATCGAGATCCTCTTCCCAAACGCGCGCCCAATGCGCCCATGAACCAGCCGCCAAGCCGTAGTAGCCGGGCAATGTATCGGCCAGAACGCCAAGGTCGGTTGCACCCTGCACGTTGTCGTGGCCACGGAAAATATTAGTTCCGCCGCCCGCAGTGCCCATGTTGCCAAGAGCAAGCTGGAGGATGCAGTAGGCGCGGGTATTGTTGTTACCGTTGGTGTGCTGCGTGCCACCCATACACCAAATTACAGTGCCAGGGCGGTTGTTGGCCAATGTGCGGGCAACGCGCTCCAACTGAGAGCCAGGCGCACCTGTGACGCGCTCGACCTCTTCTGGTGTCCACTTTTTCACTTCCGCGCGGATCTCGTCCATGCCCCAAACGCGAGTGCGGATGAACTCTTGATCTTCCCAGCCGTTTTCAAAGATATGCCACAAAATACCCCACACCAGCGCCACGTCAGAGCCGGGGCGGAAGCGGACGTATTCGTCAGCATGGGCGGCAGTGCGCGTGAAGCGTGGGTCACAGACGATCAGCGGCGCGTTGTTCTCTTCCTTGGCCTTGAGCATGTGCAGCAAGGACACAGGGTGCGCCTCGGCTGGGTTGCCGCCAATCAGGAAGATCGCCTTGGAGTTATGGATGTCGTTGTAGCTGTTGGTCATGGCGCCGTAGCCCCATGTGTTTGCTACACCAGCAACAGTCGTTGAGTGGCAGATGCGGGCTTGGTGGTCGACGTTGTTTGTGCCCCAATACGCTGCAAACTTGCGGAACAGATAGGCCTGCTCGTTGTTACTCTTAGCGGAGCCGAGCCAGTAAACGGAATCTGGGCCACTTTCTTCGCGGATTTTCATCATGCCGTCGCCGATCTCGTTGATCGCCTGTTCCCAGCTGATACGGACCCATTCGCCATTTTCTTTTTTCATTGGATACTTGAGGCGACGCTCGCCGTGGGCGTGCTCGCGGACTGCCGCACCTTTCGCGCAATGCGCACCAAGGTTAAACGGGCTATCCCATGCTGGCTCCTGTCCAACCCAAACGCCATTATCGACTTCGGCAATAACCGAACAGCCGACTGAACAGTGGGTGCAAACCGATTTGATCGTCTCAATTGCGCGCGTCGCGGCAGATTGCGCCGTCGCCTGTGTGACCGTGCCACCCGTGCCCGCAATCGCGGCAAGCCCGCCAATCGCAAGCCCCGAGCCGCGCAAGAAACCGCGACGGTCAATACCGTTTGAAGCTTTATTCACCAAGATCGGCGTGCGGCCTGATCTACGTGTATACCCGTTGGTCTTTTTCCTGAGCATTGTCTTCCTCCCTGATCCAGCGGTGCTGGAAAAACTCTGAAACCCACGAGGTTCGGTCATCCACGACCGTACCCACTAGGGTGTGATTGAAACCCTAGAAGCGTGCGCTGGCCAGATAGGCCCGTGTGTGTTCGGTGTCTTGCATCTTGTCGGATGACAAATCCACTGGCTGTGCTGCAGCCTGCGTGGCGCCACCTGCCGCAACTGCAATTGCCGCTGGTGCGGCGGTGCCTGCCAGTTTTAGGAAATTGCGGCGGCTTGTACCTTCGGTCTTATCGCTCATGGGATGTCTCCCCTTCCATGTTTGGCAAGCATCCTTGCCGGTTTCTTGGCAAACCAGTCAGATTGCCGTCATGCGAAATGCTTCGCGCTCAATATCCATAAAGGCGGCACCAACTGCGCCAATCGATGCATAAAGCACCGATGACTTTGCCGCCTTTAAATCGTTAAAATAGTGTTTCGCCCAAGTGCCAATATGCGCTCCAAAGAACTCGGCTTGCTCGGCGACAGTAGCCGTGCGGCCAAAGCGGCCAATAATCATCCCCGCCATCATTTCCATCAATGACGCAATGTTGTCTTCCGGCTCAAAGATGTCATCCGCACGGGTCATACCAAAATTCGCCATTGTCGCACGCAGATTTGCCAAGGGTTTTTCGTTCAGAAATCCCGTAAGATAGTAGCTCGCATAGGGGAGCAATTCCCCACGACCAAGCCCGATAAACAGCGCGTTATATTCCGTTTGCACGGCCTTAGGCTTTGACACTTTCGCCACCCGTGCAAGCCCTTGGATAGCCTGCCCCAGCGGCGTGTCGTCACCCGTTAATACAGCGGTTTGATCCAAAAGCATTTGATCGGGCGACCCGACCAGCATCAGGCCTAGGTAATTATACAAATCGGCGCGCAGCCTGTCTTCTTGGGTTACCTCAGAAACGGGAGCTACAACATTCATGCGAGGTCTCCCTCAAATTGAAATTGCATACGTCGTGGTGTTGGCATCGGCTCTTCCATCGGCTCTGGCGCGTCCTCGACAACGGCGACATAGGCATCATCTTCTGGTGTCTGGCACTCAGGCTCAGCGACCACTTCCTCAATAGCGTCGGGTGTCAACGCAGCCTCTTTCTGGCGCTCAACCTCAAGCAAATGAGCTAGCATCCCCTTGCCAACCTGATAGGTCGTCTTAATCGGATCTTGGCCAAAACTGCCCGTCAGATAATCGTCGTCATAGTCATTAAGCCCATCAACGCAGGCCAAAACTGGGTTGCTGCGCCACAGGGTCCGCAAGGCGCGCTTGCGCAAATGTGCAGGCACTGCCTTCGATAAAAACACCTTAAAATCATCGCCTTGCACAAGGCTGTCTGGATCAGGTAGGCCCAAAGCCTCTAAAATATCTTCGTCAGATTTTTCACTAAGTTCAGCGTGCTCTTTTTTCAACAAAGCCTGCTCAGTAGCCAAGGCTTCGGCTTTCGCTTCAGAAGCAACAGCGGCACGTCTGCGTGACCACGAAGGAAGTATATCACTCAATTTATGACCTCCCTGCGGCGAGGTGCGCGATACACATCGCTTACTTGCTTAATCCGTTCATCACCAATGCCATCCTCGACCCGATCAGTCCGCGACTTATCGCGACGGCGTTTCACAAACGCTTCTTCCTCGTAATAGGTCTCGACGAAATCAGCGATCCAAGCATGCAACCCATCAGGCATTGGAATTTTCTCGACCAATTCCTCGGCAGAGTCGCAATAGTCTTGCGCCTCGTAAGGGGACGCTGTGACAAGTGCGACCTTCCAAGGTAGGTCATTTGCATCCTCATTCTGGCGCAGCACAGCGTAAACCGACGGCTCTCGCGTCATCAACTCATGCGCATAGGCCTCGGCATCCGACACATAAAGCGTCAACGGCAAGGTCGCTGCATGAAACTCGGTCACGTCGCCTTCAGTCCGCAAAACTTTCCAGTCAGCCTTGCCCGCGCCAGGTAAAATCGCAGAAGCCCTCCAAGCATACTTAGCCCAGCGCGTCACACCGGGTGTGCGCTTCACCACAACCCCTACAGGGATGCTTTGTGAATTAGGGTACTTAACTGCCAACCGACGATCCTTCGAATCCGCTTCTTCTGTAACTATTCTTTACCAGTTCGCCGCGATTTCAAAGGAATAAAATTCCCGAAAGGTACAAAAAAAAAAATTGCCGCAAAGCCGAAAAATGAGCTGCGGCCTTACTTTAAAGGCATTCGGCAGCCCAAAGCCCACAAAAGGTGCTGAAAAATAGTCAAAATGCTGCGCTTGCAAATGGTCAATTCCCGTTACCAAATCGAAAAACAAGTTTACTGTCCGTAAAAATGCTGACTACCTGTGCAACGGTAGAGTGCAGCGGCAGATCGGGAGAGCGCATGTCAAAAACATTACTTCTATGTGATTGCCTTGGTTCGCAAACCGTCGATGCCACTCGCTTGTCAGCGGCGACTGATGCGGCGTGCTCTGGCTGTTATTCCAGCCTTTGCACAACCCAAATAGACGTCGCCGCAAAAGCCATACAAGCGGGCGACGTCACAATCGCCTGCGCCCAAGAGGCGCACCGCTTTTCCGAGCTCGCGGAAGAACTTGATGCGGAGCAGCCTCAATTTGTCGACATCCGTGACCGCGCGGGCTGGACAGATGACAAAGCATCCACAACAGCCAAAATGGCGGCACTAATCGCCGACGCCGCGCTCCCTGCTCCATCCTACAAATCCATAGACGTCGTGTCCGAAGGCACGTGCCTGATCATTGGCCCGCAAGAGGTCGCTATGGCCGCAGCCGACAAGCTTACCGACACGCTGTCTGTGACGATTTTGCTTGTGGCAGGTAGCGTAGTGGAGCCTACTTCAGCGTTTGATTTTGTCGTAGGGCATCTACACCAAGCATCTGGTACCATTGGTCAATTCGAAGTTAAGATCAAGGCGTTTCAGCAAAGCACTCTCGGTGGGCGCGGAACACCAGCGCTCACGGATGCCCGCGATGGCGCCATCTCTCATTGCGACATTATCCTTGATCTGACGGGTGACACGCCCCTATTTCCGGCGCCTGAAAAGCGTGATGGATACCTGCGCGCCGATCCCAAAAGCGCCACCGCAGTGGCCGACGCAATCTTCGCCGCAAGCCAGATGGTTGGCACCTTCGAGAAGCCGCTTTTTGTGCGTTTGGAAACGTCCCTTTGCGCCCACTCGCGGGCCGAGAAACCAGCCTGCTCGAATTGTCTCAATGTCTGCCCGACTGGCGCGATCCTGTCCGCGGGCGAGCACGTCACAATAGATCCGATGATCTGCGCAGGGTGCGGGTCATGCGCCGCCGTCTGCCCCTCGGGTGCTATCACCTACGATATGCCCTCGCCTGATCACACATTCCGCCGCATCAACACATTGGCGTCTACCTACCGCGAAGCAGGCGGTACGGACGCGACGCTTTTGGTCCACGACGACCACGGCGCGCAGATGATTGGTCTTGCCGCACGTCACGGGCGCGGTCTGCCTGCCCATGTGATCCCGATGGAGGTCAGCGCATTGTCTGGCTTTGGTCACGCTGAAATGCTGGCAGCTCTGGCCTCTGGCTTTGCCCACGTCGATATTTTGCTCGGTCCAAAAACCGAACGCGACGCACTTGATCCACAGCTTGCGCTGGCAGATGCGATCTCAGCCGACAAAGTCACGCTTCTTGATATTGCTGATCCTGACGCGCTCTCCGATCACCTTTTTGATAAGGCTCCAACCAAGGCACTTGCGACCCCTATCTTGCCGCTGGGCACGCGGCGGCAAGTCGCCCGCTTGGCCGCCAAGGCGCTCAACCCAGACGTCGAAAACATCGCCCTTCCACAAGGCGCACCTTACGGCGCAGTGATCGTCGACACTGACGCCTGCACGCTGTGCTTGGCTTGCGTCTCGCTGTGCCCCTCTGGCGCGCTTGGCGATAACCCCGATCTGCCGCAACTGCGGTTCCAAGAAGACGCCTGCTTGCAATGTGGACTCTGCACGAACGTCTGCCCCGAAAAGGCGATCACGCTTGCCCCGCAACTTGACCTGACCGACGCGGCCTTCACCCAATCAATCCTCAACGAAGAGGAACCCTTTGCCTGCGTCGAATGCGGCACCTTGTTTGGGGTTAAATCTACCGTCGAAAAAATCATGGAAAAGCTCGCAGGCAATCACGCCATGTTTGCCAATCCAAAGGCGGTACGAATGATCCAGATGTGTGACGGGTGCCGGATCAATGCGCAGTATCACTCGGAGAATAACCCGTTTGCTGGCGGCGAACGCCCGCGTCCGCGATCAACAGATGATTATCTGGCAAAACGCAAAGATCATTAAGGCTTGAGTTGCCCACATTCCAAAATCACGGAGACACGAAAATGAGCGAAGACTTCAATATGTCGATGCGTAAATTCCTCAAACAGGTTGGGGTCACATCCCAGCAAGCTATTGAGGAGGCCTTGCGCAACGCAGGCGACACATCGGGCCGTAAATTCGAGGCGAAAATGGTTCTGACAATCGACGGACTAGAAATGGAACACGTCGTGACAGGCGCAATCGAAGGGCAATCATAACGTGACCGCGACCAGAGAATCCGTGCTTGGCGTCCTTGCTGGCGTCAAAGACCCCATCAGCGGGTCGTCGATTGTTGAGGCTGGCATCGTCAAGGCGCTGACGGTCACTGACGGCGCAGTGCGCTTTGTAATGGAAGTAAGCGGCAGCCACGCCGCAGCCTATACTGCACTTAAGGACGATGCAGGGGCGCAGATCAAAGCGCTGGACGGTGTTACAACCGTCGCCATCATTCTGACTGCACATACAACGACAAAGGCGCCGCCCGACCTCAAACCATCGCGTAAATCCGAACCCACTGGCCCACAGAAAATTCCGGGCGTTGACCGGATCATCGCCGTAGCCTCTGGCAAGGGCGGCGTGGGCAAATCAACCGTTGCCTCCAACCTCGCTTGCGCGCTTGCCGCCGAAGGGCGACGCGTAGGCCTACTGGATGCAGACGTCTACGGCCCGTCGCAGCCGCGGATGCTCGGCGTCTCGGGGCGGCCTGCGTCACCTGATGGTAAAATCATCCTGCCGATGCGCAATTTTGGCGTGACCATGATGTCGCTCGGCCTGATGACCAACGAAGATCAGGCCGTGGTCTGGCGCGGTCCGATGCTTATGGGGGCGTTGCAGCAAATGCTGACCCAAGTGCAATGGGGCGCGCTTGACGTGCTCATCGTCGACCTGCCTCCGGGCACGGGCGACGTGCAAATGACACTGGCGCAAAAGACCGACCTGAACGGCGCGATCATCGTCTCGACGCCACAAGACATAGCACTTCTGGATGCCCGCAAAGGTATCGATATGTTTAACCAACTTGGCACGCCGATCATCGGCATGATCGAAAACATGTCGACGCATATTTGCTCGAAATGTGGCCACGAAGAGCACATGTTCGGACATGGTGGGGTTGCAACAGAGGCCAAAAAGCTGGGTGTGCCATTGCTTGCGGAAATTCCGCTGCATATGGATATCCGGTTAGCCGCTGACGGTGGCGCGCCAATCGTTGTCTCCAAGCCCGACAGCCCACAGGCGAAAGTTTTCCGCGCTGTGGCCAAAGACCTCATCGCGAAGGGGCACGCATGACATCAGTCACGCTGCCTCCCCTATTCTCGGCGCAAGATGCGCAGGGCGGTGATCCCTTTGCCTTGGCGATTGCCGCCGCGACTGAGGGCTGCGACGCGGGTCTCGTGATCCACGATCTGGCTGCTGACACATTGCGTGCGGCCATCGTCTTTGCCCCTGACGTCCCGCTTGCGCAAGCGACCGCAATGCTGCCCATCTGCGGCGTCGGCATTCAAAACGCACTTGGCGCCTTGGCCCCGCCAGAAGTCGGCGTTCATCTGGGGTGGGACGGCACGATCTATGTCAACGGCGGCATCTGCGGCGCATTGCGTATTGCAGCGTCTGACCCCGTCGACGACATGGCTGATTGGCTCGTGATTGACCTCACGCTCTCGCTTTGGCCTGCCAGCGACGAAATGGGCCTCACGCCAGAGATGACAGCCCTCTATGCCGAAGGATGTGCTGAGGTGAGTGCCGTCGAACTGCTCGAAGCATGGGTGCGCCACACACTGGTTGGCATCAACGCTTGGGCCGACGGTGGCACCAAAAGCCTGCACCGCGAATGGGTCGGACTGGCCCATGGCTTGTCAGGCGAGATCACTGCCGCAGGGCAAACTGGCACTTATCTCGGCGTGGACGAATCCATGGGGCTTTTGTTAAAAGTCGCAGGGAATACGACGCTAATCCCTCTCACTGCAATCCTCACGAGGCCCGTATGAAACTTGCCCGCGCAATCCACTTTGACGAAAGCGACCAAAGGGTATTTCACAACCCCGCGCGCACTGGCGAATGGTGCATTTCTGGCGGCTTTGAGTTCTCCAACTGGGGCGAGGCTGATCTTGTCGGCAAGGCGCGTCAAGCCTTCACAAACGGCTGGATGGGCACCGAGACATTCGGGCGCGTGAGCTGCGTCGCCGTCACCCAAATCGAGCCGCAAGAACGCGAAACCATCGCACAGCTATTGGCGCAACACTTCGTCGATATTTATGGTGCACCGTCGGTCGAGGCAGCGTTGGGCACCGCATATGAGGAACTCGACCAGATGGCCGAGCTCTGTATCGATCATGCACCCAATACCATTCTCACGGTGACCCGCGAGTTAACCCCCGCTGGTGTCCGCGAGAGTTACCGGATGATTGAATCACAAGACGCTGACATCATGCAATTCGCGGTGCACGGCCATCTGGATGACGAGCCGCACCACCACTGATTACTGCACTACCGCATTGAAAACAAACAACGGCTCGCCGTTGATCTCATAGCCATTGATGAGGTCAGCCGCGCGCCGACTGGTGAGCCAGCCTTCAAGTTTCATCGCCAAGTCGCTTCGGATATTGGCGTTTTTCGCGGGATCAACAGGCAAGAACGCATATTGGTTAAACAAGGCAGGATCCCCTGAATAGGTCAGCGCAAGGCCGCTTTTGTTGCCGAAATTCAACCAACTTGCGCGATCCGCAAAGATATAGGCGTCGAGACCCGCCGCCGTATTGAGTGCAGCGCCCATGCCAGCCCCAACCGCGTGATACCATGACCCAAAACCACCTACTTCAAGACCCGCTGAGGACCAAATCCCAAGTTCTGCTTTATGGGTGCCGCTATCGTCGCCGCGGCTGACAAACGCTGCCTCAGCGCTCGCAACACGCGCGAATGCATCGGCAGCGCTCGTCGCATTCGCCGTATCTGCTCCATCCGCTTTAGGTCCGATCAAGACAAAATCGTTATACATGATTTCACGACGGTGTGTGCCATGGCCTGCCGCGACAAAGGTGTCTTCAGCGGCCTTGGAGTGCACCAAAACAGCGTCGACATCGCCCGCCTCGCCAAGCTTTAAGGCCTGCCCTGTTCCCACCACCAAAAGCTGCAAATCAATATCAAGGTCAGCCTTAATCGCCGGCAGCAAAACCTCTGACAGACCCGAATTGTCGAACGAGGTCGTCACTGCTAGACGCATCTCGTCAGCCATAGCACATTGCGACCACAACACTGCAGCAGCAGTCACCATTAGCTTTTTCATACGACAATATCCCCATTCAGAAATGCGGTCAGTTCCTTCGTTTTTGGACATTCAAAAATCGAATCTGCGCCGCCTGTTTCGTGTATTTTTCCATTGAGCATAAACACCAAATCATGCGCAAGTCTGCGCGCTTGACCCATGTCATGTGTAGCCATTACCAGCCGGGTTCCCGCAGCTGTCGCCTCCTGCAAGATCGCCTCGATTTCGCGGGTAGCGTGTCCGTCAAGATTGGCACAAGGTTCATCGAGAAACAGCACATCAGGCTTACGAATAAGCGCACGTGCAATCGCCAATTTCTGACGCTCACCGCCAGACAAGCGTGTGGCCGACATATCCGCCTTGCCTTGCAACCCAATCCGGCCAAGCCACTCCGCTACGGAGGTTTTAACGGTGAGCTTGGGCAACTTCAAAAGTTCCAAAGGATAGGCCAAATTTTGCACCACCGTGCGCCGCAAGACAACAGGTGACTGGAAAACGAACGCATGTTTAGCAGGATCATCATCCTCCCACTGAACCGATCCGCTACTGATCCGTTCGATCCCATGCATCACACGCAAAAGCGTGGTTTTGCCTGATCCATTTGGTCCGACAATCATTGTCGCGCCCTGCGGACCTAGCTCTAAATCGACGGGCCCAATCACAGTTTTTCCGCGCCTGCGCACAAGAACTTGGTGCAACTTTAATGGAAACATTGCACTCACCACCGTCCCTCCCGTTCAGTGCGGGACAGCGTATGGATCGCGAGGTTCACGACAATCGCAATACCGATCAGAACAAATCCAAGCCCCAATGCCAGCGCGAAATCACCCTTCCCCGTCTCAAGCGCAATCGCGGTCGTCAAAACGCGGGTCACATGATCAATGTTCCCGCCCACAATCATAATCGCCCCGACCTCGCCAATCGCCCGACCAAACCCTGCAAGTGCGGCCGTCAAAAGATTGCGCCGCCCGTCGCGGATGAGCGTCACGATGCGTTGCCACTTCGTCGTGTTCAGCGAGATCAGAAGATCATGATATTCCGCCCAAAGTTCGCGCATCGCCTGATGGGCAATCGACGCGATGACGGGCGTAATAATAATGACCTGCGCGATGATCATCGCGGTTGGCGTGAACAAGAGGTTCAACACACCAAAAGGCCCCGAACGCGAAAGCAAGATATAGACGATCAACCCGATCACGACAGGCGGAAGCCCCATAAGCGCATTGATCAAAGAGATTATAAACCGCCGATAACGAAACCGTTGCACAGCAAGATATGTGCCCAATGGAATAGCGATCAAACTCGCGATCACCAAGGCCGTCAACGTTACGCGCAAAGACCGAAGGCTGATCTCCCAAAGCTCGGCATCAAAGCTTACGACAAGCCAAAACGCCGCCTTGAGGCCTTCTAAAATATCGATCATTCAATGCTCGGTTTTGTGGTTACGTTGAAGCTCAATAGGTTCCGTCTTTAGACCCAAATTGCAACCAGTTAATCCCGCGCACTTCTGAATTTACGCCCGACGACTTAGGTTGCAGAATTTTAGATTTCCAAAATCGTGCTGCCTGTAGTCGTACGTGCTTCTAGGGCTTCATGCGCTTTAGCCACATCCTTGAGAGCAAACCGCTGGCCGATGAAAATCTTCACGTCGCCAGAAAGAACCTTCTCGCCCAACCGCTTTGCCATCGCCTGACAGGTCGCATGGTCGCCAATATGTGTGAATACAGTTGGACGTGTAATCTTGAGTGATCCCTTCTTGCCAAGGATTCCGATATCCAAGGGCGGAACTGGGCCCGACGCATTGCCGAAACTGATCATCATGCCCAGCGGCTTAAGCGAATTCAGCGAGCCTTCAAAAGTATCTTTGCCAACAGCGTCCATGACGACATCAACGCCCTTGCCACCTGTGAGGCTGCGAACTTGGTCCACCCAATCGGCATTCTGGTAGTTGATGCAATGGGTGGCGCCATGCATGACGGCAAGCTGGCATTTCTCTTCTGATCCAGCCGTGCCGATCAAAGTTATTCCTTCCGAACGCGCCCATTGGCATGCCAACAGACCGACCCCGCCAGCCGCAGCATGAAACAACACGGTGTCGCCAGACTTCAATGGCGTGGTGCGGTGGAAAAGATATTCCACGGTCATGCCTTTCAGCATCATCGCGGCACCTTCTTCAAACGAGATACCGTCAGGCAGCGGGCAAACCTGTGCGGCTGGCATCACACGTGCCTCAGCATAAGAACCGGGTGGCTGTGAGGCATAGGCAACACGGTCCCCAATTTTAAGATGGGTCACGCCTTCGCCGATTGCGTCCACAATGCCCGCGGCCTCCATGCCCATCGCGTGGGGCAATTGCATGGGGTAAAGACCCGTGCGCTGATAGACGTCGATGAAATTGAGACCTACTGCTTTCTGTACAATCCGAACCTCGCCATGGCCGGGCTGTCCTACGTCTAGGTCCACCAGCTTAAACTGCTCTGGTCCGCCATGTGCTTCGATTATTGCCGTGAGTGCCATTGTTGACTTCCTATGTCTCAATCAGAATTTAGGTGGACTAAACGTATCGGCGAACTGTTCGCGCAAGATATTCTTTTGCAGTTTCCCCATGGTGTTTCGCGGGAATTCCGACATCACAATCAGCATTTTTGGCTGTTTGAACCGTGCAAGCTGTTTACCCAACGCCGCCATCACGGCCTCGGTTGACAAGGTCGCATCAGGTTCTGCCACCAGCAGCCCCACGACACTTTCTCCAAAATCAGGATGCGGCACGCCGATCACTGCGCTTTCCAAGACACCCGGTTGATCGTCAAGGATGAGCTCAATCTCTTTGGGATAGATATTGTAACCACCCGAAATGATCAGATCCTTGTTGCGGCCAACGATCGTAACATAACCATCCTCATCAATCAGCCCTAAGTCACCCGTGATAAAGAACCCGTCAGCCCGCAATTCTTCGGCCGTCTTTTCGGGCATCTGCCAGTAGCCCTCAAACACGTTTGGTCCGCGCACTTCGATCTGACCAATCTCACCAGCGGCCACACTCTCACCCGTTGCGGGATCGGTGACTTTCAACTCAACTCCCGGCAATGGAAAACCAACAGTGCCTGCACGACGCTCGCCATCATAGGGGTTGGAGGTGTTCATATTCGTTTCGGTCATCCCATACCGTTCAAGGATACGGTGACCGGTGCGTTCTTCGAACCGCACATGGGTTTCGGCCAGCAAGGGTGCGGACCCAGATACGAACAACCGCATGTGCGCCGCAAGCTCGGCGGTAAATCGGTTATCATCCAAAAGCCGCGTATAAAACGTCGGCACACCCATCATCGTGGTGGCCTGTGGCATAAAGCCGATCATCTGATCCATATCCAGCTTTGGCAGGAAGATCATCGCGCCGCCCGCAATGAGTGTCACGTTACTGGCGACAAATAACCCATGCGTGTGGAAAATCGGCAAGGCGTGCAACAGTACATCCCCAGACGTAAACTGCCAATAATCGGCGAGCGTTTGTGCGTTCGAAACAAGGTTGGCCTGTGTGAGCATCGCTCCCTTAGAACGGCCCGTTGTGCCCGAAGTGTAGAGGAAAGCCGCAAGATCGTCGGGCGCACGGCTCACGGTCTCGAACACATCGGACTGGCTCGCCGCAAGCTCAGGGAAACTCCCGCTGCCATCGGGGTTCAACGTGCGCAATATCGCATCATAAATGGCAGCAATTGGCGAAAGCGCTTCTTCTGCACGCCGCGTCGCAAGCACAAGCTTTGCTCCGGAGTTGCCGATAAAATAGTCAAGTTCAGCGGCTGTATAGCCAGTGTTCAACGGCAAGAAAATCACGCCCGTTTGGGCGCAAGCAGCATAGACAGCCAAAACTTCGGGGGATTTTTCGATTTGCGCCGCAAGCCTGTCGCCCGCGACTAACCCCAGTTCAGTCATCGCATGCGCATATCGAGCCGCCATACGCAGGAAATGATCATGGGTCAGCGTTGTCCCGTCTGGCAAATGCAGAAACGGCGTGGATTTTCCAGCATGCCGCCCAAACAATGTATCATAAAGTAAATTGGTCATTGGACTTTCCAGAGTATCAGGCGGCGACAGTTAACGTCTTGCGGGCAAGCGTGCGCAATGCCGCAGAGGACGCCACTTTTTGGCTTGTTGCAAAGGCTTCGTGGTTCTCGGTTATACGACCCAAATCGTAAAGGTAATTCACCATCGCCCCTCCAGATTGGGCCCGCCCGTTGTCGGATAGATCGGCACCAGCATGGACCTCATGAACCGAGGCACCGTTGTTCAGATGGAACCGCGCGACCGCGTCGCGGGGGAGGCCGTCGTCACGTTTCGCTTCGAGCAGGTAATGCGTGGCAAGCGCGCGCAGGATGTCTGGATCGTCGACGCGGTCTGCAATTTTCTTGTCCGTCAACCACCGCATCAATCCGGGGATCGGGGAAAGCGTCACGAAAGTATCTATTTGTGGCAAGGCGCTGCTCAGGTCACCCACAACCTGTTTGATCAAAGAGTTACCAAAAGATATGCCCGCCAACCCCGCCTGACAGTTCGAAATCGAATAGAAGACAGCCGTATCTGCCTGAGTCGGGGAAAGCGGTGCGCGCTTCTCGGATAATACCGACTGAATTGAACCGAGGATACCCTTTGTCAGCGCAACTTCGACAAAAATCAGCGGCTCATCTGGCATCGCTGGGTGAAAGAACCCAAAGCAACGGCGGTCGGTTGGTTGCAATCTTCGGCGCAGATCATCCCAACTGTCAATCGCGTGTACGGCCTCGTATGCAATGATCTTTTCCAAAATATGCGCGGGGCTTTCCCAGTTGATCGGGCGCAAAACCAGAAATCCGCGATTGAACCAGCTCGATAGCAAGTGCTGTAAATCAGCATCCAACTTTGCCAGCTCGGTGTCCGTCTTCATAAACCGCAAGAGGTCGTTGCGCATCGCGACAATCCGCGCGGTCGCACCGGGCACCTGATTGAGGCGGCGCGCGAGTTCCTGACGCGGCGCTTCGGCGGTTTTCATCAACTGTCGAAAGTTGACGACTGACCCGTCAGCAGCATAAGCGGTCGTAGCAGCCATGACGACATCCGTGTCGATATCCATTTCATTGTTAAGAAACCGGAAAAACGCGTGTTTTTCGCTATCTTTCATTGCCTCATAACGATCAAGAATCTGACGTGCCACGGCATATCCCGTCACCTCGCCGAGGGTGCCAATCAGGTCTCTGCAAAGCATTTCCGTTGAGCGATCATCAGCCCGCACGCCCCCCAAAACAGGGAGCCTGCGGTCGATCAGTGTTGAAAGAAGATCGGCAAGTAGGCTCATAGGGCTGGCCCCATTAGATAATCGGGAAGCCAAGTCGCCAGACTTGGAAATGCGCAAAGGATCACAATCGCAAGCACCATACAGCCCACGAAAGGCATCGATCCGACAAGAATTTTCTTGAGCGAAATGTCAGGCGCGATACCGTTGATGACATAGAGGTTAAGGCCCACAGGCGGTGTGATCAGACCGATTTCCATATTGATCGTCAGGATGACTGCAAACCAGATCGGATCAAAACCAGCCGTTGTGATGATCGGCAATAGGATCGGAGCGGACATCAAAATCACCGCCACAGGTGGCAAGAAGAAACCCGCAACCAGTAGGAACAGGTTGATAATACCCATCAGAACCCAGCGATTGACGTCAAGGTCTGCGATCCAACTTGCGACCGATTGCGTCACAAACAGCGATGAAAGCATGAAGGAAAACACCCCCGCGGCCCCAATGATGAAAAGGATCATCACGGATTCCTTGGTGGCATCGCGCAACACAGCCCAAAGTGCTGATGGTTGGTACAGCCGGTAAACAATCATCGCGACGACAATGCAAAGCAACGCGCCGACCGCAGCCGTTTCAGACGGCGTCGCGATCCCACCATAAAGGGCATAGAGCACGCCAATGATGATCCCGACAAACGGCAGGACGCGCGGAAGAACCTCGAACCGTTCTGCCCAGCTATAGTTGATACCCGACAGGGCCACACCAGCCGCGCCGCGCCGCCATGTGTCGTAGATCGCCCATGCGATAAACAGCGACACAAGCAGGAGGCCTGGAATGACGCCCGCAAGAAACAACCGCCCAATGCTTGTTTCAGTGGCAATGCCGTAAACGATCATGGTGACAGACGGCGGGATCAGAATGCCAAGCGTACCACCTGCCGCGATGGACCCTGCGGCGACTTCATCGGGGTAGCCGCGCTTGCGCATCTCTGGGATGCCCATCTTGCCGATAGCCGCGCATGTGGCGGGACTTGACCCCGACATCGCGGCAAAGAGCGCGCATGCTCCAAGGTTGGAAACAACCAATCCACCCGGCACTTTGGTCAACCAGCGCTCAAGCGCTTCATAAAGGTCGGGCCCTGCCCGCGTTGACGAAATCGCAGCCCCCATGATGATGAACATCGGGATCGACAAAAGAGCAAAGCTGTTCAACTCGCCATACATCAGCTCAGGCAAGGCCACGAGCGAGCGGGCGCCATCAAACACAAAAAGGAACCCTGTCGCGACGATCAACAGGCCTGTTGCCACCGAAACGCCTGAAAACAGCACCACAACGGTGCAAAGGGCGACGAGGCCACCAACAACAAGCGGATCCATCAATACCCCAGATCTTCGGCAGCGCCGATGTCTTCGCCTCGCAAAACCATCCAGAGGTCAGCGGCGAGTTGTAAAAGGAAAAGCCCAAAGCCAACGGGCATGACCAAATAGGGAATCCACAGCGGAACAGCCCAAACGGTTTCGGATTTCCAGCCGCGTTTCCACGCGAAGTGCCACATGTCGTAGGCATAATAAAGCATCAGGGCCATCATCATCGCCGTCAAAAATAGCGTAAAGATCGCCATGATGCGTCGCCCCTTTGGGCCGAGCATCGTCGGGATGAGATCAACGCCAACATGACCTTTAAGCTTTTGCACATAGGCAAGCCCGATCATCGTCGCACCGATCATCAGATAGATGACAGCCTCCGTTTGCCAGATCGTCGATTGACCCAAGACCGCACGGATAAAAATCATCTGACAGGTGATCAGCACGGAGGCGAGGATCATAAATGACGCCATGACGCCACTAACCGTTGATATCAATCCGATAAAGCGGACAACAGGCGGCGTTGAAAAAGCGGGGCTATCCACGAGGCAAACTTTCAAATTGAGTTGTGTCCGCGCCCGCCAGATGATCCAGCGGACGCGTCGTGAGGATTACTCGACGGAGAGCGCCATATCGAGCAGCCGCTGGCCATCAGGCGTTTCAGCAACAAATGCCGGATACGAAGACATCGCGGCAACATCGCGCCAAGCGTTAAAGTCGGCTTCGGTCATCTCTGCCAGCTCCACACCAGCGTCGCTAAACGCCTTGGCCGCAACCGCATCACCCAGTTTTGCTTGCTCAAGATAGAATGCTTGCGCCTTTTCGCCAGCTGCACGCAACGCCGCCTGTTGGTCCGCATTCAGGCCGTCAAAAGTTGCCTTGTTCATCAGCAATGGCTGATACATGAACCACAGCGCATAATCGCCTGCAGGCGTATAGCACTTGAGCTGCTCGTAAAGGCGGTAGCTGACGAAGCTCTCGGAAGAGGTATTGGTCGCATCCAGAACGCCCGACTGCAATGCGGGGTAAATCTCAGATGACGCCATTGAGGAAATCGATGCGCCCGCAGATGCAAGCATTTCTTCAAATGATTTACCAGCCGCACGGATTGTAACGCCTGCCACGTCTTCTGGTTTGGTGATGCAGCCCTTGTTAGAGCCAAAACCACCGGCCAGATAACCGTGGACGAGAACCATCACGTCATCACCAGCCATTATGTTTTCAATTTCGGCCATGAAAGGCGAATGAGACAGACGGTCACCGTGGTCGTGGTTTTTCACAAGGCCCGGCATCAGCGTCAGGTTATAAGCTGGTTGCTGACCGCCTGCGTAAGACAGCGGCAAGACCGTCATGTCCAACTGGCCACGGCTCAACGGTGTATATTGCTCACGCGCCTTAAACAGTGTCTGGTTCGGGAAAATCTGGATCGTCAGATCAACACCCGCCGCCGCGACGTCATCGGCAACCATTTGAGCAACCTGATGGCGCACATCGCCTTCAGCCCACTGGTGGGACAAGCGCAATTCCTCTGCGGAAACAGCACCTGCAAATAACGTAATCGCCGCCGCTGCGGCATAAAGCTTATATTTCATTGTACCCTCCCTAGGACGCCAAACCGAACATCCGTCGGTGGCTAATCGCCAAAGCTTTTAGATTATTGCATCCCATGTCAAGTTTCTTGTATACAATATGTCCTATATTGATTTTATGCTACCGCTATCAGATAAGAGAATTATGGAAAATCGCCGCGCGGATCATATACTTGACGATCTTGAACAGATGATCGTGACAGGCAGTTTCGCCAACGGCGAACGTCTGGACGAAATTCGTTTGGCAGATCATTTCGGCGTCTCGCGGACACCGATTCGAGAAGCATTCCAAAAATTGGCGTCGACTGGTCTGGTGGAACACCGCCCTCGCCGCGGCGTTTTTGTGGTCGAACCTGGCCCGCTAGAGCTGGTGAAAATGTTCGAGGCGATGGCAGAACTAGAAGCTTCTTGTGGGCATCTTACCGCAAAACGGATCACCGAGCCCGAGCTAGATGCTCTCAAGCAGGTCAACGACCTTTGCAAGCAAGCGGTCGTCAAAAACGACGCCGACCGCTACTATGGCTACAACGAAAAGTTTCATCACCTAATCTATGAAGCCGCAAAAAGCAGCTACTTGCAGGGATTGGCGATCAAGCTCCAAAAGCGCCTAAAGCCATACCGCCGCATGCAACTTCACCTGCGCGGACGGCTGGAGCAATCTATGTCCGAACACGAAGCCATCGTTTCAGCTTTGTCCGCCGGCGACAGTACAAGCGCCGCCGATGAACTACGCGGCCATGTAGCTGTACAAGGTGAAAAATTTCACCACCTGCTAACCCACTTGCACGCCAAGTCCTAAGCGCACTGCAACCCAACCGATCGAATGTCGAAGCAGGCGCCAGATTTGCCCAAAGAGCCAACTGGTCTTCGGCGCCAAGATTAACGTTCTTGCCGGCAGCCCGAACCGTGCAACCGCCAAGTCCGAGGCGATTGTTCTGCTACGTCAGCTTGTTACTAAAGTCCGGATGATCCCATAAACGACAGCCCTGAACGGCCATGTGATTGAACCACAAGGGGGGTTTCCGGAAAGAGCCGTTTTTTCCTTAACTAGCAGGTTAAAAAATGGTCCGATTGATGCCTAAAGCTGCGGTTCCCGTGCGTCCGAAGCAGTTAGGACGAACTGCTTCTTATAAGCACGCGCCAAGCTTTCGGGGTTGTTGAACCCGCGAAAGCTCCTAATCTCGCTGATCCGATAGGTTGAGTGCTGCAAAAGGCGCTTGGTCTGTAACAGCCACAGATAGCGATAGTATTCGGACTAAGTCATTCTGAGGTGGCGTCAAACAAGCGCACCGATGTCCATTCGGGCCAGCCAAGCTGTCCACCAATAGGGGGAACTCTCAGCGGGTCGGCATAGGCTTCACGATAGCTTTGCAACGCCCCGAAATGAACGGCGGCAAGCGTCTTGGCCAAAAGCCCCGCCTCGGCAAAAACCATGGCACCGGTATCCACGCATCCCATGAGCGTTCAGGCTCGCGCCTACAAAGCCTACCGCGCTTTTTTTTGCGCACGTGTGCGAAACCCTATCTATCAGCTGAAATTGCGATATGAGGCCGGCGATCTGCTCGCCTTCGACAACCGGATAAATGGGGTGGCGCATCCGCGGTAATCCCCCCGAAAAATGTTTGTGTTGAACACTAGAATTTTTGCGGCAAGTTTAGTAGACAACCCATGCGGTCGTTACTCACGGCCCAAAGCTGCCGTTCATACAGCGTTAACTACGCTGCGGCGCATCAACCAATTGCCGACATTTGCCGAAACGGAAAGCTGCTCAATGTGATGAGGCGCGATGATCACAATTGACGTCAGTCATGAAGCAAGCCAATTGATCATAACCAAGCTACCCAGCGTTGCAATATTCCCAAGTGTCTAAAATTCCTGAGCCCCGCCCAACGTTCCGCCCGTGTTTTCGAAGTAGATGTCGTTAGGAGAGAGTTCTCGGATGAGTTCTAGAATCGGGATAGGATCGGTCAAACCGTCTGACAAAATCTGTGTACGCGCAGCATCAAAAAGTTCGTTATACTCTGGCGTACCAAATGACGAAGGTTGCCTAATGAGAATAGCACCGCCTGGCGTGTCAGCGTTGATGCAGCTGACGCCACGAATGGTAGGGCACGACTTCCCTGCTTCGGCTTCG
>DFSO01000016.1:0-744 GCA_002378665.1 Loktanella sp. UBA3435 | reverse complement strand
CTTACAATCAGCACTTCATGAAACATTTGCTGGGTTTGGTACCATCCACGGACAGGCCGAACAGATTTTGAATAGTGATCGTGCAGAATAGCCGCTGGCAGGTATCACTCTTCAAACGGGTCGCCAGCAAAGAATTGCGCCCACCGTGGAATTGACGCGCCATCAGTGATATCACCTTTATCTGCTTCCCAACCTACATTTCGACTATCGATATAGCCAAAGTTGTCGCCAAGTGTACATTCTGAAGATTGCTGACATCCCGTCGGCAGCAAGACAATCTCACCAGAGAACTCAGCATGGGCGCTATTCCCAATCATTATACTCAGCATTAGCCCGCATATAAATTTATGCACCTCCCTCTCCTTTTGATTGTGTGCGTTGACAATAACTCGCTGCCCCCAAAAGCATAGTTCTTTCGACTAATGACCCGAACTTGGTAAAGTGGGATGCGTGTGCAATAGGAGCGAGAGTGATACCCATTGCAGCTGTCATCGTCTGCTAGAAACGGCATTACTCAATGAAGATCCGGCCCTAAGCGGATGAGGTGGATGGCTCCTGCTCCCCCGGCATCAAATGTGCCACAATGCAGTTGTCATCAACTGCTAGGAAAAGAGCCACCCAATGTCAGTAAAAACAGTCGGCCTCGATTTGGCCAAGGATGTTTTTCAAGTTCACGGTATTTCTGAGAACGGTCGCGTGATCTTCAACAAGGCAATCAAACGCTCTCAAGACCCAAGGGGACAG
>DFSO01000051.1:2280-4771 GCA_002378665.1 Loktanella sp. UBA3435 | reverse complement strand
CTACAAATACACCCTGCTCGCTTCAACCAAGTTTAATCTGACAGTACCGGTGCATGAGATCTCCGGTACAGGTCAAATTCATTTGAGTTGGGAGTCCATTTGGCAAAGCGCGGTGAGCATCGCCATCTCGACCAGCAAATAAAATTCTTGACCAAATGGTTAAAAGAAGAGTTACTCAGTCAAAACATGAGAGGGATGACACGATGACGAAAACAACAAACCTTAGCCGTCGCCACTTTATGGCGACGACCGCAGCAACATCGCTGATACTTGGGGCGGGGCGAGCTTTGGCCGCTGAACCGATCAAAACAGCAGGTATTTATACTGTACCTGTCGAACAGCAGTGGGTCAGCCGTATTCATAAGGCTGCACTTGCAGCGCAGGATCGCGGCGACATCGCTTATTCATTCTCAGAAAATGTCAGCAATACTGATTATGCACGTGTGATGCGTGAATACGCTGAGGCGGGTAATACACTGATCATCGGCGAAGTCTTTGGTGCTGAACAAGAAGCACGCGAAGTTGCCGCTGAATATCCAAACGTAGCATTCTTGATGGGTTCAAGCTTTAAAGAAGACGCCGCACTGCCGAATTTCTCGGTCTTTGATAACTATATTCAAGACGCGTCCTATCTGTCAGGCATCATTGCTGGTGCGATGACTGAATCCGGCAACATCGGCATGGTCGGTGGGTTCCCAATTCCCGAAGTAAACCGTCTAATGCACGCATTCATGGCTGGTGCGCTTGAAATAAACCCTGACATCAAATTCCAGGTGAGCTTTATTGGCAGCTGGTTCGATCCGCCAAAGGCCAAGGAAACTGCGTTCGCGATGATCGAAAACGGCGTGGATGTACTTTATGCAGAGCGTTTTGGTGTTTCTGATGCCGCCCAGGAAAAAGGTATTCTTGCCATCGGTAACGTTATTGATACGCAGGCTGATTATCCTGACACGGTTGTTGCCTCTGCGATTTGGCATTTTGAACCAACGCTGGATAAAGCCATCGCTGAAGTGCAGGCTGGTAGCTTTACCGCCGCGGACTACGGTGTCTATTCGTTCATGAATCAAGGTGGTACAAGTCTTGCGCCATTGGGCACGTTTGACGGCAAAGTTCCAGCAACGGCACTTGCGCTTGTGGCGCAACGCGAGGCTGAGATTAAGTCTGGCGCGTTCTCGGTCACGATTAACGACAACGAACCATCGTCGTCCTAATCGATCATGTCCAAAGATGCAGTTGAGGCACTTTCCCTTGACGCCATAACCAAACGATTTGGAAAGCTGACCGCGAATGATGCGGTCAGCCTTGCCGTGAACGTTGGTGAAGTCGTCGCCCTTTTGGGTGAGAACGGCGCGGGAAAAACCACCCTGATGAATATTTTGTTCGGCCAATATACGGCTGACAGCGGAACCGTGCGCGTATTTGGTGACACATTGCCATCGGGTAACTCGCGGGCCGCATTGGATGCAGGTGTCGGCATGGTGCATCAACATTTTACTTTGGCTGATAACCTAACCGTTCAAGAGAACATCACGTTGGGTGTTCATTCACTGTTAAAGCCTAGCTTGGGGCGGGCTGCAGCAAAGACGCGGATTACTGCGTTGTCAAAGAAATTTCACCTTGCCGTTTCGCCGGATGCACGTGTCGGAACGCTTTCGTTGGGCGAACGCCAGAGGGTTGAAATCCTCAAGGCGCTGTACCGCGATGTGCGTATTCTGATCCTTGATGAACCGACAGCGGTTTTGACACCACAAGAGACGGATGACCTGTTCGCAACCCTCAGACTTGCCATCGCAGAAGGGCTTTCAATCATCTTCATCTCGCATAAATTGCATGAAGTTATGGCAATCGCGGACCGCGTCGTTGTTTTGCGGCATGGAAAAATGGCCGGTGGTGTAAATACGAAAGACACCGATAAAAACGCGCTGGCCGAGATGATGATGGGAACCGAAGCGACGCCGCCTGAAGTCTCGCCTGCGAAACCAGATGCGCCTTTGCTTGCCTTGCGAAATGTAACGACCGCTGATGTCGGCAGCGTACCCGGTTTGAAATCCGTTTCATTGGCCCTAAAAGGGGGGCAGATCGTTGGTCTTGCGGGCGTGTCTGGCAACGGGCAGGCAGCAATGGCTGATGTCGTTGGTGGATTATTAAATCCAAATGAAGGGCAAGTCATTCTGGGCAGCGAAACGGTTCAGAAATGGACGCCCCGTATAGCGGTGCAAAGCGGTATCGCGCGTATCCCTGAAGACCGACACAAGACCGGCACGATTGCTGATTTTGACCTCGTTGAGAACGCAATATTGGAACGATACAAATCGCCCGCTTTTAGTAATGGCGGATGGCTGAACTGGCGCAAATCGCGGGCATTTGCAGATGGTATTATCGATAAATACGATGTGCGTTGCCCCGGATCAGAAACCCCGATCCGGCTGCTGTCTGGCGGTAACATGCAAAAACTGATCCTTGGGCGCGTGCTTGAGGCTGATCCACAGAT
>DFSO01000051.1:0-2055 GCA_002378665.1 Loktanella sp. UBA3435 | reverse complement strand
TTGAGGCTGATCCACAGATAATTTTAGCTAATCAACCTGTTCGTGGTCTGGATATTGGTGCGGTCAACTATGTGCACAGCCAATTGTTGGCGGCCCGGGCACGCGGTGCAGCGGTGCTATTGATTTCTGAGGATTTGGATGAGGTCATGGCACTTTCCGATGTGATCCATGTCATTGCGGATGGACGGCTTTCACCAGAATTTAAGCGGGGCGAGATGACACCAGCGCAACTGGGACTTTGGATGGCCGGTCAGGGATTTGAAACGGACATTGCCCATGCGCCTTGAACCCATTAAGAATCCGACGCTGGTTCGCAAACTTGTCCCACCTGCAATCGCTCTTATCTCGACCGTCGTGATCGCATCGTTTTTGGCGATGGTTGCAGGTGCAAATCCGTTTTCGGTCATTGGAATGATCCTTAAAGGCTCGTTTGGCTCACAATTCGCAATCCTAGAAACACTCAACCGCGCAACTCCTTTAATTTTCACTGGCCTCGCGGTCGCGGTCGCATTCCGTGCGAAGTTTTGGAATATCGGTGCAGAGGCGCAACTTTATGCAGGTGCGCTTATGACGGTTCTACTAGGCACGGGTGTTTTGCCTTGGCCAAGTTTCGCGATTTTACCTTTGATCATTGTCGCATCTATCTTAGCGGGTGCCGTCGTTCTGTTGGCTCCCGCGCTCCTGAAAATACGGTTTGGCGTTGATGAAGTTGTCACAACACTGCTGTTCAACTTCATTTTCTTACTGTTTATCTCAATGCTGCTTGAAGGGGTTCTCAAAGACCCAATGGGTATGGGTTGGCCTAAATCAGCCCGCATCATACCCGAAGCGAAATTACCGCGAATTGTGGATGGGCTACGCCTGCACTGGGGGTTTGGTCTTGCAGTATTCTCGGCCATTTGCATTTGGATCATCCAGAACCGTAGCACTTTGGGCTACGAAATGCGCGCCGTTGGGCTAAATAGAGATGCCGCTGCTTTCGCGGGCATTCCGGTCAACGTTGTGATCGTGAAAACGGCGCTTCTTTCTGGTGGTCTTGCAGCGCTTGCGGGTTTTTCAGAAGTGGCCGGTTTAAAGGGTAGCCTCACACTCGACCTGTCGCCGGGGTTTGGCTACACAGGGATCATCGTGGCGATGTTGGCATTGCTTAATCCACTTGGCGTGATCGTGGCGGCCTTGTTCGTGGCAGGTATTTTTGTGGGTGCTGACAGTATGAGCCGTGCGGCTGATGTGCCGACGTATTTAGCCGATATCATGCTTGCGACAGCGCTTCTTCTTATGGTGCTGGCCATCATGCTGACGCGCTTTCGCGTGGTGAGGGATTAGCGTCATGGAAATTATCGACATCCTCTTCACCGCTAGCTTTTGGGCCGCAGCAATTCGCATCGCCAGCCCACTGATCTTTGCCACATTGGGAGAGTTGATCTGTGAACGTGCAGGCGTGTTGAACCTCGGGATTGAGGGCATCATGGTCGCTGGTGCTTTTGCAGGCTGGATGGCAGTTTATTCTGGCACAGGGCTTTGGGCCGGTGTGTGTGTCGCGATGTTGGTCGGGATGCTATTTGGCCTGCTCCATAGCACACTAACAGTGCCGTTTGGTTTATCTCAGCATGTTGTGGGGCTTGGCGTGACATTGCTTGCAACATCCTCGACCTATTACGCCTATCGGTTGGCGTTGCCGGAGGTGACAAGCCCGCCAAAAATTGAAGCATTCCAACCATATGAAATCCCGATCCTATCAGACATTCCGTTACTTGGATCGGCACTGTTTTCTCAAACACCGCTGACGTACCTTGCTTTCATTCTTGTCGCGGTTGTCGGCGTGGTTCTCTACCGCACTCCCCTTGGACTCGCCGTGCGCGCAGCCGGTGAAAATCCCGCAGCCGTGGTGGCACAAGGTCTA
This sequence comes from Loktanella sp. UBA3435, assembly GCA_002378665.1. Taxonomy (GTDB): domain Bacteria; phylum Pseudomonadota; class Alphaproteobacteria; order Rhodobacterales; family Rhodobacteraceae; genus Yoonia. The sequence goes on along the minus strand of DFSO01000051.1, from coordinate 152 downwards.
TCCGTCACGGCGATCCGCATGGGGAGCGTGATGATTGGCAGCGGCCTGATGGCCGTCGGCGGCGCTTTCTTGACTATGTCGGCATTCGACAGCTTCTTCTTTGAGATGGTAAATGGCCGTGGTTGGATCTGTATTGCGCTAGTTGTCTTTGG
>DFSO01000003.1:4235-5278 GCA_002378665.1 Loktanella sp. UBA3435 | reverse complement strand
CTTTGATCGAGGTCGTCAGGTTACCGTCCGCGTCCATACTGGCCTGCGCAAAAACGCCAAGCGCCTCTGTCCAGTTGCGGATGTAGGCGCCAAGTTTGACATTGTTATCGAGGATCGACAGGTCCACGCCATTGGCAACCAACCCGTTATGTTGCAGCGCCCCTTGTTGGTTGGCGTTCCACGCAGGCGGATAGTTCACGGGGGCATTTGCGGGACTGACAAAATCAGGGGATTTGGTCTCGACGACGCTTGCTGTTGCGGCCTGAATATAGGCGACCGCATCTGCGCGCCCGTAACCCCATTCCTGATCGCGGTTCAGACCATCTTGCACGCGGTCAATGCTTGCGCGGTGATCCAGCCACGCGCCCATCTCGGCACGCATCGCCGCCACGTCTGCATAATCTCCGTGGTTCGGAAGCGCCTGATAAAACGCTTCTGCTTTGATGTCATTGTCATAAACGCGCTTAAGATACTTGGTAAGATCGCCAAGGAAACTCCGAAAATCACCAGAAGACTGACCGCCGTGGATCATCAGTTCGGTATCGCCAAAGGTGAGCCTGCTGGTATGACAGGCCGAACAATTCAGGCCCAGCCATTCGGTGCCTTGGTCATCAACGTCAGGGATAAAACCGATCGGCAGGCGGGCGGTTTCGTCCCAATAGGGATACCCGTAATCAGTGGCCATCGCCGCACCCGCAAAGGGGGCACCAGCGTCTTGTAGGGCATAAAACCAATCAAGGCGGATCAGGCGAGAACCTTGGGAAATGGTGTACCATGTTTGCTCGGCAGCTTGCGCGTTTGGGGTCGACCACCCTTGATCCATCCAGACCCGTTGTCGTGGCTCCTCTGCGTGCGCTTGGCTCGCAAGACACAACAAAACAAGGCTAGATGCAATTCTGACCATTTCTTCCCCCATTTAAACCTTGCCGAAACGACCCACGCACCAAGTAAAAATTTTGAGATGCTAAAAAGGTTTTCTGGGGTAGGCGGATCGTCTCGGCAATTAACTTTAAGTTAACAAATAGCATACACAACATTCTTCA
>DFSO01000003.1:0-3926 GCA_002378665.1 Loktanella sp. UBA3435 | reverse complement strand
TGGACTCTTTCTTCACGGCACACACCAAAGCGAAATCGCGTGGCCACCTAATTGAGCTGTTCTCGACGCCCGCGCGCCCAATTCAACGACAAAACCGTCAGCAAAATAGCGACGCCGAGAGCTTCGTACATCACATTCGGCCAAAACACCGCGATCACACCCGGGACGATGAGCAGCCGCTGCCAGAGAACAATTGGCGCGAACAGGTAGCCTTCGAGGCAAGCCGCGAAAGCCGTCAGCGCAATAATCGCAAGGAACCCGTTCCAGAGCACAAGCGGGATTGGACCACCGAGTATGATGCTTTCGTTGAACACCATGAACAGCGGGATCAGATAGAGACCCTTGGCGAATTTCCAAGACTGGAAACTCGTCTCCAACGGTTTCGATCCCGCAATCGCCGCCCCCGCAAAGGCGGCGAGCGCCACGGGGGGCGTCACGTTACTGTCCTGAGAATACCAAAACACCACGAGATGCGCGATAAGGATCGGAACGCCAAACTCCGACGTCAGGGCTGGTCCCACAAGAATGATGAGCACGATATAGGCCGCCGTGACAGGCAGACCCATGCCAAGTATCAGGCTCGCCAGAAGGACAAGGATCAACGCCAGCACAAGGTTGCCGCCAGAGAAGGCGATCATCATGGATGAGAATTTCAGGCCAAGGCCCGTCAACCCGACGACCCCAACAATGATGCCCGCGACAGCGCAAGCCATCGAGACGGCTACCGCATTTCGCGCGCCAAGCTCCATTGCTTGCGCAGTTAACGAAAGGCCGCGCTTGCACAGTGCCGCGAACTTGGCAGCGGTCGGTCCCTGCGCGTTAAAGTCCCAAAGCGCGCGCGCCGAGGCCGCAGCAACCACAGACACGATGGCATAAAAACCAACCCGCATGGGCGAATACCCAGCGACGAGAAGGAACACGAGTGCGACGAGCGGCAACAAGAAATGCCAGCCATCCGCCATCACATCGCGGACCTTGGGAAGCTCGCTTGCAGGCAGCCCTTGCATCCCTTGTTTTACAGCTGCGATATGCACCAGAAGATAGACAGCGCCGAAATACAGGAACGCGGGAAAGATCGAGACGAGCACGATATCGACGTAAGGAATTTGCGTGAACTCGGACATCAGAAACGCACCCGCGCCCATCAGCGGCGGCATGATTTGCCCACCTGTTGAGGCCGCAGCCTCGATACCGCCAGCCTGTGCAGGACGGTACCCTAGCTTCTTCATCAGGGGGATCGTGAAGGCACCCGTGGTCACAACATTCGCAATCGCCGATCCGCTGATCGACCCCATTCCAGCAGAGGCGATCACAGCGGCCTTAGCAGGCCCGCCCCGCTGTTTACCTGTGGCGGCATAAGCGAGATCAATGAAAAACTTGCCTGCACCTGTGACTTCGAGGAAGGCTCCAAAAAGCACGAAAACGAAAATGAATGTCGCGGCGACGCCCAGCGGCAGGCCGAAAATACCCTCTGCGCCCAGCGTCAATTGGCTGGCCAGACGGTCAAGTGTATAGCCGCGATGGTTCAGAATGCCGGGCATCCAATCGGCCAAGAACGGCAACTCTCCGCGACCGCCTGCAAAGGCATAGGCGATAAACGTGGCCCCGATGATCGTCATGCCAAGACCCACCGCACGACGCGCGCCTTCGAGAACAATAAGGGCCGTTACGATGCCGACCATGACGTCGATCTGGCGCGGAAAAATCGCGTTTGCGATGGCATCAATGTTCATCGGCACCCATGCGCCGACCAGAATGGAACAGGCAATCAGCGGGCCATCAATGGCCCAACCAAGTTTGCCGCGTGCGCGGTCTTGGCCAAAAACGGGGTAGATAAGGAAACACAGAACCAGAATGAACCCTAGGTGAATGGGACGCTGAAAGAACAGGCCAAGTGGCTGCACCCCTGCTGCGTAAAGCTGGAATAGCGAGAGGGCGATCCCTGTGAGTGCTATCAGTTGCAACAATTTGCGCGGTGTCGCGATTGTTGGTGCGGGCATTGGCGGGCGTTCTGAAAGTTCAGCGGTCATGTTCAATTCCCTGTTAAGGCGATGCGGACGCGTTGGCGTGCGGCTTGAGCCGAGAGCGACACTTGCGTCTCGCCGATACTAATCCTGTGATCAACGATCCCAGCACCGGGTCGCAGGATATAGGCATTGCTTGGCACGGCCTCGTTGATGTCTTCGATAAAATAACCACCCATTCCGTCCGATACTTGCGTGCCGCGTTCAATGATATGGCCTAAGCCTGCGGCGAAATCGGGCTGGTGTGAGCGGACGAGAACCATTTTGCCTTCTCGATTTTCGTAGCAGTCTGCGACCTCAAAGCCTTCAACCGAATGATGCCAGAGAATGCACCAACCCGATCCGTCAGGCACATCAAAACTGGCAAGAATTTCGCCTGTATCAACGCGTGTGGCGGTTAATGTCTCTGCTGGCAAGACTGTCGCAGTCATAGAAAAAAGGAGGGCACAAAGCCCTCCTTTCAAAGTGCAAATCACGGACGCAAGGCGTCTGGAATTGTCGCACCAGTTTCTTCAAAGTAACGGATCGCACCTGGGTGCAACGGGATCGGGGAGGCTGTCAAAGCAAGCTCCACAGTTGTCTCGTTTGCAGCAGGGTGTACCGCCTGAAGCTCGGCGATGTTCTCGAACATGGCACTTGTGATCGCATAGGCCAGATCGTCGGACATATCCGAGGACACGACCAATACGTTTGGAACACCAATGACTTTCACATCATCATCGACGCCAACGTATGTGCCGCCCGCAAGGGTCGTGGTCGCAAACACAGGGTTGGCAGCGTCAGCAGCGGCCAATTCCTCATCACTTAGCGCGATAATAACGATGTTGTTGGTCGTCGCGAGGTTCAGGATCGAGGACGTCGGCGCACCAACAGACCAGAAACCAGCGTCGATATCGCCATTTGCAAGCGCATCTGCGGTCTCGTTAAAGTTCAGGCGCTGTTCATCGATATCGTCGTAGCTGATGCCGTTTGCAGACAAAATCTGCTCTGCGTTCACTTCAGTACCCGAACCCGGTGCGCCAATTGAAATGCGCTTTCCGATCATGTCTTGCAACGACGTGATGCCGCTACCTTCAAGGGCCACAATCTGCACCATGTTTGCATAGGCAATACCAATGGAGCGTACCATCGGCAATTGCTGACCTTCAAATTTGCCAGTGCCCGTATAGGCCTGCTGCACTGTATCGGCCAAGGCCAGCGCGACATCAGCGTCGCCAGTTGCGATCAGGCCCATGTTTTCGACAGAGGCGCCAGTCACCTCGGCAGTCGCGGCATAGCCGTCAATGTGGTTGTTGATGATCTCGGCCAAACCGCCACCCATCGGATAATAAACGCCGCCAGTGCCGCCCGTCGCAATCGAAAGCTGCTCTTGCGCAAATGCAGGTGTTGAGGCCAACACCAACGTGGCGGCAGCAAGTGATTTCAGAAATTTCATATTAAGTTCCTCCCTAGGTTCAATATTTGTAGGTCTACTTTAGGGAGTAGGGATCAATTGTCCACGGAATTTGAACTCGAAGAGCGAGAGGTGACTTTGCGGGCGTAGGAAAGAGCAACGGTTTTGGTTTCGTAGAGCATGTGAGCACCTCTCAATGATTAAAGATGCCGCTACATGTGGTCCCTTTTGTGATGATTCGATAAATCCCAACCTTCAGATAAGTTTTTGCTAGTTGGGTTTTTGACAGCCCTTTGCTGCCCTTTCTGCTGGCCTCTTCCAATGAGCAATTTCTGGACGGAAATGAGGCGTGGTTGGTTTTCTGTATACTTTAAACATTACAAGTGCGTCTCGAACGGCTCGACCAAACGGGGTTGAAGGTTCACCAGAGTCGTTCGCTTTAGTCCCGAAACTTACTGGACGGTCGAGTTCCAAGAACACAGCAGCTACGAACTTGGCGACGGCGTTAG
>DFSO01000040.1:40940-74968 GCA_002378665.1 Loktanella sp. UBA3435 | reverse complement strand
GTGCACGCTCAGTGCACGTAAATCACACCTCTGTTCAGGCGCTTTTGCGGCCCTTCTGAAACGCTGCACAAGCCGCACCAAAAGCCTCAAAAATCGGCCTCGATACTGGATCACCCGCTGCATTCCACTCTGGATGCCATTGTGTCGAAAGGGTAAATCCCTTTGCATCCTTGACATAAATCGCCTCAGGCGTGCCATCAGGGGCATAGCCGTCAATCACGATGCGCGGCCCCGCCACCTTGATCCCCTGCCCGTGCAGTGAATTTGTCATAACCTCTTGGGAACCCACTATTTTTTCAAACGGACCACCCGCCACAAAACGCACCTTATGACGCAATGCAAACTTCTCAGCCAAAGTGCCATCGGGGGGCATACGGTGGTTATCACGGCCATCCAGATCACGGATTTCGGGATGCAGCGTTGACTCCATCGCCACAGCAACCTCTTGAAATCCGCGGCAAATCCCGATGATCGGTTGGCCTGCGTCAACACATGCACGGATCAACGGCAGCGCCACAGCATCACGATCACGGTCAAACGCGCCATGCGCTTCAGTTTCCGCCTCGCCGTACTCCTCAGGATGCACATTCGGACGTCCACCCGTAAACAGAAACCCATCACAGACTTCCATCAGCTCTGCGGTGTTAACCAGCGCAGGATCAGTGGGGATTATCAATGGGATAGCGCCACAGATACAGCCCACCGCATCGGCGTTCATCTTCCCCGCCGCGTAGGTGGGGTACTCGCCATCAATCAAATAGCTGTTACCAATAATGCCAACCACAGGCCGTGACATAACGCTCTCCCTCAAACTTTTGAGAGACTTTAGCCTTGTGTTTTCAATAAGAAAACCCGCCCTTTACGCTTCGCCCGTCAATCCCGCCGCAGTGATACCCGCAAGGCCCGCAATGACGTCATTATCGGAGGTATCCCCCGTCACCCCCACAGCACCAATGACAGCGCCGCGCTCGTCGCGCAGTAAAAGGCCACCTGGAACGGGGATAACCTGACCGCCAAAAACGCCGTTCACGGCAGCCATGAAATAGGCCTGCGATTCGGCACGCGCCATTTGCGCCGTGCCTGCCATGCCGAGCATGACAGAGCCGTATGCCTTACCGTGAGCAATGCCAAATCGACCTGGTGACGCGCCATCGGCACGCTCAAAGGCCTTCATGTTTCCGCCGCTATCTAGGACGACAACAGAAAGAGGTTTAAACCCCATTTCCTCGCCCGTAGACATCGCATTCTGAATGATCAATCGCGCCTTACTCGTTGAAACGTCTGTCATTTTCGGCTCCTTAAAAGACGGGTTGTGACCCGTTATTTGTTAATGGTTGCGCTGTGCTTTTAGTTCCAAACGGCGACGGTGCAACACAGGCTCGGTATAACCCGATGGCTGAATGCGGCCTTGGAACACCAAGTCGCAGGCCGCCTGAAACGCGATCCCGTCAAACGTTGGCGCCATCGGGCGGTAAGCGGGGTCACCAGCATTTTGCCCATCCACTACGGCGGCCATTTTCTGCATCGCATCCATCACCTCAGGCTCGGACACCACATCATGATGCAACCAGTTTGCCAGCGCTTGGCTCGAAATACGGCACGTTGCCCGGTCTTCCATTAGACCCACGTCATGCACGTCAGGCACCTTGGAACAGCCAACGCCTTGATCGATCCAGCGAACAACATAGCCCAAAATTCCTTGGGCGTTATTCTCGACCTCAGTCGTGATAACCTCCTGAGACCATTGCGGATTTATCGCAACAGGGATCGTCAACAGATCGTCCAATGTGCCACGTGCACCGCCCGCTTTAATCTCATCTTGGCGGGCGAAAACGTCGACGTGATGGTAGTGTGTCGCGTGCAACGTCGCTGCCGTCGGGCTTGGCACCCAAGCGCAATTGGCGCCAGCTTTCGGGTGGCCAATCTTGGCCTTCAGCATCTCTGCCATCAGGTCAGGCATCGCCCACATTCCCTTGCCGATCTGCGCCTTACCCTGCAACCCGCAAGCCAGACCAATATCAACGTTGCGATCTTCATAAGACGTGATCCAGGGCAGCGTCTTCATCTCGCCCTTTGGCACCATCGGCCCCGCTTCCATGCTGGTGTGAATTTCGTCACCCGTGCGATCAAGGAAGCCTGTGTTAATAAACGCAACGCGCGATTTTGCAGCGCGGATACATTCCTTAAGGTTGGCCGACGTGCGGCGTTCCTCGTCCATAATGCCCATTTTTACAGTATCTTGCGGCAAGCCAAGTGCCGCCTCAACACGGTCGAAAATCTGCGCTGCAAAGGCAACCTCCTCAGGACCATGCATCTTTGGCTTCACCACATAGACCGACCCGTGCACGGAATTGCCACCCTCACGCTGCAAATCATGCATCGCAATCAGGGTCGTGCACATCGCGTCCATGATCCCCTCGCCGATCTCCAGCCCATCACGGTCCAAAATCGCGGGGTTCGTCATCAGGTGGCCGACGTTGCGCACCAACATCAGCGAGCGGCCCTTTGTGCTCAGCGGACCGTTTGCCGTTTCATACGTGCGGTCGTCATGCAGCTTACGGGTAAATGTCTTGCCACCCTTGGTAACCTCTTCGGTCAAATCACCGCGCATCAGACCAAGCCAGTTACCATAAGCGACAACCTTATCTTCGGCGTCCACAGCGGCGACGGAGTCTTCGCAATCCATGATTGCGGACAACGCAGATTCCAGCCAAATATCTGAAATACCAGCCTTATCCTGTCCGCCAATTTGACTTGTCGGGTCCACATGCACCTCGATCAGCAACCTGTTCACGCGCAAAGCGGTAACTTTCACACCATCGCGCACGGCCGTACCGACCAACATTGACGCATCGGCCAGCGTCAACGCATCCATATCCACATCGGCCCAAGACCCCGACGCCAAAGGTGCAACCGCATCCAAATGGGCACGGCCCCATGCAATCACGCGGGAACCGCGCTCCGCGTCATAGCCCTTGCCATTGGGCAAATCGCCCAGCGCATCAGTGCCGTAAAGCGCATCATAAAGGCTGCCCCAACGGGCATTCGCCGCGTTCAAAGCAAAACGGGCATTGGTGATCGGAACAACAAGCTGCGGCCCAGCAATCGACGCAATCTCAGGATCGACGTTTGTCGTTTCTATTGCAAAATCAGGACCTGTCGGCACCAAATACCCAATCTCGCGCAGGAATGCCTGATAAGTCGCAGCATCGGCACCGCGGTTGGCCTTGTGCCATTGGTCAATCTGTTCTTGGATGTCCTCACGCATTTCAAGCAACGCGCGGTTCCGCGGTCCCAAGTCATGCACGATGCCAGACAGCCCGGCCCAAAATGCATCCACATCAACGCCAGTGCCGACGATGGCATGGCCTTCGATAAAGTCCGCCAACTTACGATCAACTTGCAATCCGTGCTTCTCTATACGCTCAACCATGACGTCCTCCGTGAAAATGGGTCCTTGTTACGATAGTGCTAAAAGAAAAGTTTCCTATAGGCAACAACAGCGGTCATATTTTTTGACCAATTTCATTTGAAGGACTTTCAAACAGGTCCACCCAATCGCGCTTGAATGCCCATGCATCGGGGCCTAGGTTTGGCTCAAACCTCCTCAGTAGGACTGCCCCATGACACATGCCGCGCCGCAGACGATTTACCTCGCCGATTACACGCCTCCTGCCTATTTGATCGACACGGTGCATCTGACATTCCAGCTTGCCCCAAATGCCACGCGCGTGGTGTCCCGTATCGCGTTCCGTCCGAACCCTGACGCAAAATCTCGCGACTTTTTCCTGCATGGTGAAGAGCTTAGGCTGATCTCCGCCCACATTGATGGCGCTGCAATCAGCCCAGACGTGACCGAGCGTGGCCTCACCTGCGACGTGCCAAACCGCCCGTTTGTGTTTGAGGCCGAGGTCGAAATTGCCCCCGCCGCCAACACCGCTCTCGAAGGCCTTTATATGTCAAACGGCATGTATTGCACCCAGTGCGAGGCCGAGGGTTTCCGCAAGATCACCTATTACCCTGACCGCCCCGACGTGATGGCCGTCTTTACGGTAAAAATTGAAAGCGACCTGCCCGTGTTGCTGTCGAACGGCAATCCAGTGGCTGCTGGCGAATGGCATGATCCTTGGCCAAAACCTGCATATTTGTTTGCGCTTGTTGCTGGAGATCTCATCGCCCACCCCGATACTTTCACCACCATGTCGGGCAAAGACGTGGAACTGAATATCTATGTGCGCCGCGGCGACGAGGACAAATGCGCCTTTGGCATGGAGGCGCTGAAGAAGTCGATGCAATGGGATGAGGAGGTCTACGGCCGCGAATACGACTTGGACATTTTTAACATCGTCGCTGTCGATGACTTCAATATGGGCGCGATGGAGAACAAAGGCTTGAACATTTTCAACTCGTCTTGTGTTCTGGCCTCCGCCGAGACGGCCTCTGACGCGAACTTTGAACGCATTGAAGCGATCATCGCCCATGAGTATTTCCACAACTGGACAGGCAACCGGATTACCTGCCGCGACTGGTTTCAGCTGTGCCTGAAGGAGGGCCTGACAGTCTTTCGCGATGCACAGTTCACAGGCGACATGCGTGGCCATGCGGTCAAAAGGATCGACGATGCTCTCACGATGCGCGCCAATCAATACCCCGAGGATCGCGGTCCACTCGCACACCCAGTGCGCCCTGCCAGCTTTGTCGAGATCAACAATTTCTACACGGCGACCGTGTATGAAAAGGGTGCGGAAGTCATCGGCATGCTGAAACGGCTTGTTGGTGACGATGCCTATTACGCGGCGTGCAATCTCTATTTTGACCGCCACGATGGCGAGGCTGCGACGATTGAGGACTGGATCGCGGTGTTTGAAGACACCACGGGTCGCGATCTGACACAATTCGCCCGCTGGTATGCCCAAGCAGGCACACCGCATTTGCATGTGAGTGATGCGCATGAGGACGACACCTATACGCTCACCCTGCGCCAAGACCTGCCCGCGACACCCGATGGCAGCACCAAAGAGCCGCAACTCATCCCTGTGTCCATGGGTCTTCTGGCGCAGGACGGGTGTGAGGTACTTGAAACGCAGATGCTGGAACTCACTGAAATTGAACAGGTTTTCACTTTTAACGGCATCACGCAAAAGCCGATCCTTTCGGTCCTGCGTGATTACTCCGCCCCTGTGATCGTGCATCACGCGCAATCCGCCGCTGACCGCGCTGTCCTGCTGGCCCATGACACCGATCCGTTCAACCGCTGGGATGCGGGCCGCATGCTCGCCAGAGACGTGCTGGTCGATATGACGCTGAGCGGCAGCAGCCCTGATACGGCATTCCTTGATGGCCTCGCCGCCGTTTTGCGCGATGACACGCTTGATCCTGCCTTTCGCGCTCTGGCTTTGTCAATCCCTTCCGAAGATGAGACAGCGCAGGCGATTGTGGACGGCGGCAGCATCCCTGAGCCGCTTGACATCCACCTCGCCCACGAAGCGCTCAAGCTACAAATTTCGCAGCATTTACAAGACATTACACCGCGTATCTATGCGGAAATGGTTGTCGCGGGGGACTATGATCCGAACGCCGCAGATGTCGGAAAACGAGCCCTTGTCAACCGTGTTTTAAGCTACATCAGCCGTATCGACGGTGGACATCAGGCAGCCGCGCAATACGCGAGTGCCGACAATATGACCCAACAGCAAGCGGCACTTGCCTGTCTTTTGCACATTGGTGCTGGGCAAAAAGAGCTTGCCGCTTTTGCAGCCCAATGGGGTGATGATCGGTTGGTCATGGACAAATGGTTCGGGATGCAGGTGTCTTGCGCTGCCCCGAATGCGACAGTTCAAACGGCCAAGGACTTGACCACACACGCAAAATTCGACTGGAAAAACCCGAACCGCTTCCGCGCTGTGATTGGGGCCTTGGGAAATAACGCGGCAGGATTCCATGCCCCAGATGGCACAGGGTATGCGTTCTTCGCGGACTGCCTCATCAAACTCGACCCGATGAACCCGCAAACAACCGCCCGTATGGCAACGTTCTTTGAGACATGGAAACGCTATAGCCCTGCGCGACAGGCGCAAATGCGCACTGAGCTGGAACGAATCAAAGCGACGCCAAACCTCAGCCCTGACACGACAGAGATTATCACGCGCATTTTGGGGTAATTACAGGGCTGGGCTGCTCATGGTCGAGACGGTGACATCCCAAACGGGTGTTTCAGGTCTCGCCTGCGGGCGGATGGAATTGGCCTGTGGTTGGCAATAGTCCTGCTTGCTCGTCCACGCGGCCATTTCAGCGATCTTGTTGTCGTTCGTCATTGGGCCCCAATCGGCTGCAACACCACGCCAACGCCCGTCATGAAGCGCCACTGCGCGGTCACGCGACACGGTCACGGCCATAATGCGGGCTGCACAGGACAGGTTGTCGGCAGGGTTTTTCAACGCCTCGCCTGTCGTTGCACGACACCCATAACGGCGGGCCGTATCAGGATAAATCTGGAGCAAGCCAAACCAGCGACCACCGCCGCCGACGGCCTTGGGGTTATAGGTGCTCTCGTATTTTGACAGCGACGACATCATCCCAACCCAAAACGCCTCGCGCATTGTCTCGGAGTTTTGCGCGTAAGCAGGGCACCATGTGGAAATATCACGCGGGATCACGTCCGTCAGGCCAGACCCTTGTTCACCCACCGCCACCATCGCTGCGCGTGTCCAAATCTCGGAACCGTTTTTGAAATCCCAACGGGCCTTGGGCAAATAGTCATCACGCGCAGCGGGGCGCAACGTGGATGCCGTGGCCTGATGCACCTCGACAGGATAGCGGATCATATGATCAGGACGAGGGACGACGCGGAAATTGGCCAAGGTCTCGACCTCCGCCTGTGCCACTGCTGCGACCGCATCATCACGAGAAAATGGCCGCACCGCTGAATTCGCCATAGCCGAACCCGCGATGACAATGGCCAGAATCCCCCCCAGGATTGACTTGAATATCATCATGTGGCGGAAACTGCCCTATATGCCCCCTTTGTGGCAAGCGAAACGACGCGCCCGTCTTGTCCCGCCCCTCTGAGTGGCATAGAACCGCCGAGAGAGATAATGCCTTTGGAGTTTCCCCATGCTTGACCTGACCTACGAAGCCCCCGCACCTACGGTGATTGCTGGCGCGCAAAACGACTGGGAGCTGGTGATCGGCTTAGAGGTCCACGCGCAGGTCGCGACCAAGGCGAAACTGTTCTCGGGCGCATCAACACAGTTCGGCGCAGAGCCTAACTCGAACGTGGCATTTGTAGACGCGGGCATGCCGGGCATGTTGCCAGTGATCAACGAAGAATGTGTGGCCTTTGCCGTGCGCACAGGATTGGGCCTGAAAGCACAGATCAACCTGATGTCTGCCTTTGACCGCAAAAACTATTTCTACCCAGACCTGCCGCAGGGCTATCAGATTTCCCAGCTTTACCACCCCATTGTTGGCGAAGGTGAAGTGCTGGTTGAAATGGGCAACGGCAAGGCGCGCAATGTGCGCATTGAACGTATTCACTTAGAGCAGGACGCAGGCAAATCGATTCACGACATGGACCCGAATATGTCTTTCGTCGACCTGAACCGCACGGGCGTGGCACTGATGGAGATCGTGTCCAAGCCTGATATTCGTGGACCTGAAGAGGCCGCCGCTTATGTCGTTAAGCTGCGCCAGATCTTGCGCTACTTGGGTACTTGCGATGGCAACATGCAAAACGGCAATCTGCGGGCGGACGTGAACGTCTCGATCTGCAAGCCGGGCCAGTACGAAAAGTATCAAGCAACCCAAGACTTTAGCCACCTCGGCACCCGCTGCGAAATCAAGAACATGAACTCGATGCGCTTTATCCAAGCGGCGATTGAGGTCGAGGCACGTCGTCAGATCGCACTGATCGAGGATGGCAAAGAAGTCGTGCAAGAAACACGTCTTTACGATCCGGACAAGAACGAGACTCGCTCCATGCGGTCCAAGGAAGAGGCGCATGATTACCGCTATTTCCCTGACCCAGACCTTTTGCCTTTGGAAATTGAACAGGCTTGGGTCGATGATATTGCCGCAGCATTGCCAGAACTGCCAGACGCGAAAAAAGCCCGCTTTATCAGCGACTTCGGCTTGTCGGACTATGACGCGAGCGTGTTGACGGCTGATGTTGAGAATGCGGAGTACTTTGAGGCTGTGGCCTCTGGTGCGGACGGCAAATTGGCTGCGAACTGGGTCATCAACGAGCTTTTCGGTCGCCTCAAGAAGGACGACAAAGAGATCACCGAAAGCCCAATTTCTGCGGCCCGTTTGGCGCAGATTGTAGCGCTGATCAAATCCGACGCGATCTCTGGGAAGATTGCCAAGGACGTGTTCGACATCGCCTATACCCAAGACCGCGACCCCGAGGAGATCGTCGAGACCGAGGGCATGAAGCAGGTCACGGATACAGGCGCGATTGAGGCTGCCGTTGACGAAATCATTGCCGCCAACCCCGACCAAGTGGAAAAGGCGAAAGCCAATCCAAAGCTGGCGGGCTGGTTTGTAGGCCAGGTGATGAAATCGACGGGCGGTAAAGCCAACCCTGCGATGGTCAATCAGTTGGTGGCTGCAAAGCTTGGTCTCTAAGGGGTGATGGGTTAACACCCATCCTACTTAATGCGCAACGAACAACGGGAGGCGATTTGATTTGAACAGCCAATCCATCGTCCCCGTCTGCGCCTATGACATTGACCAGCATGGTGTCGCGCGCGCCGTGACTGAGGCTTGGCCAGACACCAAACCGCACGAGGGCTATCGCTGGCTCCATTTCAACAGGCTAGATGCGACCTTCGAGACATGGGCCACCGACCACCTGCCCCGCGCGGCGGCCAAGGCACTTTTGCAATCGGAAACCCGCCCCCATTGTGACGCGATCCAAGGCGGCATGATCCTGAACCTGCGCGGTGTGAACCTCAACGACGGGGCCGACGCCGAAGACATGGTATCAATCCGTCTTTGGGTGTCTGAGGGGCTAATTGTGTCTGCGCGGCGCGACAAGATCTTTGCGCTTGATGCGGTCCGCGCGGATATCGACGCCGGCAGACCACCACGCGACATCGCAGCTTTTCTCGCCGCGCTCTCCTTTGGTCTGACCAAACGGATCGAGGCTGTCTCGTTGGGATTGGCCGAGGCAACAGACGAGGCCGAGGACCGCGCCTTTGACGAAAAATCAGCACCGCCCGCCAATATCCCCGCCTTGCGCCAGTCAATCATCAAACTGCGGCGCTTTGTCCGCCCGCAAGCAGAAGCGCTGATCGCTTTGGGAAGTGGGACGGTCTGGCCTCTGGACGATCTCGCAAAGGGGCATTTGCGCGAAACGATCAACCGCAACAAACGCACAATCGAAGAATTAGACGCGACAAACGACCGCCTTGGTGCGATCCAAGACCATGAGGATGCGAAGGCTGCGACTGCTCTTGGGCGCAACACCTATGTGCTCTCGATTATCGCGGCTGTGTTCTTGCCGCTTGGCTTTTTGACAGGGCTTTTTGGCATTAACGTAGGTGGCATGCCCTTGATCGACTCGCAGGCAGGCTTTGCCATGGTCGCGGGCGGATGTGTGGCCATTGGGGCACTGGTGCTTTTGGTGTTTCGATTTTTACGCTGGCTCTGACCGAAACCTAGCGGAGGGCGCAGCCTCAGACCACAACCCCTAGACATGCCGAATTTATCGAGCAAATACTAGGATTTGCGGATCATTCTTGATACAACACCCAAGGTGAACGCGAAGGGTGATCTGATGACGCAATATGAATATAAAGTTGTTCCAGCTCCAAAGACGAGCGTAAAGGCCAAAGGCTTGAAAACCTCGGAAGAGCGTTTTGCGCATACATTGCAGACCGCAATGAACGAGCTTGGCGCACAAGGCTGGGAATATCAGCGTACCGATACACTGCCATGCGAAGAGCGCTCTGGTTTCACCAAGCGGGTGACGACGTTCCAGAACATGCTCGTGTTTCGCCGCACGATTGCGACAGCAGCCGTCGTTGAGACACCTGTCGCGCGCATGATGCAGGCCCCGCCAGCGACCATCGAGACGCCTAAGGCCGAAGCCCCAAAGATCGAAGCCCCAAAGGTTGCAGCAAAACCACTAGGCTCCGACCCTGCCCGCCCAGAACCACAGGTCGCCGCCGAGTAACTACTGAATATCGATCGCAAGGGCGTGGATACGCCCGATAATCGCGGGGCCAAGTGCCGCGTGAATAGCCCTATGGCGCGCAATCCGTGTCATGGGCGCAAATTCTGGTGCCGCAATTACAATCCGCCAATGGCTCTCACCCGATCCATCGTCCCCCGAATGACCACTGTGCTTATGGCTTTCGTTGATCACCTCAAGGGTGTTCGCAGCAAACGCTTTTTCCAAAGCGGCTTTTATCTCAATGTCCAGCCCCATTATTTTCACTTAGCCCCTTCTATCTGACACTGAGAGGCTTAAAGTCTATTGGCCGAGTCGGAAAGGTTTGAGTAGCATAATGAAGAAAAATGACCCCTTTGGTTTTGACATGTCCGTGTCATCCTCCAAGAAGAAAAATCCGCGCGGGCGGCGGGGCATGTCAGGTGCGTCCGAGACATCGCAACGGGTCTGTGACCACGATGGCTGTGAAGAAGCAGGCCAGTACCGTGCGCCACGCTCACCCGATGTGATTGATGATTACATCTGGTTTTGCCAGCAGCACGTGCGCGAATATAACCTCAAGTGGAACTTCTTTGACACCACGTCAGAGGCAGAGCTTGCGGCACAAATGGACCAAGATCGCGTTTGGGAACGTCCAACCAAACCGTTTGGCAAACGCTCCGAAGAACAGCGTGCATGGGCCCGTCTTGGGGTTGATGATCCGCATCAGGTGCTGGGTGCCAATGCGACACAGAACCCTGGTAAGGGCCCTGCTGCCGGCCGTCGTTTGCCCGCCACAGAGCGCCGCGCGATTGAGGTTTTGGATGCCAAAGACAACTGGACCAAGCCCGAAATTCGCAAGCAATATAAAGCGCTTATCAAAGTTCTTCACCCTGACATGAATGGTGGCGATCGCAGTCAAGAAGACCAACTCAATGAGGTTGTCTGGGCTTGGGATCAGATCAAGAACAGCCGCAGCTTTAAAGACTAAATTTAAGTCGGTGTGTTCTGGGGCAGCTCAAGATAAATGATGCTGTCCCGCTCGATCCGCCGTTCTTTGATCATCAAATGCGCGGAAAACAGCGTGCAAATCCACAAGACAGCCAAAAATGGCGCATTAAGCAATGTCACGACAAGCGTGAACGGGCCAAACATTGTCCCATAGAACGGCAAAGCCAAAGTACCACCAATCAGCGCCCCAACAAAGCTAATCCAAACAATGCCAACCGCAGCCTGCACCGCACCGCGCGTCCCTGTGTGGCCAAACCGTTCGCGGCCCAAATAAAGCCCAACGCCTGCGCCGACAGCGCCGCAGAAGATGACCCAATAGTCATAGCTAGAGAATGGCGTCATCCAAGCAGCAATACCGCCCAGCGTGAGCACAACATTCACCGAAAGAGCTGCACCAAATAACATCACCACGAGATAGGCATACGCCATCATACGCTCGGCTGGCGTAAGTGAAAGGCGCTCAAAGGGGTGCGCATGCGAGGTAAGTTTTGCCACATTATGAGACCTTGTACCACGTCACGCACTCATCCCAAATCTTTGTTCAGAAATTCATTGTTTCGAAACGCGAGGTAAACGTTGGGCCATCAGATGCGCGCCACTCATCGCGGCAAGCCACCAAACAAGGGTTGCGGGATGCGCGACAATCTCAAGGAAAACCCGCATTGGGGCCTCAAAAATCGATCTCGTTCCAAAGGCAACTCCAAGCAGCCCGCTCGCCCCCAACGTCGCCAAACACCCCGCGAGCAGTGCCAAGCCCCAGCCTGTCAAACCCTTCCTGCCGAACAGCCTTGCGACACAGCCCCCAGCCGCGCAAGCCGCGCAAAACGTGATCGACGCAAATAGAAAATCGGCAAGCATCGCATAGCCAGTCCCGCCTCCCGCTGCGCCGACAAGCAACACTGTCGGTAGATATTTTTCGCTCATTACCACCACACAACTCCATGTTTTTAAAAACAAATAACCCCCGAAATCGCAAAGGATCGCGGGGGCTTGTGCAGAAGTTATGCAGAAACGACGCTTAGGCCGCTTGGAAGATCAGGCTCGCGCCATTCAGGCAGTGACGCTTACCAGTGGGCGCGGGTCCATCATCAAAGATGTGCCCCAAATGGCTGCCACAACGGCGACAGTGGGCTTCGGTTCGCCTACTGAACAAAGTGTTATCTTCCTTGGTGCCAATCGCATTTGGCAGGTTTTGATAAAAGCTGGGCCAGCCTGTACCGCTGTCAAATTTTGCGTCGCTGGCATAGAGCGGCAAATCGCAACCACGGCAGATATATGTGCCCGCCGCATAGTTTTTGTCCAGCGGGCTGGTCCCTGCCCGTTCGGTCGCCTCATGGCGCATCACCTGATATTCCAGATCGGTCAGCATCGCTTTCCACGCGGCATCCGTGCGCGTCACCTCAAACGGTTCGGCGCGCAGGGCTGCTGGGGCAACAGCGGCGAGTAAAGCAGTCAGGGTAAATTTGCGGCGGGTCATCATTGGTCTTCTCCATTGCGTGTTGCCACCTATCTAAGCCGTGCGTCGCGCCAAAAACACTGAATTCAGCGCGGCGCACGATCATGTGAGGGTCTGTGATCGCCTTGGGGGAACGGGGCGCAACCGCGATCTTGCCTCACACATACCGCAAAAGAGGGGGGTAACACTGATCCGCTCTTTCAACAGTGAAGCCACGTTGCAAGTCCGCAAATAGTTTCAGTGTCCGTTAAAGAAGCGTCACAGGACCCGCACCGAGGATCGCACCAGTCGGTCCACCGGTCGGTGATCCGCCCAATGGCTCGTCGGAAATCGCAAGGATGCCGCCTGGGAATTGTGTGGCCAAATCTGCCGAAATTTCCAAGCTCGCCTCGGACTGCCCCTGCGGCCAAACACCCAAGGAAATCGGCGCATTCTCACCCGCAATCAACCAAAGCTCTTGGCTGCGGTCCGCAAGCGGCGTGCCTGCTTCTCGGGTCATTTGCAGTGTCCCTGTGCCGGGATCGAAGCTGGCCTTCACGACAAAACTCGCATCTTCTGCTGCAATTTCAGCAACATAGGTCGGGCCTGCGTCTTTGAGGAAACTCGTTTGGTTCAAGGCAACCAAGACCAGAACCGCCGCGGCCAAACCCGCCAAAGCAGGTCCAAGGAACCCAAAACGTGCAAAGATCGATGGCTTTTTGTCAGCAGAACCAAAAAGCTTTTCCGCGATCTGCCCTTGCAGATGCGCAGGCGGATCCACGGGGGCGATATCATCGGTTAACGACGCAAAATTTGTGGCCCACGCCGCGTAATGATCGCGCATCTCGGGATCAACAGCCAACAGATCATCAAACGCCATAGCCTCCCCGGGGGTCAGCAGACCCAAGGCATATTCGGCGGCGAGAGCGATCTCGTCCTGTGTGTCATTGTCATCGGTCATCGCGACAAACACTCTTTCAATTTGATCAGACTGCGGCGTAGCCACGTCCGAACGGTGTTGAGCGGCACGCTATAGCGCTCAGCCAACTCTTGATATGTTTCACCCTCCAGATAAGCACGGCGCACCGCATCAGATCTGTCTGGTTCCAATTCGGCCATACAGGCCACGATTTGCCCCCGATCCGACGCCGCAATCGCCAGCGCCTCTGGCCCCGGTGCGGCACTTGGCAGGTCTTCCGCCTCGTCCAACCCTGTGCCTGCTTTGGCTTTCCGCGCCCGCAGTTTGTCAATCGACAGGTTGCGCGCAATCGTAATCAGCCACGTCATCGGGCTTAGGCCATTGACCTGATAGCGATCTGCATTGTGCCAAATTTTGACAAATACATCCTGCAACGCATCTTCGGCCTCGGACCTGTTACCTAACACACGCAGGCAAATGCCGAATAGTTTCGCAGATGTCGCAGAATATAGGGAAGAGAACGCATCTCGGTCACCCAAGGCGCATTTGGCGATATATGTCTCAAGGTCCGAAAGCTCTGCCATTGCGCGATATTGTCCCCGTTTCAAGCAATGTGACACGATCCTAGCAAAAGGCAACAAATTGCTGAGGTCTGCCAATTCTATGAAATTGTAGTGCCAATTCCCAGCGCCTCTTCCCCTTGCAGCGCATCGCGTTATGTTGCATCCAAAGATCATCACATTAGACGCGCAATAGCACGACACAGGAAGGCAGCCCCAATGGCCGACGGTATGACAGACATGAACGCAAAACCGACCGAAGATATCTCCGTTCGCGAGGTGTTCGGCATCGACAGCGACATGAAAATCAAGGGTTTTGCAGAACGCACTGACCGCGTGCCAGAGATTGACCCAACCTATAAGTTTGATCCTGATACGACTTTAGCAATCCTTGCAGGCTTTGGATACAATCGCCGCGTGATGATTCAAGGCTACCACGGCACGGGCAAATCGACGCACATAGAGCAAGTCGCCGCCCGCCTGAACTGGCCTTCCGTCCGCGTCAACCTCGACAGCCACATCTCCCGTATCGACCTGATCGGGAAAGACGCGATCAAGCTGCGCGACGGCGTGCAGGTCACCGAATTCCACGAGGGCATCTTGCCTTGGGCGCTGCGCAACCCTGTTGCGATCGTGTTTGATGAATATGACGCAGGCCGTGCCGACGTTATGTTTGTGATCCAGCGCGTGCTTGAGGCCGACGGTAAATTGACGCTGATGGACCAGAACGAGATCATCACCCCCAACAAATACTTCCGCCTTTTTGCGACAGCGAACACTGTTGGTCTGGGCGACACAACGGGCCTTTACCACGGCACACAGCAGATCAACCAAGCCCAGATGGACCGCTGGTCCCTGGTCGCGACGTTGAACTACCTGAGCCACGACGCAGAGGCCGCCATCGTGCTGTCCAAGTCTCCGCACTACAACTCTGACAAGGGCCGCAAGATCGTGTCCCAGATGGTCACCGTCGCCGACCTGACACGGACCGCCTTCATGCAAGGCGATCTGTCTACTGTAATGTCGCCACGTACCGTGCTGGCATGGGCCGAAAACGCGCGCATCTTCCAAGACGTAGGCTACGCCTTCCGCCTCTCGTTCCTGAACAAATGCGACGAGTTAGAGCGCCAGACAGTGGCCGAATTCTACCAGCGCTGCTTTGATGAAGAACTGCCAGAAAGCGCTGCCAGCTTGAGCTTGGGGTAAACGAATTTTCGGCGAAAATTCGACACTTCCAAATTTTCGCCGAAAATTTGATCGCATGAGGCCACGTGAATGACCAGACCATCCGACAACCCAGCCGATCCGTTCAAAAAGGCCCTCGCCGAGGCGACCAAAGTCATGGCTGGCGATCACGACTTAACCGTCACCTACTCTGTCGATCCTGCGGGTCAGACCGCCGACACCATGCGCTTGCCGCAAGTCACCCGCCGCATGACCCGCGACGAGGTTTTACTGGCCCGTGGCACCGCTGACGCCTTTGCGCTGCGCCACAAATACCATAACGCCAAGACCGCCGCCCGCTACATGCCGCAGGGGCAGATGGCAAAAGACCTCTATGAGGCAATGGAAACAGCCCGCGTCGAGGCCATTGGCGCACGCCACATGCCTGGCACCGCAGGCAACATCGACGCAAAAATCAGCGATGAGGCTCGGCGTAAAGGCTACGACCAGATCACCAATGCCTCCGACGCGCCGCTGGCCGTCGCTGCGGGCTACTTGATCCGTCATCTCGCCACCGGCCGCCCGCTCCCAAAGGGCGCCGAAAACGTCATGGACCTCTGGCGCGGCTTTATCGAGGATCACGCGGGCGATAAGCTTGACGATCTGCAAAACCTGCTCGCTGACCAACAGGCCTTCGCGAAATTCGCGCGCCAGATGATTGCCGATCTTGGCTATGCCGACCAACTCGGCGACGATCCAGATAGCGCCGATGATGACCGCGAAGACGAGGCCGAAGACGGCGCAAGCGAAGACGAACAGCCAGATAGCACAGGCGATGACGAGAGCGAGGGCGAAGAGGCAGAGGCCGCGCCTGAGCAGACCCAAGAGGACAGCCAAGATCAATCCGAGGCGCAAGTCTCGATGGATGATCAGGCCGATGCCGAAATGGGCGACGAGACCGATGTGAACGAGGGCGAGGCGCCGCTAGAGCCGCCCGCGCCCATGCCGATCTCTGATGCCGACCCAAATTATAAAGTCTTCACGACTAATTTCGACGAGGAAATCCGCGCCGAGGATTTGGCTGAAGCTGCCGAACTTGAGCGCCTGCGCGCTTATCTCGACCAGCAGCTTGAGCCGCTCAAGGGGGCCGTGTCGCGGCTCGCGAACAAATTGCAGCGCCGCTTGCAAGCCCAGCAAAACCGCTCTTGGGAGTTCGACCTTGAAGAAGGCATCTTGGATGCTGGTCGCCTCGCCCGCATCGTGGCCTCCCCCACGACACCGCTGTCATTCAAGATGGAAAAAGACACCGATTTCCGCGATACAGTCGTGACCCTTCTGCTCGATAATTCAGGCTCCATGCGTGGCCGCCCGATCTCTATCGCAGCGATTTGCGCCGACGTCATGGCCCGCACGCTCGAGCGCTGTTCCGTGAAAGTCGAAATCTTGGGCTTCACCACCAAAGCGTGGAAAGGCGGACAATCCCGCGAGAAATGGCTGGCCGATGGCCGTCCCGTCACGCCCGGTCGTCTGAACGATCTACGCCACATCATCTATAAGTCCGCGGACGCGCCTTGGCGCAGAACAAGGCCCAATCTTGGGTTGATGATGAAAGAAGGCCTGCTCAAGGAAAACATCGACGGCGAGGCGCTGGAATGGGCGCACCGCCGCGTCGTGAACCGCCCTGAGCAGCGCAAGGTTTTGATGGTGATCTCGGACGGTGCACCTGTTGATGATAGCACGCTGTCAGTGAACCCCGCCAACTATCTCGAAAAACACCTGCGCGATGTGATTGCCATGGTCGAAAAGCGCAAAGCGGTGGAACTTGTGGCCATCGGCATCGGCCACGATGTGACCCGCTACTATGAACGCGCCGTGACGATCACAGATGTCGAACAACTCGCAGGTGCGATGACCGAACAGCTTGCCAGCCTTTTTGACACCGATCCGCGCAAGCGTGCCCGTGTCATGGGCATGCGCAAAGTCGGATAGGTTTTCCGCGCCTTGCGGGCGTGGGGCCTCCGGCGGAGGTATTTTAGATCAGAAGAAATTGGGGGCGCGAGCCATGTTTCAGACGTTTGAGAACAGTTCCGATCCAAGCATGGGGCCTGCGAGATTGGCCGCTTTGCGTGCACAGATGGCAGCGCATAAAATTGACGCATTTTTCATCCCCCGGGCTGATGCGCATCAAGGCGAATATGTCGCCCCCCGCGATGCACGGCTTGCTTGGCTGACGGGTTTTACGGGTTCGGCTGGGTTCTGCATTGCGACATCGGAACAGGCGGGCGTTTTCATTGATGGTCGCTACCGCGTGCAGGTGCGTGACCAGATCGCAGATGTGTTTAGCCCTGTGCATTGGCCCGAAATTGGCGCGGCGGACTGGCTCAAAAAAGTGCTCCCCGCAAGCAGCGTGATCGGCTTTGATCCGTGGCTTCATACGGTTGATGAGATCAGCGCGTTGCGTGACGCCCTGCCCGACATGACCTTGCAAGCCGTTGAAAACCTCGTTGATACAATCTGGACCGATCAACCGACAGCACCTACCGCGCCTTTCTTTGCGCAAGAGATTGCCTTGAGCGGAGAAAGCAGCGCGGACAAGCGCGCGCGGCTTGCAGATAAGCTAACGGTTGCCTGCGCGATTATCACGCTTCCCGATAGCATCGCATGGCTTCTAAACATTCGCGGCGCGGATATTGAGCGCAACCCTGTCCCGCAAGCCTTTGCAATCCTTCATAAATCTGGTGAGGTTGAACTCTTCGCAGGACCAAACAAGGCCCGCGACATCACAGATCATCTAGGGCCGGACGTCACGATCCACGACATCACCGCCTTTGCAAGCCACGTGGAAACCTTGAGCACAACAGTCCAAATCGATCCGAAAACAGCGCCAGAGGCTCTGCGGGTGACCCTCGCAAATGCCACCATCACCCACGCGCCCGACCCTTGCTTGCTGCCAAAGGCGCTCAAAAACCCCACCGAAATCGCAGGCGCAAAAGCAGCTGCCAAACGCGACGGCGTGGCGATGGTCCGCTTTCTGGCGTGGCTTGATGCAGAGGCGCCAAAGGGCAGCTTGACCGAAATCGACGTGGTCAAGAAACTCGAAGGCTTGCGCCGCGACACCAATGCCTTACGCGACATCAGTTTTGAGACAATCTGCGGCGCGGGCGCACATGGCGCTATTGTGCATTACCGCGTTACCGAGACCACGAACCGCCCCGTGAAAACAGGCGAACTGCTGCTTGTCGACAGTGGCGGGCAATATGTGGACGGGACCACAGACATCACACGTACGGTCATCGTGGGGTCTCCCACCGATGAGCATCGCAGATGCTATACCCTTGTTCTGCAAGGCATGATCGCGATCAGCCGTGCGCGTTTCCCAAAAGGGGTCGGCGGCCAACACCTCGACGCGCTTGCCCGCTTTCCGCTTTGGACCGCTGGCATGGATTACGACCACGGTACAGGCCACGGCATCGGCAGCTACCTCAGCGTGCACGAAGGACCACAAGGCATTTCGCGCCGCTCCACCGTGGCGCTTGAGGCGGGTATGATCGTCTCCAACGAGCCAGGATATTACCGCGAGGGTGTATTTGGCATCCGCATCGAAAACCTCATTGCTGTGGTCCCTGCACCAGCCGTGCCAGACGGCGATGATCGCAGCATGTTGGCCTTTGAAACGCTGACACTTGTCCCTCTCGACAGGCGGCTCATAGATACAAAACTGTTGTCAAATGACGAACAGGACTGGATTGATCGCTATCACACCGATACATTAAAACTTCTGGGGTCGGACTTAAATGGTGACGCGCTTGACTGGCTTGAACAAGCCTGTGCGCCTTTGTGACCCTCACAGCGATAAGGACAAAACATGCCACAAGACATTAAAATTCGTCCAGCAACAGGCACTTGGGTCATCCGCGCCGCGGGTGCCGTGATTGGCGAAAGCACGAACGCGCTTGAACTTACCGAGGGTGACTATCCGCCAGTGATCTATTTCCCGCGCGGCGATATCGCCATGGCGTTTCTTGATCAGACCGACCAAACATCGAGCTGTCCGTTTAAAGGATCTGCCACTTATTTCACCATCGTAGCCAAAAGCGGGCCGATCAAAAACGTAGGCTGGTCTTACGAGACCCCCAAGGCCGAAGTGGCCGCGATAAAAGACCACATCGCCTTCTATACAAACGAAAAAGTGACTGTCGAACAGGTCTAGGAATGTTCCTCCTTGGCGGTCGCTGCCAAGGCCTTGTTCATCGCGCGAAGTGCGTCGACCTGAAACAATGCACCCCATAGCTCGGGCGGGCTATCATCCCCGCCCAGCGTGACCACAGGGATAAACGCGTGGTTGGCCTCTTCAAACATCGGCATCGCCCGCTCTAGGGTGGCGTTTCCATCGATATAAACGCCCTGCTCGACCAACTCCCAGCACGCATCCTCAGCCGCAGCCCGTTTGCTGCCTGCCTTGCGCATGACAGTGGCGACACGGAAGGTTGCGAGCAAGTAAGCCTGCGGTCCTGCGGCCAAATGCACATTGCGGCGCTCTAGCTGTGTGAGGAAAAACGAACGATCCACAAGGCTCGACGCCAAAGCAGTCGAGAGCGACACCGACACCATGACCGCCATAGCGGTCTGCCAGTCACCTGTTAGCTCAAACACGATCAGCGTGGTCGAAATTGGCGCGCCAAGCACTGCCGCCGCAACCGCCCCCATCCCCGCCAATGCGTAGATCGTGACAGCCCCTGACATGTTAGGAAAAATTCCTGTTGCAATCGCGCCAAACGCCAACCCCGTCAGCGCACCCACCATCAGCGAGGGCGAGAATATCCCGCCCCCCATGCGCCCGCCAAAGGTGATGGCAACGGCCACAACCTTGAGCACAGCAAAGACAATCGCCTCATGCATCACCATTTTACCGGTCAAAGCATCCGACATCGTCTCGTAACCGACCCCAACAATATGCGGCCAGAAAATCGCTAAGCCGCCAAGCAACGCCCCCGCCACCGCAGGGCGTAAATAGCGGGGAATACCTGTCGCCTTTTGCAATTCAGTCCCAAGATCATCGGCCCAAAACACGGCCCGCATCAGGATGAAGGCCACCAACCCGCAAACCAATCCCAGCAGCAGAAACGCGGGCAATTCCACATAAAACGCGAGGTTGTTCTGCACAGGTAAGACGAACTCGGTCACGTCGCCAAAGGCCAAACGGTTGATCACCGCCCCCGACACGCTCGCAATCACAATCGGCGCAAAGGCGTGCACCGCAAAGTGGCGCAAAACCACTTCCAACGCAAACAAAGCCCCCGCCAATGGCGCGTTAAAACTGGCTGATACCGCAGCCGCCACCGCACAGCCCAGCAAATCGCGCCCCGTGATCCCGTTGGCGCGGATCAGTCGGCAGACTATCGTCGACAGTACGGCAGCCAAATGCACCACAGGCCCTTCGCGCCCAGACGATCCACCCGTTGAAAGCGTGATCAAACTGGCCAAGGCCGAAGCAAACCCACGGCGCACCGCGACACGGCCCTCGTTTAAGGCAGCCCCCTCGATCACGTCGCTGACCGACCTTGCACGCCCGTCATCGGTGAACCGGTCCAAGATCAACCCAACCGCCAAACCGCCCAAGATCGGAATGATCAAAACCTGATACCACGCAAGCCGAGACACCGCTGTCTCAAGCCGTGCGGCATCCGTTGCTCCGTAAAGTAAGCCTTGTATCCAATTGATCCCAAGGCGAAAAAATAGCGCGGCAAAACCCGCGGCAATCCCAATCGCCAGCGCGATAAACCAGAACTGCAGTTGCGAAGGCCCGCGCGTTTTGATCAGCTTCAGCCCGTTCAAACAGGCCACTTTGACGCCCAAAACGCCCTCCCCGATCCACGCTAAAACTGGCCCCGCCATTCGCTCTCCGCCTCTGGTGCAACGACCTTTGCCGCGCTACGATATGGCATGAATATTGCATCCACCATCACCGCCCTCACCTCCCTTCTAGGGGATAGGCTCTCTATGACCAAGTCTGATCTGGCCCTTCACGGCCATTCAGAATCGCATTTTGCTCCAATGCCCCCCGATGCCGTGGCCTATGCGACCTCAACCGAGGAAGTCTCTCAGATTGTTAAAATCTGCGCGGCCCACAATTGCCCCATCATCCCATGGGGCACAGGCACCTCGCTTGAAGGCCATAGCATAGCACCCAGAGGCGGCATCACCATTGATCTGTCGCGCATGGATAAAATCCTCGCCGTGAATACCGCCGATATGGACGTCCAAGTCCAACCTGGTGTCACCCGCGAGGCGCTCAACACGCATCTGCGCGATACGGGCCTCTTCTTTCCCGTCGATCCCGGTGCAAACGCGTCCCTTGGCGGCATGACCGCAACCCGCGCCTCTGGCACAACATCCGTCCGTTACGGCACGATGGCCGATAACGTTATGGGGCTCACCGTGGTTCTGGCCTCGGGCGAGATCATCCACACAGGCACGCGCGCCCGCAAATCCTCCGCAGGTTACGACCTCACCGCGCTCATGGTCGGATCAGAGGGCACGCTTGGCATTATCACCGAAGTCACCCTCAAGCTCCAAGGCCAACCGCAGGCTATCTCGTCGGCAATCTGCGCTTTTGAAACCATCGAAGGGGCGGTAAACGCCGTGATCGAGACAATCCAAATGGGCATCCAAGTCGCAAGGATCGAGCTTGTCGACAATGACGCGGCCCTCGCCGTGAATGCCTACTCTGGGGCCAGTTTCGCCGATGCACCGCACCTGCTGCTCGAATTCCACGGCACCGACGCCTCCGTCGCCGAAGACGCCGCAACATTCGGCGAAATAGCCGCCGAGCACGGCTCGCAAGGCTTTGAATGGTCTGCGAAATTAGAGGACCGCAACCGCCTGTGGAAGATGCGCCACGAAGCCTATTACGCCATGCTCGCCTCGCGCAAAGGCGCACTCGCCATCGTCACTGACGTCTGCGTGCCGATCTCGCGGTTGGCAGAGGCTCTGCTAGAAACCAAAGCCGATATCGCCGCATCAGGCATCCCTGGCCCCATCGTCGGCCACGTCGGGGACGGCAATTTCCACTCCGCCCTGCTCATTGATCCCGACAATCCCGAAGAGCGCGAAATCGCCAACGCACTCGCCGCCCGCATGGCCAAACGCGCCGTCGCCTTGGGTGGCACAATCACAGGCGAACACGGGGTCGGCATGGGAAAACGCAGCTACATGGAGGCCGAACACGGCTCCGCATGGTCCGTCATGGGCGCGATCAAAACAGCGCTCGACCCGCAAAACATTATGAACCCAGATAAGTTAGTGCCGCCGAGGAATTAAGATTTGAATGGGTCTCCAAATTTTTCATAGTTCTCGACGTAAAATTCAATTCGTTGCGCTGTTCCCAGCACAATGACGTTCCCGTTTGATCGCTCAACCAGCAGCGGCGCATTTCCAGCCAATGCATCAGTAATATTTCCAGACTCAATGTAGGCTTTGCTTTGATAGCAAAATACCCAACAAGTTTGCCCCTCGTAATGTGGAGCATCAGTAACCACCCAGTTCAAATTTGCGGCCCCAAGGTGCCGCTCGACCAGTTCCTTGGCTACTTTGGCAGTCAACATTTCCCAAACCTCTTTTTGGAAGGCGTCAAACTAGGCGTTGCCGTCAAGACGGCATTAACGCCCGTGCCGCTGCCCGTGCCGCCTCGGTGATCGTGTCCCCCGACAGCATCCGTGCGATTTCGTCGATCCGTGCGTCGGCATCAAGCGGCGTCACCGTCGAGAGCGTTTCCGTCTTCGTCTGCCGCTTTTCAACACGCCAATGATGACCACCCAAGGCCGCCACTTGTGGCGAGTGCGTGACAACCAAAACCTGTCCGCCCTTGGCCAAATCCGCCAAACGACGACCCACAGCATCCGCAGTAGCCCCACCGACACCACGGTCGATCTCGTCGAAAATCATCGTAAGGCCCGCGTCGGTTTCCGTTAGACACACCTTCAGCGCCAGCAGGAACCGCGACAGTTCCCCGCCAGAAGCAATCTTGTTGATCGGTCCCGCAGGTGCACCCGGATTCGTCGCAACCGTAAACGCCACCGCGTCGCGCCCCTCAGGTCCAGCGTCCGCCGCAACGACTTCGGTCACAAACACAGCGCGTTCCATTTTGAGGGGCGCCAACTCCGCTGCCATCGCCTTATCCAGCTTCTTGGCCGCCACCTTACGTGCCGCCGTCAGCCGATCCGCGCCAGCATCATAGGCCGCTTGTGCCGTCTGAACATCACCCTGCAAGGCCTTCAATTCCTTGGTACTTCCGTCCAGCAACCCAAGCCGTGCGCGCAACTCATCCGCAAACGGGCCAAGCTCATCTGCCAGCACATTATGCTTGCGCGCCAAGCCACGGATCGCAAACAAGCGCTCCTCAACATCTTCCAATTCCGACGGATTAAAGGACAGTTGCTCAAGGCAATCCTCGACGCCGCCCTGCGCCTCGTCCAACGCCAAAGCGGCCCGTTCCAGCGCTTCCAAAGCACTATCCAAACCGCCCTCGGCCTTGCCCGCAACACCGTTCAACCAGCGCACGGCCTCCGACACCGCACCCTCGGCACCTTGCAAACCAATCGCCTCGCGGGCCTTCACAATATCCGAACGGATCTTTTCGGCGGCCTGCATCAAGCGGCGCTGGGTGTCCAATGTCGCCTCTTCGCCCGCCAATGGCATCAGCGCATCCAACTCAGCGACCGCATGGCGCAAATACTCTTCCTCGGCGCGGGCCTCTGCCACACGGACCTCCGCGGCCTTCAACGCTTTTGCAGCGACTGACAATGCGCGCCAAGCGACATGGCATTTCTCAATATCCGCATCAAGCCCCGCAAAGGTATCCAGCATAAGGCGATGGCCACGCGGATTGAGCAGCCCGCGATCATCATGCTGACCGTGCAACTCAACAAGCGTTTCCGACAGATTGCGCAGCACTTCACCGCTGACACGGCGATCATTGATCCACGCCGTCTTACGTCCATCGCGCGTGTTGATACGGCGCAAAATCACTTCGCCATCTTCAATCTCAATACCCGCTTCTTCCAAAACGACACGACCCGCATGGCCTGCAGGCAAATCAAACGCCGCCGTTACCTCGCCCTGTTCGGCACCCGCACGTACCAATTCGGCACGGCCACGCCAGCCCAGAACAAATCCGAGACTATCCAAGAGAATCGATTTTCCCGCACCGGTTTCGCCAGTCAGCACATTAAGACCCGGCTGGAACGACAGTTCCAACCGATCAATAATGAGCATGTCACGGATATCTATGTGGCGAAGCATGTCTGCGTAGGATGGGTTTTAACCCATCTCCCGATCACAACCACTCACCGCGCAGGACCTGACGGTAAATCGAAGCTAGCCAGTTATCACCGGCCGTTTTCGCTTCAAGTCCCTGCCCTGTCAGCAGCGCATAGCTATCATCATACCATTCCGTAGATTGGTAGTTATGGCCCAAAATCGCACCCGCGGTTTGCGCCTCATCCGTCAAGCCAAGCGATAGATAAGCCTCAACCAAACGGTGCAACGCTTCTGCCGTATGCGACGTCGTCTGGAAGTCCTCGACAACAATACGGAAACGGTTCACCGCCGCTGCATAATGCTTGCGCTTCAGGTAATAACGGCCGATTTCCATCTCTTTGGCGGCCAGATGGTCAAACGCCAAATCAAACTTCCAAATAGACGAACGGGCATATTCTGTGTCCGGATACTGCTCAATCACAGCACGCAACGCTTGCAACGCCTGGAACGTCAGCCCTTGATCGCGGCCGATTTCATCAATCTGATCGTAATAGGACAGCGCCAGCAAATACTGCGCATAGGCTGCATCCTCAGACGCTGGATAAAAATCGATATAGCGCTGTGCGGCACCACGGCTATTTGGATAATCCTTATCCTTATGGAAAGAATAGGCCTGCATGATCAATGCCCGCTTTGCGAAATCCGAATAGGGGTAAAGCCGCTCGATCTCACCGAAATACGTCGCCGCATCCGCCGGTTTACCGCGCTCCAGCTCATATTCACCGCGCTCGAAAATCTCGGCAGCGGTATATTTTTCCAAGGCACCAGGCGTGCTGGCAGGATCAAAGTTACCACAAGCGACAAGCAGCCCAAGCGCTAACACGCAGCCCAAACGGCTTACTGTCATCCCAAAATGATCCTTGGTTCCTGACATCGACTGTCCTCGCACCTCAAACGTCGCTCTGGAGCGGCGTGCTCCGGCGTATTGTCCTTGGTCTAGCATAGAAAAATCGGAGGCAAAATGCCTTTTGACGACTTCCTGCGCAACTCTGCACATTGAAGCTTATGCAACCGCGAAAAGATCGGCCTTGCTCACGCCAACACCGGGTAATCTTGCGGCAATTTTTGCGTCACAACGGGTGAAACGCCATGCGGTTGGATCAGCAAAAAGGGCCTTCAACAGGCGGTTGGTCATCGCATGCCCTGCACGCTGGCCTGTATAACGGCCCATGATTGGCGCGCCAGCCGTGTAAAGATCACCCAATGCATCAAGCATCTTATGGCGTACAGCCTCGTCAGCATGGCGCAAACCACCCGGGCTCAAGACCTGATCGCCATCAACCACGACCGCATTCTCAAGCGTGCCACCCAAGGCCAAGCCATTGGCCCGCATCGCATCCACATCGGAACTCCGGCAGAACGTGCGACTATCACACAGCTCGCGCACAAATGTGCCATTCGCCATGTTCAGCGTTTTTTCCTGATGCCCGATCGCCGCGTCGGCAAAATCAATGTTGAATTCGATTTGCAGGCTGGTCGCAGGTGACAAACGCGCCATTGCAGGCCCATCAACAACTTCAACTTCGCGCAAAATCTCAATCGCATAAAGCGGTGCAGCGTGAAGCGTTAACCCCGCCTCCACGATCCCGCGCACGAATGCAGCGGAAGAACCGTCCATGATCGGCACTTCTGGACCGTCGATATCAATCACAACGTTATGCACACCAGTGCCCGACAGGGCTGCCATCAAATGCTCGATCGTAGATACGGTCAGGCCTTCGGCGTTGGTCAAACGCGTGTTAAGCGGAGAGACAATCACATGGTCCCACAGCGCAGGCAATGTATTGTCGGCGGCATCAACATCAACGCGGCGAAATACGATCCCTGTATTTGCAGAGGCTGGGCGCAAAACAAGCGTCGCAGGACGGCCGGTATGCAAGCCGATGCCCTCGAATGTGACGATTGATTTTAAAGTTGTCTGCACAGATTCGCGCCTCAGGTAATTTCATCTTTTGTTGACCATTACCTAATGTGCACAGCGCCCCCACTCAATTCACGCTTTGCAACCGTCTGAAACACGATTGAAACAATGCCGCAAGCCATTGTAATACAACGAAAAAGGCCGCCCGTTGGGGCGGCCTCAATACTTGTTACCTAGCGTCACAAAGTAACGCGCGGTAGATTAATTTGCCTGACGACGCAGGAACGCAGGGATCTCGATACGCTCTTGCTCTGGGTCAACGTCATGTGCTGGCTCGTCGCGAAGTGCAGTCACCTGTGGCTGTGAACGGCTTGGCTGTTGTGCCTCGCCTGCCGAACCCGTCATGCGGTTGATCAAAGAGTTGATCCCGAACCGTGGACGCTCGGCTTCTGCAGTTGTTCGCGCGACTGGCGCACGCTGCTGGGATGGCGCTTTGTTCACTGCGTCCTGCAAACGCGCAAGTGCCTCTGGCGATGGTGTGCCAGCGGAAGGTGCGCGCGGTGCAACAAATGATTCTGTTGCATCAATGCGTGGCTCTGGGCGTGGCTTATAGGCTGGTGGCGGCAATTCGCCGTGGTCTTCCTCAGCCAAGGCCTCATGAATATCGGCGAAATCGTCTTCGATTTCTTCAACATGCATTTCATCGTCCATATCTTCGAACAATGTACGCGACTGTGGTGCTGGCGCTGGTGCGCGTTCTTGCATCACTGGCGCGGCAGCTGGTGCAACGCGGGCTGCAACTGGTGCGGCTTGACGTGGTGCAGGTGCAGCTTGGCGTGGTGCTGGAACGTCTTCAGCAACCTGTTGCATCTTCAAAGGTGACGCCATGGAACGACGTGGAAGTGGCATGTCATCACGCTTGATCGCGGCATCGATACCAGTCGCAACCACTGAAACGCGCATACGGCCTTCCATGGATGTGTCCAGCGTGGAACCCACAATGATGTTGGCTTCTGGATCGACCTTTTCGCGGATTTTGTTGGCCGCTTCGTCAAGTTCGAACAATGTCAGGTCGTAACCACCGGTGATGTTGATCAGAACGCCACGTGCCCCTTCGAGAGAAATCTCGTCGAGCAGTGGGTTTGCAATCGCCTTCTCGGCAGCCTCAATAGCGCGGTTTTCGCCTTCGGCCTCGCCTGTACCCATCATCGCCTTGCCCATTTCGTCCATCACGGCGCGAACGTCAGCAAAGTCGAGGTTAATCAGGCCTGGACGAACCATCAGGTCAGTCACGCCCTTAACACCTTGATAAAGCACATCATCAGCAAGCTGGAATGCCTCGGTGAATGTTGTCTTTTCATTGGCCAGACGGAACAGGTTCTGGTTTGGAATGATGATCAGCGTATCAACAACCTTTTGCAGAGCCTCGATGCCCTCCTCAGCTTGCTTCATGCGCTTGGCACCTTCAAACTGGAACGGCTTGGTCACAACACCAACGGTCAAAACACCAAGCTCGCGTGCGGCTTGTGCGATGATTGGCGCAGCACCAGTACCAGTGCCACCGCCCATACCGGCCGTGATAAAGCACATGTGCGCACCAGCAAGGTGGTCCACAATCTGCTCGATGCTTTCTTCGGCAGCAGCAGCACCAACAGTCGCGCGGGCGCCAGCGCCCAGACCCTCGGTTACTTTGATACCCATCTGAATGCGCGAAGATGCCTTGGCATGCTGCAGCGCCTGAGCGTCGGTGTTCGCAACAACGAATTCGACCCCATCCAGCTCTTTGTCGATCATGTTATTGACCGCGTTACCGCCAGCACCGCCAACACCGAAAACGGTGATACGGGGCTTCAGTTCGTCCTGACCGGGAATGGAGAGGTTCAATGTCATTGCTCTGTCCGCCTATACTAATTGCGCCCGTCCCACCGGGCATTCGTCTATACTTTGGACCGACATTAGACACATCAGCCCCGCAGGTCACGCGAAAATCTCGAAAAACACACCAAATGTGGGGCTTTTTTAAAGAATTTCCGCCGTATTTGGACGACTAGGCAAGATATCGCGTATTACCAGTTGTCCTTAAACCATCTAACAGCCCGTTTTAGCGAACGGCCCGAGTAATTGTCGGCGGGAATCTCGAAGTCCCACCACTCATCCTGTGGGTGTGCTGCGAACAAAGTGAGTCCCACAGCGCCCGAAAATGCGGGGCCGATTGCGGCCTGCGGCAAGCCTTGCACACGCAGCGGACGCCCAAGGCGCACCTGCTGGCCAAGAATTTTGCTCGCCAATCCATCCAGCCCCGGAATCTGGCTTGCACCACCCGTCAGCACGATCTGCTGGCTTGGGAGATGCTCGAACCCAGCGGCGTCCAGACGCACGCGGACCTCTTCCAAAATCTCTTCCACACGTGGACGCATAATGCCGATCAACTCGGCGCGGCTCACTGTGCGGCGGTCATGCTCATAATCGCCAGTGTCGCCACCAATCTCGATCATCTCGCGATCATCCATCCCCGTGGCCATCACGCCGCCGTAAAATGTCTTGATCCGCTCGGCCGTTGCCATCGGCACCGATAGACCCATCGAAATATCAGACGTCACGTGATCCCCGCCCATGCGCACCGCATCAGCATAGATCATGTGCTTTTTCATAAAGACGGATATACCCGTCGAGCCACCACCAAGATCGATACAAGCCGCACCCAGCTCTTGCTCGTCCTCAACCAGCGATGAAATCCCCGAGGCATAAGCGCTCGACGCAATCCCAGCCAGTTCCAGATCACAGCGCTTGATACAGAAGAAAATGTTCTGCAACGCCATGCTATCTACCGTCAACATATGCATGTCGCAGTTCAACTGATTGCCGATCTGGCCGCGCGGATCGGCCATGCCAGAGCGGTGATCAAGCGCGAAATTGACCGGCTGCGCGTGCAACACATCACGGTCCACACCGTAATCAGGCACATCACAGGCTGCCATAACGCGGCCAATGTCGCCGTCAGTAACCAAACCATTGGCAATATCCACGGCACCATCAAGGCCATAGGACTTTGGGCGGCCGCCAGAAATACAGGCAATCACGTGATCAACACGCACATTCGCCATCTTTTGGGCAGCTTGCACAGCGGTGCGGATCGCACGCTCTGTCTCTTGCATCGCATCAACTTCGCCGAACTTCACACCGCGCGAACGGGTCGTCGCCGCACCAATTACGCGAAACGAGGATTGCCCCGCCAAAGACCCAACGCCGTCAGCGCCACGAAATGTCTCAGGTCCATCAAAGCGCAGCACCAAACAAGCAATCTTACTTGTCCCAATGTCCAAAATCGCAATCACACCGCGTTGCATTGCCGCTTTACGCATATTCCGCATCGCGCGTTGGCTATCGTATAGATCACCCATTTTAATTGTCTGCCTCTGTTTGTCCTGCGCGGTGCAAGGCACCGGCGGCTTCTCTATTAACGCGTATTGTTGGTCTGTCGGCGTTGCGCATATCAACAACGGCCACATCTCTATCCAGCAGATCGCTGGCTTGTTGCAAAACGATGACGCGGTCTAACGCGGCAACGGCACCCTCGGCGGGCAGCAAAATACGTTGATCACGATCCAGCACCACATCCCAGCGACGCTCGCCCATACGGACCAAACCGCGAATGCGTTCCTGCAAAGGCTTGGCATCGCGAAACAGCGACAGCGCCTCTTCGATATGATCCTGCGCGCCGTCACCCGCAATCAGGGGCAAATCAATCCTGTCCGTGCGGGTTTCAACCACACCCGCAAACGTACCCGCTTCGTCCAGCAAGTGCAGCGTGTCGCCGTCCCGCCATAGCGCGACAGGAATACGCGGTGTAATATCAATCTTAAGGTGGCCCGCTTCACCCACACGCACACGCGCAGAGCGGACACCGTCTAGTTCTTCGACCTTCTGGCGCATCGCTTCCAGATCAATGTCAAACGACGAGATCGGGAAAGCCATCGGCACCGTGGCCACAACCAAATCCGCCAAGACAGGTTCCGCGCCCACGACATCCATACCAGACACCATAAACTCTGGACGTTGTTGGACAGTGGCCTTCACCTCTTCCCACTTCGCGGCGACCATCTCTTTGTTGGTTCCATGGCTATACCAGCTGACCGCAATGATCCCGATCAATGCGCATGGCACACCGATACGGATCAAACCGCGCACACCCGGCGTCAGCATCCAGCGCTGATACCGGTACTTCCACTTGGAAGGTGCGGGATCACGCGGCAAGGCGCGCGGGCGACGTGGGGCGCTTAGCGGTTGCAAGATGCGTCCTCCACCATCCAACGGCATAAATCAGGGAACGAAACCCCTGCATATGCAGCTTGCTCTGGGGCCAAAGACGTTGGCGTCATGCCAGGTTGTGTGTTGGTCTCAAGCAAGATCAAACCAGCAAGGCCCCTGCTCTCATCCCAACGGAAATCTGTGCGGGACACACCACGGCAACCCAAAACCTGATGGGCACGCAATGCGTAATCCAAACAGGCATCGTAAATATCTTGCGGGACATCAGCAGGCACAACATGGCGTGAACCACCGGCCTTATATTTCGCATCGTAGTCGTACCAACCGTCCACGATAATATCAGTCACACCCAAAGCGCGGTCACCCATCACCGTTGTCGTGAGTTCACGACCAGCGGCATAAGCCTCGACCATCACCATCTCGGGCATATCATCGGCCATCACTGGCGGGGCCTTGGCATCAGCAGCAACCAGATAAATCCCAACGCTGGAGCCTTCGTTATTCGGCTTCACTACATAAGGGGGCCGCATCACATGCGCCTTGGACACGTCGCCCTTTGGCACAATCACGCTTTCAACAACAGGCAAACCAACTGAACGGTAGGCCGCCTTCGTGCGTTGCTTATCAAGGGCGAGCGATGACGCCAAAACGCCAGAGTGTGTGTACGGAATTTGCATCCATTCGAGCAGGCCTTGAACGCAACCATCCTCGCCCCAACGACCGTGGAGCGCGTTGAAAACAACATCGGGGGAAATTTCAGTCAAACGCAAAGCAAGATCGCGGCCAGCATCGACCTCGATCACATCACATCCTGATACCCGCAAAGCTGCTGCACACTCGGCGCCCGAACTCAACGAAACTTCACGCTCCGCCGATGGGCCACCCATCAAAACAACAACTTTCGGGTTTGCCCTGCTCGACATACCCTACCACCTTCTACGCAGGCCTTTTTGGCCCGTCATTTCTATTCGCCACCCCTGCCTTGGGGCAAAATCTTGTATTGCTAGCGCACAAACACCCTATCGGTTGCCTATTCGCATAATTTCCCACTCTAACGTGATCTCACTGGAATCGTAAACCTTTTTCCGAACCAATTCGCCCAAATCTTCCAAATCAGCGGCAGTGGCCCCCCCAGCGTTGGTCAAAAAGTTGGAATGTTTGACATTCATAATGGCCCCGCCAAGCGTTGCACCCCGCATACCTGCGTCGTCAATCACCTTCCAAGCCTTCAAATCATGCACGTCATCGGCGCGACCCGTCGAGGAAAAACCAGCAGGATTGCGGAACGTAGACCCCGCTGTGCGGTCCTTCGTCGGTTGGCTCTCATCGCGCTTGGCCAATTGCTCAACCATCCGCGCCTCAAGCACATCAGACGCCTCTTGAGGTGCCACCATCTTCGCCGCAACCACCACGGCACCATCAGGCAAAACCGAACTGCGATAGGCCAATTGCAAGTCACCCGCAGGGATCTCGACAACCTGACCATCCCGCATCACAACCGTCACCGATTGCAAAACATCGGCCATATAGTCGCCATAGCAGCCCGCATTCATCCGCACAGCACCACCAATCGTGCCCGGAATAGTGCGTAAAAACGTGAGGTTAAGCCCCTCTGCCGCGGCCTTACGCGCCACATGCGCATCAAGCGCCGCAGCACCCGCCGTCACCACATCGCCCTCAAACGAAATCCCGTTGAACCCACGACCCAGACGGATAACAACACCCGTGACCCCGCCATCGCGCACGATCAGGTTCGACCCCACTCCCATCGGGAACACAGGGACACGCGGGTCAAGCGCCGCCAAAAACTGCGCCAAATCATCCACATCCGCAGGCTGAAACAATACATCCGCAGGGCCACCCACACGCATCCATGTGAGGTCAGCAAGCGGGCGATCAGGCGTCAAAACGCCCCGCACATCAGGTAAGTTATCAATCATGAGCGGCCCATAACGCGCCGCACCCAGCGGGTCAAATAGATCAACGGCCAACGCAGCACTGATCCCCCCGCCGCAAGCAAAATCAAGCCGATCCACGGCCCGTTCTGATAGGTCACCCACCCTAAAATCGGCACACCAATCGCGATCATGCCATACGCAAACCGCCAATGCAGATCCTTGGACGGAAACATCGCCACCACATTGGCGAGGATCAACCAAACCGCCGCCGCAGCAATCGACATCATCGGACCCGCTCCCGTGCACGTGTGTAGAAATGCATCAAAGGGCTGCGAAACATCGACAAAAAAGCGAGCAACGCCAAAACAGCGACAACCCACCCATAGTCAACGCCGATCCAAACAATCAAAACAGGCGCCGCAATCAAAAGGGTCACACCAATCGGAAACTGACGCCGCATCGGCAACATCGCCGTCCCCGTCGCCACGAGCACCCAAAGGCACCCTATGATGAGGGAGTAGGTCATCCTCCTGCCCCCAGTGCATCCTTTGCCGCCTTTGCTGAGTCGATCAATTTCTTGCCACCAAACATCGCACCACCCGCAACAGCCGCGATACTCGCGCTAATTCCAACCATCGGTGCAGCCGCAGCAACGCATCCTATCAGAGCCAGACGATAGGTACTATCCACCAGCTCTTGAGCATTGTTGCGCGGCCACTCTTGAATTTGTGTTACGTAAATCTGCACGAGGCCCTCTGCTTTTTCAGCATCAGCGAGTGACATAGCATCTGTTGTCGGGACCAAAGGCATCAAACGCCCAACCGTCTCGTAAATCGTTGTCAGCACTCTGATTTGGCGCAAGGCTTCATCGCGTACATCATCATTTTGATAATTTAGGCCCTGAAGGCGCTCAATCTCCAAAGTAACAAACCCTAAAATCGCATCAAATGTCGTGGGCAGAGATTTACGGTGTGCAACCATCGCAACTCTAGTGCGTTCAATTTTCTGCGCTGTTCCGCTTGTGAGTCGCACCTGATCTGAACCGCTTACCTCAATGTCCTGCGCCCGATACTTTGCCAAAACACCATCAAACAGCGGATTGATATGCGCGGGGCCTTTGTTCCAATCCGCTTTGCGTAACTCATTCAAAATCGGGGCCATGTCATTGGGCAGAAAATCACGCCCTGCCAGCACACGTTCATACCATGCAATCCAGAACGACCAATCGGCCTTGGGGTCTTTGCCCATTGCGGTTTTCGCATCGGCCCAAACCTGCACAAGCGCGTCAGGGATCGCGCCATCACCCCAAAGCGGGCCATGTTCGCCATCCGTCAAATCCAAACGCGCAAAATCCCAGATATCGGCCAAGTAGGATGCATAGGCGGCGGAGGCGGCGGCGGCGGAGGCGTCGGCGGAGGCGAAGGAGGAGGCGGCGGCGGC
>DFSO01000040.1:31724-40647 GCA_002378665.1 Loktanella sp. UBA3435 | reverse complement strand
GGCGGCGGCGGCGGCGACAGCGAAGGAGGGCTTATCGGCGGCAGCGGTGGCAGTGAAGGACGCGTTGTCGGCGGCGGAAGTGGCAATTGCAGGGGTAGATGTAAGAGCGGCAACCCCAGCAATTGACAAAGCGCCAAAAATTGAAACAGCTGTAAGATCACGCATTATGTATGCTTGGCTTAAGGCAAAGTTTAGCGCGGCAATGGGCAGCACCCGCGCCGCCGCACGAAACGCAACCCGCACCGCAACTTCACGCCGCTCATCCTCTGGCAACGCCTCCAAATACCGCTCTAGGCTCTCCCTATCCTGAACCTCAGCAATCTCCACTCACTTACCCCTTCAAACGCGCAGGCAGCCCGTTCGCCCAAGCGCTAATCGTCCCTGCGCCGAGACAAATCACCATATCACCCGGTTTTGCTTGTTCGCGCACCAGCCGTTCCAGATCGTCTTCGGACCCAACAGCGCGTGCATGGCGGTGCCCGTGGCGAACCAGTCCTGCGACCAGATCGTCACGTGATGCGCCTTCAATCGGGGCCTCGCCCGCGGCGTAAACGTCCGAAATCCCGATCACATCAGCATCGTTAAAGCAGGCACAGAACTCATCAAAGTGGTGGCTCAAGCGGCTGAAACGGTGCGGCTGATGCACGGCAATCACGCGGCCCTCGGTCGCCTGACGCGCGGCCCGCAAGGCGGCTGCAATCTCGACAGGGTGGTGCGCGTAATCGTCGATGATCGTGACACCGTTCACTTCGCCCACGCGGGTAAAGCGGCGGTTCACACCACCAAATTTCTTCAACGCGGCGCGGATTTCTTCCTTTTTCATGCCCAAGTGACGGGCAACAGCCACAGCCGCCAGCGCATTGGACACGTTATGATCGCCGGGCATCGGCAATTCGCAGTCCTCAATCACCAGACCCTCGGCCTGCAACGCGACGTCAAAATGCGCCATGCCGTTCTTATAGGTCAGCTTCATCACCCGCACATCGGCCTGCGCGTTAAAGCCGTATGTCACGACGCGGCGATCCGTCAAACGACCCACAAGCGCCTGTACTTCGGCATGGTCAGTGCAGCACACAGCCAGCCCGTAAAACGGAATACCCGACACGAATTCATAGAAACCCTGACGCAGGTTTTCGATCGTGCCCCAGTGTTCCATATGCTCTGGGTCGATATTGGTCACGATGGCAATCGTCGCGGGCAAACGGTTAAACGTACCGTCGCTCTCGTCGGCCTCAACCACCATCCACTCGCCCTTACCCATACGGGCGTTCGAGCCGTAAGCATGAATAATCCCGCCGTTAATTACAGTCGGGTCTAGCCCGCCCTCGTCCAAAAGCGCGGAAACCATCGTCGTTGTCGTCGTCTTGCCGTGCGTGCCCGCAACAGCCACGTTCGACTTCAAACGCATCAATTCAGCCAGCATCTCGGCACGGCGCACAATCGGCAGACCCTTGGCGCGAGCCTCGTCCAGTTCTGGGTTGCCGGGCTTAATGGCGCTCGAAATAACAACCACCTCAGCATTCGCCAAATTCTCGGCCTTTTGCCCGACAAAAATCGTGGCCCCAAGCGTCGCCAAACGGTCCGTGATCGGTGTTGCCTTCAGATCAGAGCCCTGCACCTGATAGCCGTGATTGATAAGTACTTCTGCAATCCCAGACATACCAATGCCCCCGATCCCAACAAAATGGATCGCACCAACATCAAGGGGAAGTTTCGTCGCCGCAGCATTCATAGTCTTAAACTTTCAATTCTTATTACTTATCAGCCAGCTCATCGACCAAAGCCACAAGGCGGGTCGTCGCGTCTGGAATTCCACAGGCCAATGCAGCTTGGGCCATTTTCAGCGCCCCCGCGTCATTGGTCAAAATTGTCTCTATTTGCGCCGTCAAAGCCTTCACCGTGAACGCATCCTCAGGGATCAAAATCGCAGCTCCCGCATCCACCAATTGCCGCGCATTGGCGGTCTGATGGTCACCTGTTGCCGCAGCATAGGGGACGAAAATAGCAGGGCGGCCAATCACGCTCACATCTGCAACCGTCGAGGCACCAGAGCGGGT
Source organism: Loktanella sp. UBA3435 (assembly GCA_002378665.1). Classification (GTDB taxonomy): domain Bacteria; phylum Pseudomonadota; class Alphaproteobacteria; order Rhodobacterales; family Rhodobacteraceae; genus Yoonia. The sequence goes on along the minus strand of DFSO01000040.1, from coordinate 38,590 downwards.
AATCACCAGCTGCGCCTCAGACATACGGTTCGGCACATCATCAAAGAACGGCTGCACATCCGCAGAAATCAGCGCATCCGCATAATAGGTCGCAACCCGCTGCATATCTTCATCACGGGCCTGATGGGCGACGCGGACATTGCGGCGAATATGCTCTGGAAGCGCATCAATCGCAGGCGGGACAATATCGGACAGAATACGCGCACCCTGAGAGCCACCCATGACCAAGATCGACATCGGATAATCACCGGGCGGAATATATCCCGCCCCCGCACGCTCCAAAACGCTCGCGCGCACTGGATTGCCAACATGCACACCCTCAACGCCCTCGGGCAAAGTTGTCGGCCAAATGCCGCAAGCCACCTTATCCACCCGCTTGGCAAACACGCGGTTGGTGCGACCAAGCACACCGTTTTGCTCGTGGATCATGCGCGGGATACGGAACACCCAAGCCGCCGCCATCGCGGGGATCGCAGGGTAGCCGCCAAAGCCCACAACAACGTCAGGGCGCTCGCGGAACATCCGCCACATAGCGCCAGCAACCCCCGTCAAAATCCGAAACGGCACAGCGAGTTTCGCCACAATACCACCACGGGCAAAGGTGGCAGACTTCACCACATTGATCTCAACCGCATCAGGAAAACCGCCCGCATACCGCGCACCGCGCTCGTCGGTTGATAACTTTACGCGCCAGCCCTTAGCCAGCATCGCCTCGGCCAGCGCTTGGGCAGGAAACATATGCCCGCCCGTACCACCCGCTGCGATTACAAGTAACTTGGTCACCGTGTTCTCCGCATCAAAATATCACCGATCTTGCCCTGCGGACGGGTCCGCGTCAGCGCCAAAAGCATGCCCATCGCGATACCACCAGCGATCAGCGAAGATCCACCGTAGGACACGAATGGCAATGTCATGCCCTTTGCAGGCAACAAGCGGACAGCAACGCCCATGTTAATCATCGCCTGCACGCCAAACGCACAGGTCAAACCCGTGCCAGCAAGACGGATAAACGGGTCGCGCTCTTTCATCAGGCGCAAAAGCGAGCGCACTACAATCACCGTATAAAGTGCGATAATGATCAGTACACAGATCAGGCCATATTCTTCGGCGGCCACAGCAATGATAAAATCGGTATGCGCATCAGGCAGCGACCACTTCACTTGCCCCTCGCCCACACCCACACCAAAGAAGCCACCCTCACGGATCGCGTTTGTGGCATAGCCAAGCTGCGTCGTGGGATCGACCTCAGGGTTCAAGAACCCGTCAATACGGCGGGCAAAGTGCTCTGAATTCGAATAGGCAAAAGAGCCCGCCATCACGACCAGCCCCGCAATGCCCAAAAGCAGGATCATCGGCGCACCTGCGATAAAATACATGACGCCCCACGAGAATAGCACAAGACACGCTTGGCCAAAGTCGGGCTGCAACGCGAGGAACAGGCAGATAACAGTCGTCAAAACAAAGGAATACATCCGCCCCGGAGGGCCACCCACCTCAAAGCTCGCAGCCATCATCCAAGCGGCGACAACGACAAAACCGGGCTTCAAAAACTCGGACGGCTGGAACGAGGCAAACCCAAGCGAATACCAGCGAATCGCACCCTTGCCAAAATCGGTGCCAAAAAACGGCAAGCCCATCAAGGCAACAAAAGAGACAAGAAATCCAAGAACCGCCATACGGCGTACCATCTGCGGCGTCATCATCGAGACGCCAAACATCACGATCATCGCGACACTGCCAAAAAAGGCCTGACGCGTCACATAGTGGAATGGCTCAAGGCCGTTTTTGCTCGCAAGTGGTGGAGAAGAGGCCAAGCCAAGCAGCAATCCAATCCCGAAAAGGACCAAAATGCACGACATCGTCCACTTATCAATCGTCCGCCACCACCGTGGAAGAATAGGTTCGCCAGTGTAAACTGGGACCGTGCCATAGACCATTTCCGTCATGGATATACCGCCAATACTGCCTCAAATCGCCCGATTTTTCGGGTCTGACACCAGCCGTAGCCCATATGACCAAGGATTTCCACAACAATTAGCGCCACTGCGCCGACATCTTTACCCCACCAAGGGCCGACACCTGCCGCGCCCAATCCGCAAACTGCGCCAGATCACGCACATGCCCCCTTGCGTCAAACCCTTTTTCGCGGCACCCCCATCTTATGCAAGTCAAAACTCTTATTATCGGCGCTGGCGCCGCAGGCATGATGTGCGCAGCCCACGCGGGCGCGGATGTCCTCATCGTAGATCACGCAAAAACCGCAGGCGAGAAAATCCGCATCTCTGGTGGCGGGCGGTGCAATTTCACCAACATGCACACCACGGCGGCCAATTTCATCAGCCAGAACCCGCATTTCGCGAAATCTGCGCTCAAACGCTACACACAGTGGGACTTCATCTCGCTCGTGGCCTCCTACGGCATCGGCTATCACGAGAAAACACTCGGCCAGCTTTTCTGCGACGACACCGCCAAAGACATCATCGCCATGCTGCGCACCGAGATGAAGCAGGCCCAACTTTGGCTCCAAACCGAAGTGTCCGAGATCAGCCACGATGGCACCCATTTCCAAGTGACCCTGACCCGCGATGACCAACCAACAATCGTCACAGCGACCAACCTCGTGATGGCCTCTGGTGGAAAATCCATTCCTAAAATGGGTGCAACAGGCCTCGCATATCAAATCGCCACACAGTTTGGCCTAAACGTGGTTGAGACACGGCCAGCACTCGTCCCTCTCACCTTCACTGACGAGCGGTTCAAACCCCTCGCTGGCACCGCCCTGCCCGTGCGGGTCACCGCAAACGGCACCACCTTTGAAGAGGCCATGCTTTTTACCCACCGTGGTCTCTCTGGCCCCGCGATCCTGCAGGCCTCTTCCTACTGGAAAGACGGCGACCCGATCACCACAGACCTGATCCCGCAGACAAACCTGCTTGGCCATCTCAAGGCCGCCCGCAAAACCGACGGCCGCAAGCTGGTGACAACAATCATCAGCCAACAATTCCCGTCAAAACTGGTGGCTTACCTTGCCGACCACATCGACATGAGCGGCACCGTCGCAGACCAATCCGACGTCAGACTCGAAGAAATCTGCGAAGCCTTACGCACTTGGGTCCAAGTCCCCACAGGCTCCGAAGGCTACCGCACCGCCGAAGTTACCCTTGGCGGCGTTGACACAGCAGACCTCGACAGCAAAACCATGGCCGCAAAATCGATGCCAAACCTCTACTTCATCGGCGAAGCGGTTGATGTGACAGGCTGGCTGGGCGGCTACAACTTCCAATGGGCTTGGTCATCAGGCTGGGCCGCAGGCCAAGCCATCCGCGCTTAATGTGCCCCAAAACGAAAGCAGTGACGCACATGGACAAAATCCTTCTGGTCGTAACGAGCTACAACCGCCCACTCGCCTTTGAAAACTGCCTCAAGTCGCTTCGGAAAATGGCGGGGCACATCGACGTCCTCATCATCGACGACCACAGCCCGAAACCTGAGATCGCCGAAATCGCAGCCAAATCGGGCTATGAATTCATCCTCGGCCCAGGTGGCAAAGGGCGACACGGCGGCCTCTACCAAAACCTGCAACTCGGGTATGAGACCGCGATTGCACGCGGCTACGACTAAATGGCCACGGTCCAAGACGACATGCAAATGGTGCGCCCGTTTGATGCAGCAATCCTCACCGAATACGCCGGCGTCTTCGCACGCGACCCCGACATCGCAATGATCGACAACCGCTTTTCGCGCAGCGGATTCAAGGCCACCTACTCTTCCGAGATCGGCGCCTACCTCTATGAAAACAGCTACACCTATTCCGACGTCGGCTTTTTCAACCTCGTACGGCTACAGGCCAAAAACTGGTCCTTTGTCCAATTTGAACATCAATTTGTTGCAGGCGAAAAATTCCTGAAACAGCACGCCGCCGAAAAGAAGTTCAAGAAAGTCGCAGCATTCACACCCGTCGTGATGCACGTCCCACTGCCACAACTGATCCGCAACAATATCCGCATTCCAAGGTTTTCACGGCTCTTTCGACAGCTTTACACCTACGATGACATGACCCCCGCCGACATCGCCCGCATGGACAACCGCGATCCGAGTACGCCACCAAATTTCCGCGAATTTCTGCGCTTTTCCAACATCAATGCCTTTGATCGGTGGATGTTGTCAGGCAAGCAGGATTCCAAGATTTTCTAAGCGAAATCATACGTCAAAAGTGATAGCCCGTCGTTCATACCGACGCTGCCCAAAACCTATTCCCAAAGCTATTAGTTTCAAATGACAGTCTGCACCTGCGCCATAAAGTCATCGCCGCGCTGCTCGAAATTATCATACTGATCAAAACTCGCGCAGGCAGGCGCCAGCAAAACAACATCGCCGCTCACAGCATCCGCCGCAGCCGCAGCAACCGCCGCTTCCATCGTCGTGCAAACAAGCGTCTCAACGCCGACTAACTGACGGGCGAAATCCTCGGCCTCCCGCCCGATAACATAGGCCTTTGCCACTGATCCCACATGCGGCAACAGCCCCGAAAGCCCACCCTCTTTCTGCAAACCACCGCAAATCCAGCGCACGCGCGGAAACGCCTGCAACGCCTTGGCTGCACTATCCACATTCGTGGCCTTACTATCGTTCACAAAGCGCACGCCATCCTTTTCGCCCACGACCTGTGAACGATGCGGCAAACCGCCAAACGAATGCAACGCGGCCTCAATCCCCTTGGGACTAAACCCCAAAGTGCGGCACGCGGCATAGGCGGCACAAGCATTCTGATGGTTATGTGCACCGGGCAATCCCGCGATCTCGCGCAAATCAATTGATGCCACCTGACGCCCCTTACGGTACTCGCTCAGGAACCCCTTACGCGCAAAAACCGTCCAGCCCTCGGTCTCCAGCTTTTGTCCCGACGATACACGGATCACACGGTCATCTGCCGCACCCTCGGCCAGTTGATTGGCCAAAAACTGACCCTCGATCTCGTCCACGCCAATCACACAACGATCAGGGCCGCCCTCGGCAAACAACCGACGCTTGGCTGCAAAATACCCACCAAGCCCCGCATGACGATCCAAATGATCAGGCGAGATATTCGTCAGAACTGCCACATCAGGGGTCAAACTCCGCGCCAGATCGGTCTGATACGACGACAACTCCAGCACCACGACCTCGCCATCATGGGCAGGCTCGATATCTAAAACCCCACGGCCAATATTGCCCGCAAGCTGGCTCGCACGACCATTCTCTACGCAAATATGGTGGATCAAGGCCGAGGTCGTCGATTTCCCGTTCGACCCCGTAATCGCTATCACCTTTGGAATGGTCGTGAAATCCTCCCACTCGTCAGTCGCATAGGATTGAAAGAACAAGCCAATATCATTGTCGACAGGCGCACCCGCTGCCCAAGCGGCCGCAATCACCTTATTCGGACTTGGATATAAATGCGGAATTCCGGGGGACACGATCAAACGCTCGACCCCGTCAAATCCACCCGCCTTGGTCAGATCACGGATCTCAAATCCTTCGGCCTCCGCCGCCTCACGCGCCGCGGCACCATCATCCCAGACAACAGCCTTTGCCCCCCCCGCCGCCAGCGAAATCGCCGCCGCACGACCAGAGCGACCAAGCCCCAAAACCGCAACCGTCTTACCGTCGTAACCCTGAACAGGAATCATAACATCGCCCTTAAATCATTCCGCGCCAGAGTGCCGTTTGGCGGGCCGAGAAACAAGGGCAGCGGGATGGTTTTGCGGGGTTAAGGAAGCTTGGTGAGAACAACAGCGAGGTTAGCTTCATTCACCGCAATCTCAGGATGATCCGCAGGCAAGGCCGCCTTACGAATAACAAGCGCCTGCTCCAACAACGCACACGCCTCGGCTAATTTCTCTTGATAATACATATTCACACCAAGGTTACCCAGGCGGGAGGCATAATTGGGATGCGCCGTCCCAATCGTCGCCGCACCGATCTCAATCGCCTCGCGGTATAACGCCTCGGCCTCCGAATACCGCCCCTGACCCTTCACCAAATTCCGCTTTGGCGATAGCAACAAGTTTTTCGCACACGGCGACAGCCTCATCCCCCTTCGCTAAACGCCACGTCATCCGCGCATAGGCCTTCAGATGATCCATCGTCTCATGCAGCCCAACCGCGCGTTTGAAATGCTCATAAGCATCGTGCCAGCGCACCTGCGCTTCGGCCACTTCCCCGCGCCCGAACGCAGCACGTGCCGCATTTTGCACGGCCATCTGTTCCCTCGCCTCGATCTCGGCAAATATCTCATCGGCAATCGAATAGTCACCCAGTTCCAACGCCGCCTTTGCCTCGATAATTCGGTCCCCGCCAATATCGTTGCCCGCGCGATCAAGAATTTCTTCCAAATCTGCAATCCGCTTATTCGCCTCCGCCAACGCGTCTGTCGGATTCGCGATTTGATTTTCCAACTCCGCAATCCGCGCCCGCAAAACTTGCTTGTCGGAGTCATGCGCTGTCTCAAGCTCCAACTCGATATCAGCCTTGAGTTCTCGGCGTATGCGAATGAACTCAGGTACCGTCAGTGCGGTTACATCTTTCGCTTGAACTGGCGCCAACGCCGCTTTGGTCTCGGCATCCAGCTTTACCGTCTCGGTTTTCCCGAACAGCCGCCGAAATGGTTTGAATACAGTCTCTACAATTGCAAGACCAGCAGCAGCCCCGCCAAGTTCAACCGCGTATTCCGTTAAAAATGCCAAAACCGCTTCAATCATACCATTTCCTCAAAATACCGTGCCGACACGATACATTGCAAGCAGTTGCAAACCAGCCCCACCTCGCTTTGTCCAAAATACACAAACTGCACCCGCAGCGTTGTGGACCTGCACAGATCGGTGCAC
>DFSO01000040.1:18829-31386 GCA_002378665.1 Loktanella sp. UBA3435 | reverse complement strand
TTAACGCACTTTCAGCGTCGCAAGACCGATCATCGCCAGAATAAGGCTGATAATCCAGAAGCGGATCACGATCTGTGGCTCTGCCCAACCCTTCTTCTCAAAGTGGTGGTGGATGGGTGCCATCAGGAAAACGCGCTTCCCCGTCTTTTTGAAATAGAGCACCTGAATGATGACAGACAGGGCCTCGACCACGAACAAACCGCCGACAATTGCCAGCACGATCTCATGCTTGGTGGCCACTGCAATCGCACCCAATGCACCGCCCAAAGCAAGCGACCCCGTATCGCCCATAAACACCGCCGCAGGTGGCGCGTTATACCAAAGAAAGCCCAAACCGCCGCCGATTAACGCCATGCTGAAAATCAGAATTTCGCCAGAGTCAGGCACATAATGCAGCCCAAGCTCCTCGGAAAAGTCAACGCGACCAACAACATAGGCGATGATCCCAAACGTCCCCGCGGCAATCATCACAGGCATAATCGCCAGCCCATCAAGCCCGTCCGTCAAGTTCACCGCATTGGCGGCACCCACAATCACGATGATCGCGAATGGAATATACAAAAAGCTAAGGTTGATCAGAACGTCTTTGAAAATCGGCACCGCCAATTGGTTCTGCAACCCTTCTGGGTGATATTGCGCAGCCCAATAGCCCGCGATTGCAGCGATCAAAAGACCCAGCAATAACCGTATCTTACCCGAAACACCTGCGGTGTTTTGCTTGGACACTTTGGCGTAGTCATCTGCAAATCCAATTGCCGCAAACGACAATGTGACAAACAGGACCATCCAAACGAACGGATTATCCAAACGCGCCCAAAGCAGCGTCGAGAATGTCAGCGCGCCCACAATCAGCAAGCCGCCCATCGTCGGCGTGCCAGCCTTCGCGAAATGCCCCTCAGGGCCATCATTGCGGATCGGCTGACCCTTGCCCTGCTTGCGGCGCAGCACGTTGATCAATGGCAAGCCAAAGATAAAACCGAATACCAGCGCTGTGATAAACGCCCCACCCGCACGGAACGTGATGTAGCGAAAGAGGTTAAAGAAATCGCCACCGTCGGAAAGTGCGGTTAACCAGTAGAGCATATTTTCAAACCTTCTTACGCGTCCAAAGCCTTAAGCCCTGCGATGCCCCAATTTACGGATAGCGTCAACGACTGTGCTGACTTTACTACCCTTCGAGCCCTTCACGAGCACAACATCGCCTGCGTCCACCAACTTGCGGATTTGCACGCACATGGCCGCGGCGTCTTCGGCCCAGATACCGCGAAGCGCCTCTGGGAGTGCCGCGTGCAGGTGCTGCATTCGCGGCCCCACACAATGCACAATATCCAATTTTTGTAGGTGCTTATCGTGCGCAATGGCCCGGTGCATCTCAAACTCTGATGGCCCCAGCTCCAACATATCTCCAAGGATCGCGATGCGGCGTCCTTTGACAATACGACCCACCCCATCACGCGGTTTTGCGGCTGCCAGAATTTCTAGCGAAGCCGTCATCGAAGTCGGGTTCGCGTTGAACGCATCATCAATCAGATCAATCGTGTCACCCGAAACCGCAGGGTCAAGCACCACAACCTCACGCGTACCGCGCCCACCAGGTGGCACCCAAGTGTTGATATCAAGTGCTGCCTGCACAGGATCGCCACCAACCGCATCAACCACGGCCAAAACACCAACAGCGTTCATTGCAAAATGGCGGCCCGGAACAGCAAGTTTGAACAGGTATTCAGTCTCGCCATGGGCAGCGGTCACAACGGTCACTTGGTCGGTCAGGCGCACGTCCTTTGCCTCCCAATCGCTCCCATGCACGCCGAACATGATCGCGGGAGCTTGCAGCTTCGCGGCGTAATCGGTCAACACGGCAACCGTCGGAATATCCGCGTACAAAACCGCAACGCCGCCCTTAACCAGCCCATCCATGATCGCGGCTTTCTCGACGGCAATGCCTTCGACGTTCTCGAACGCCTCCAAATGCGCGGCCGCTACGGTGGTGATCATCACCACATGGGGCGCTGCCATTCTCGACAGAGGCGCAATCTCTCCTGGATGATTCATGCCGATCTCGATCACCGCGAAATCCGCGTCTGCGGGCATCCGTGCGAGGGTCAGTGGCACACCCCAGTGGTTGTTATATGACGCTTCTGCAACATGCGTTTTGCCTTGCGGCGTCAACATCGCGCGCAGCATTTCTTTGGTCGATGTTTTGCCAACGGAGCCTGTGACACCGACGACTTTGGCCGATGTGCGCGCACGCGACGCCACACCCAATTTCTCAAGCGCTTCCAACACGTTAGGTACGATCAGCAATGGCGCATCCTCTGCCACACCCGCGGGGCGGTGGGTTACCAAAGCGGCCGCAGCCCCCTTCTCTAGCGCCAAAGCAACAAAGTCATGCCCGTCGCGAATATCCTTCAAGGCAACGAACAAATCGCCTGCCTGAATCGTGCGCGTATCAATCGATACGCCGTTCGCAGCCCAATCAGTAGCACTCACGCCCCCTGTGGCCGCGACAGCCTCGCTCATTGTCCAAAGCGCACTCATATCCGGCCCTCCAAAGCGGCGGCAGCAACGCTCGCCTGCTCCACATCATCAAACGGCAAGGTCACATCGCCAACGGTTTGCCCGCTCTCGTGGCCCTTGCCCGCAATCAACAGGGCATCCCCTGCCCCAAGCGCATCAATGCCGCGCAAAATCGCCTCGGCGCGGTCGCCAACTTCGGTCACGCTTGGCGTGCCAATACCATTCAACGCGCCCGACATCACAGCGGCACGAATGCTCGCGGGGTCCTCAGAGCGTGGGTTATCATCGGTAACGATCACCACATCAGCAAATTCGGCAGCAGCAGCCCCCATCAAAGGCCGCTTGCCCACATCACGGTCGCCACCAGCGCCAACAATCGCAATAATCCGCCCCATCACATGCGGGCGCATCGCCTTAAGCGCGGTCGCAATAGCATCGGGCGTATGGGCGTAATCGACAAAGACCGAAGCGCCGTTTTCACGCCGCGCCGCCAGTTCCATACGGCCCCGCACCGTGGACAAATGCGGCAAAGTTTCAAAGACGCTATCCGCATCAGCCCCCGCCGCAATCACAAGGCCAGCCGCAAGCAAAACGTTATCGGCTTGGAACCCGCCAATCAGGTTGAGCCGCGTCTGATGGGCCTCGCCTTGCCACATGAACAGCAGGTCTTGGCCCGTCTCGTCGAACCGTTGACCTGTCAGACGCAAACGCGCGTTCGGGTGCCGGCCAACGCCAATCACCTCTTGGCCACGGTCGGCACAAATGCCCGCAACGTGCTCGCCCTTGGGGTCATCAAGGTTGATCACCGCCACCGCATCATCAGGCAGAACGCGGGTGAACAGGCCCATCTTCGCTTGAAAATAGGCTTCAAAAGTCTCGTGATAGTCCAAGTGGTCTTGGGTGAAATTCGTGAACGCAGCCGCGGCCAAAATGACCCCATCTAGGCGACGTTGATCAAGCCCATGAGACGACGCCTCCATCGCCACATGGGTGATCCCCTCTGCCGTGGCCTCGGCCATGACGCGGTGCAATGTGATCGGCTCTGGCGTTGTGTGCTTAAGCGGATGTGACCACGCGCCTTCAACCCCCGTGGTGCCAAGGTTGACACCTGCGATCTGCAACTCTTCCCAAATCTGGCGGGCGAATGTGCTGACGGATGTTTTGCCATTGGTGCCAGTCACCGCAACAACGGTACTAGGGTGCGGGCCAAACCAAAGGCTGGCTGTTTGGGCAAGTGTTTGACGCGGGTCTTGGGCCACGATCACGGCGGCATCAGAGGCCGCCAATTCGTCAGCAGCCAATGCTGCCCCTTTTGAATCGGTCAAAATCGCAGTCGTACCCTGCGCCAATGCTGTGCCGATAAAGGAGGCGCCATGCACCTTCACGCCCGGTAACGCGGCAAACAACATGCCCTTTTTCACAGCACGGCTATCAACCGTGAGCCCTGTTATAGTAGCGTCGCGCCCTCCTGCTGCGGTCAAGCCCAGCTCGGTCAACGTCTTGGAAATTTCGGCCATGTCACCCACTCGATTAATTTGAGGTGAGTGTTACACCGATAGGCTCTGTTCTGTCCACTTGTGGTCGCAACCCAAGCAGAGGGGCAACGCGGCGGATCATCTCAGCGGCCACTGGCACAGCCGTCCAACCAGCTGTACGGCGCGGTTCACTGCCCGAATTCTCCGATGGCTCATCAAAAGTCACGATCAGCACATATTGCGGATCATTGGCGGGGAACACGGAGGCAAAGGTCGCGATAACCTTGTCCTTATAATAGCCGCCGCCATTTTCCTTTGGCTTGTCGGCGGTGCCTGTTTTGCCACCAACCTCATAGCCTTCGACTTCACCAAAGGACGCGGTGCCGCGTGACACCACTTGGCGCAGCATATCGCGTGATCGCTCAGAGATTTCAGCGCGCACGATGCGTGGTCCAGTTTGGCGGTTTTCACGGTGCAACAAGGTTGGATAAACCCGCGTGCCACCGTTGAGAAGTGAGGAATAGGCTGTCGCCAAATGCAGTGGCGAAGACGACAGTCCGTGCCCATAAGAGATTGTCATTGTTGACAATTCAGACCAGTTGCGCGGCAAAAGCGGCGCACCAGACGGGGCCTCTTGTAGCTCGACAGGTGTGGCTTCCATAAAGCCAAGACTGCGCAGAAATTCTTGCTGACGCTCGGCGCCAATCTGCATCGCGATACGTGCAGTGCCGATGTTTGACGATTGCACAATCACGTCAGTGGCGGACAATTGCGCCCCGTAATCGTGGAAATCGCGGATGCGGAACTTGCCCCATTGCAGCGGGCCTTTGGTGTTGATCATCGTTTCTGGATTGATCAGGCCAAGTTCCATCGCTTGCGCCACTGCAAAAATCTTGAACGTCGAGCCAAGCTCGTAGACGCCCTGCACCGCGCGGTTAAACAGCGGGCTGTCAGATTGATCGCCTGTCAGCAAAACTTGCGGGCGCTTGTTTGGGTCAAAGTCGGGCAATGACACCATCGAAATGATCTCGCCTGTATGCACATCCATCAAAACCGATGCCGCACCTTTGGCGTTCATGATCGACATACCGCCTGCCAGCACTTCTTCTGCGGCAGCCTGAATGGTCAGGTCGATCGAAAGCTCAAGCGGCGCACCTTCATTGGCGGGATCGCGCAGATATTCGTCGAACTTACGCTCGACACCCGCCACGCCAATCACCTCGGCGCTGGCCACACCTTCGCGGCCATAAGAGGCACCGCCAAGGATATGCGCAGCAATCGCACCGTTCGGATAAAGACGCATTTCACGTGGACCAAATACCAAACCGGGGCTGCCGATATCATGCACTTGCTGCATTTGCTCGGGGCTTAACTGCCTGCGAATCCAGACAAATTTACGGGTGCCTGTGAAATCCCTCACAAGCTGATCGACCTTTAACTCTGGGAAAATTGCCGCAAGCTCACGCGCCGTCTGCTCAGGATCAACCATATCACGTGGATGCGCATAGAGCGCGTGTGTATCTAGGTTTGTCGCCAAAATACGGCCGTTACGGTCCACAATATCAGCGCGTTGGCCAAAGATCGGGTTGCCTACGACGGTTGATTGCGGCTCTTCTGGCACGGTGCCAGCAAGCGCGCCCATGCGCACGCCAATGGCACCATAAGCCAAAGCAAACATCGCCCCCATGACCAGCAAACGGCCTTCGGCACGCATCCGCGATTTGTCGCGCACGTCTTCACGGCGCAAACGGATGTTTTCGGCTTCAATCGCATCGGGGTTCTCACCCTTTTCGCGAGCCTTCAGAATTCGGGCAAGCGGGCGAAGCGGCGTGCGGATCATAGCGCTTCCTCCCCGTCGACCGGGGCAGGTGTGCTGCCAACCTCAATAGGCACGATGATCGGCAGGACATCTGGAATCGGATAGATCACCTGATCCACGCGGCCAAAAGCGTTCGGCATCAAAGGCAACAGGCCCAGACGCTCAAAGTTCAATTCTGCAAGGTCAGACAGGCGGTCAGGACGGTTCAAATAGGCCCATTCAGCCCGCAACATCCCTAAACGTTCGTGATTGCTGCCAATCTGGCCATGCAAACTACGCACATCCGAGATCACATCGCGGGTCTTATAGTTTTCCTGATAGGACCAAAATGCGAGGCCCATGACCATCAAGCCAGCCAAAACAAAAAGAATGCTGCGCATCTATCTGCTCCCTTTATTCATCATCGGCATGCCCAATTTGGCGGGAGCAATCGCCTGCGCGGGGGCATCCGTACGGATTGCTACGCGCAATTTGGCAGAGCGCGAGCGTGGATTTTCATTGAGTTCTTGTTCGTCAGCGATAATCGCCTTGCGCTTTTCAACACGAAACGCAGCGACCTCTTGCTCGACCTCAGGCGCATAGCGGTTGGCGTTTGCCATGCTGCCAGAGCGGGCCTGAAGGAAGCGTTTGACCATACGGTCCTCGACCGAATGGAACGTCACAACGGCCAATTTGCCACCGGGTTTCAGGGCGCGTTCAGCGGCCATCAACCCTTCGGCCAATTCGCCATATTCATTGTTCACCGCAATCCGCAACGCTTGGAAGGTGCGGGTCGCGGGGTGGCTTTGGTTCGGCTTTGAACGTGGCAAACAGCCCGCAACAATCGACGCCAATTGCAAGGTCGTGGTCAGCGGGCGGTTCATCACAATCGCCTTAGCAATGCGGCGCGAGGCGCGTTCTTCGCCGTAAAGATAGATGATCGATGCGATCTCTTCCTCATCGGCCTCGTTGCAAATATCAGCCGCCGTGCGCCCATCTTGGGACATGCGCATATCCAGCGGACCTTCGCGCATAAACGAAAAACCACGCTCTGCTATATCAAGCTGCATAGAGGACACGCCAAGATCAAGAACAATCCCGTCAAGCTCGCTTGCGTATTGATCTAACTTGGAAAATTCGCCCTGAACGGTCTCGATACGGTCACCAAAGCCATCAATCCATTCAGACGCCATCTCGAACACAACAGGATCACGATCAACGCCAATGACCTTATCCGCACCAGCCGCGAGCAATTCGCGCGTATAGCCGCCATTGCCAAACGTGCCGTCCAGCCAAACGCCTGTAACGGGTGCTACTGCCGCAATCAGCGGGCGGATCAGAACCGGAATATGAGGGGATGTTTCAGTGGCAGCTGACATCAGATTTTTCCTACCCTGCATCCAAAAGTGAGAGCGGATCAAAGTCATCGCCCTGCGCGTCCAGCCACGAGGTCATATCCTCGGCGACTGTTTCCGTAAAGGTCTCTGCCTTCCAGATTTCAAAGTGATCACCAACGCCGCGGAAATAGAGCTCGCCGTCGCTCAATCCCAGCTTTTCGCGCTGACGGATCGGCATCACCGTGCGACCATCCTTGTCGATCTCCATCTTCATGGATTGACCGATATAGAGGTGCGATAATTTCTTCTTTGCTGGCGAGCCCTTCGGCATTGCATTGATCGAAGCGACCAACGTGCCAAATTCCTCAACCGTATAGACGTGCAACTCATTCTTGAGGTGGTCGCCGTACAGCAAATACATGCGGGGGTTCAGGCCTTCGGTCCATTCAGGATCTTGAGATTCGAGTACGCGACGAAAATCGGCAGGGATCGACATGCGCCCCTTACCGTCCACCTTTTGGGTGTGTTCGCCTGTAAAACTCAGAACCACTGTCCCGTTGACCTTTCTAAACCACTTGCCCGAAAACCGGGCCTTTAAACTGAAAACGGCGGATTGAGTTAGCTGCCACTACTCAATCCGCCGCCATCGTCCCGTCTCCGGGTATGTCCAGCTGCGCGCGCCACCTGGGGGGATGTCTGCTCGCTCACGCGCCGGATCTCTTTGTTCAGTAATGACAAGGCCTGTATGAAACCTGCTTTTGCCGTGGGGTTCTTTGTCGCCCCTTGTTGTCATGTTCTCGTCGTTACCGTGCATTCTTAATGCCCCATGATCACGGGTCTGGCAACAACTTTCTGGGAATTTATGGAACCTCATGGAGTTTTCCACCGAGATATCCCTGTTACCCCCAGTTTGCCCACAAGCAATATTTCGCCGATGATGTGACTCACACAAACGTGACAACTACATCTTGTGCCAAAATTCGGAATCCTGCGGTGTACCAGAAAATCCCAAAAAAGTTATCCACAGGCGCCTGCGGAATGGGACGTAACAAGAACATTACCGCTTGCATAGCCCTCACCCCATGAATTTACTCAAAATCGGTACGAATCGGACGCCGTTTCACCCGGTGACCGATTGATTCCATATATTCCCAGAGAATTGCGATTAAGTGGCGCGGAGCCACTTAAACATGACGTGGGCGGCCACTAGCCCTAGACTTGGGTGTTTGAACGCTTTGGGGATCAAACCCACGGTTTCAAACCCCAAACGGTGCCAAAGCCGCAAAGCGCCCGCATTACTCGCCAGCACAAAGTTGAACTGCATAGCCTCATAGCCCAGAGCGAGCGCCTGTTCCTGACTGGCCTCGCACATCTGCGCGGCAAGGCCCTGCCCGCGCGCGGCATTACCAACAATGTATCCGCAGTTGCAAACGTGGTTGCCGCCGCCCTGCTGGTTCGTCTTTATATAGTAGGTGCCAACAATGGCCCCCGCCTGCGTGACCACATATGCCGCCGCAGGCAGGTCCATCCAATAGGCAAGCGCGGCGTCACGGCTGATCTCAGGATCAATCGCATAGGTATCGCCCGCCCTAAATACAGGCTGCAAAAGCGTCCAGATACCATCGGCATCCGCAACCCTTGCCAGCCTGATCTCCATTTAAGCCATACCACCGTCGATAAGGCGCTTGGCAAGCGTGGTATAAGCGGCGGCCATCACGCTATCGCCTGTCGCGATTGGCTTGCCTGCATCACCCGCAAGCCGCGTATCCAGATCGATCGGCAAGGCCCCAAGGAATGGTATACCCATCTTGGTCGCTTCATCCCGCACACCACCATGGCCAAAGATATGCGCCTCATTCCCGCATTCGGGACATATATATGTAGACATATTCTCAATCAGCCCCAGCACCGGGGTTTTGAGCGTGTTGAACATATCAATCGCCTTGCGGGCATCAAGTAGTGCGACATCCTGCGGGGTAGAGACAACAATCGCGCCCGTCAGCTCGGTCTTTTGGCAAAGCGTCAGCTGCACATCCCCTGTACCTGGCGGCAGATCGACGATCAGCACGTCCAACTCGCCCCATTCCACTTGCCCCAGCATCTGCTGCAACGCGCCCATCAGCATCGGCCCACGCCAAACAATCGCCTTATCAGGGTCCATCATCAGACCAATCGACATCATCGTGACGCCATGCGCCTTGAGCGGAATGATCGTTTTGCCGTCAGGCGACGCTGGGCGTTTGCTCACACCCATCATGCGCGGCTGGCTTGGACCATAGATATCGGCATCGAGCAGGCCAACGCGGCGACCTTCACGCGCCAAAGCAACAGCAAGGTTAGAAGAGACAGTCGATTTCCCGACGCCGCCCTTGCCCGATCCAATCGCCAAAATGCGGTCAACACCAGAGGGCCGCGTTGGCCCCGCCTGCGGTGTCGGATGACCGCCAATCTTAAGGCTCGGCGGCGCAGGCTTTGGTGCAGCAGGGCCGTGCGCGGTCAGCACAACAGAAACAGACGTCACCCCTGCCAGCGCAGCAATCGCGGTTTCGGCCGCTTTGCGCTGTGGCTCCATCCTTGCAGCCATGCTCGCATCAGGGGCCTCAATCACGAATCGCACCGTGCCGCCGTCAACACCCAAGGCGCGGATCATGTCGCGGCTCACCAAGTCGCCGCCGTCAGGCAACGTCAGTCGCGACAGAGCGCCCATAATTTCATCACGTGTCACAGCCATCGCATCCACTCCAGTTCGCATATTGCCTTTATTTCCCGCACCATGTCGCATCTTTGACCAAATACGCAAGGCGACAATGCAACCGACAGAATTAACCAACAATTTTATGACGTTAGGTCAGCTTTATCCATGCAATTGCTGCATAGCAGCATTGTCGAGACGTCTATTGTGCAAGTGCAGCGTTACCGCCATCTTAGTCACAACGAAACGCAATACGGCGGATCGGATACGAGTAAGAAAAGAGAATATAACATGGCATATGTAAACACAGCACGCACCGGCGGCATTACACTTTCCCAGCGTTTTGCGGCCCTGCGCGAGAATTTCGCAGCAGCACGCGCCCAGCGCAAGATCTACACAACAACAGTCAACGAGCTCGAAATGCTCTCCAACCGCGACCTTGCTGATCTGGGCATCTCCCGCTCCACGATCAAATCCATCGCTTTGGAAGCCGCATACGGCAATTAATTAAGAATTAGATGCGTATACTCCTCCCTGAAATTACGCATCTAGTCGGACCACACCTGCCAGCCTCCCCTGTGCAAGTGGTCCTGTGAAAGGCGGCGATACCCACCTCCTCCCGGGTATCGCCACCACCCACACCGAAATTCGATCCTGCCCCTCCCTCCCGAGGTAAGGTCCGATACCACCGCGGTCCCCTGCCCACCTCCTCCCGGGCGTCAAGGATCGTGAGGAAGCGCCCCGCCTCTTCTCCTCCCGAGATGCGAGCGGGCGCTGTTTAATAGAAACGGTCATGCCCACCTCCTCCCGGGCATGACCGTTTTTTTATGTCTGCCGCCGCCGGAAATTCCTGACAGCCCCGTACAAGAAGGGACAGTTTAAGGATCAATCCCATGCGAACCCTCCCCTATGTCTTCCTCTCAATTGCAGGCTGCCTCAGCCTCGCCGGCTTTTTGACATCCACAACATTCTTCTAAGGCCTCTTCCATTGGCCCGTGCGGCAACTATAACGGCTCGAATGACATACGCACTTTTCATTGGCCTTCTCGGCTTTGCCTTCGCCTCCTCGATCACACCGGGGCCCAATAACCTGATGCTGATGGCCTCTGGGGCCAACTACGGCCTGCGTCGCACGGTCCCGCATATGCTTGGCGTAAGCTTGGGCCATGCGTTTATGGTCTTTATGATTGGTGTGGTTTTGCTGCGGGTGTTTGAGGCCTACCCGATCCTCAACACGATCCTTAAGGTCGCAGGCTCCGCCTATATGCTTTGGCTCGCATGGAAAATCGCCAACGCCGTACCGCCAGAGGCAAAAACAGTCGAGGGCAAACCTTTCACCTTCCTGCAAGCCGCCGCGTTTCAGTGGGTCAACCCAAAGGCGTGGATCATGGGCATCACCGCAATCAGCGGCTACGCGCCCCACACATTTGGCGTCGTCGGCGGGGCAGCCATCGTCGCCGTGATCTTCTGCGCGGTCAACTTCCCCTCCGTCACCGTTTGGGCATGGATGGGCATGCAACTGCGCCGCTGGCTTGGCACCGCCAAACGCCTGCGCATGTTTAACGTGACAATGGCATTGCTGCTCGTGGTTTCACTCTACCCGATGCTGAACCATTAAGCCTCGGTGTGACGTTTGAAGTTATCCAAGATCGCCTGCCAACCCGCCTTTTGCATCTCGACCGAGTTCTGCTCTTCGGCGTCAAAAGTCTCGCGCACGCGGACGCCGTCGGCCGTTTCGCTAAACTCAACAGTCATGCCACGATCACCAAAGCTGGCCTCAATCAGCGACATCGGCTCCACCCGCGTATAATTCCCGCCAAAATCAAACCCCATCGCGCCATCCTTGGCCTCCATACGGGATGAAAACGCGCCGCCGTTGCGCAAATCAACCGTCGAAGCCGTCGTGTGCCAATCATCCGAGGCCGCATTCCACGCCATAATATCCGCAGGCGTCGTCCAGCTTTCCCAAACGCGGGCCAGTGGGGCCTTCACAACCGCTTCAATCGTAATCTTCATTTAATTCTCCTCAGGCGCGTACCGACCAACTGCACCGCCGCCGCGCTTTGTCTTCAAATACTCATCTTAAAACGGCACATCATCCGCATCCGCAGCCGCCACGATAAAGCGCGCCACAACATGCTTTGACCCAGCATGATCAAACTCGATCACCAGCTTATCAGCCTCAATGCCCATAACCTCGCCATAGCCGAACTTTTGATGAAACACGCGGTCACCTTCTGTAAATGCCGACACGGCCGTCAGATCAATGACACTACTCTTCGCTGGCTGCGAAATCCCGCGTTGCTGGCTGCGGCTTTGCAACCTGCGCCAACCGGGCGAATTATAGACATCAGCCTCAGACGCCTTTTCGTGCAAATTCGAGCCGTAAGCCTCTTGCACCGCAGGATTAGCGCTCGCCGCCATCCCCGCCGCGCCAAAACCACCGCCATAAAGGCCAGGAGGCGTCAACACCTCGACATGCCCTTCAGGCAATTCGTCAATAAATCGCGACGGCATGGACGATTGCCACTGCCCATAAACCCTGCGGTTCGCGGCAAAGGAAATGGTGCAAAGCGCCTCGGCCCGCGTGATGCCCACATAGGCCAAACGGCGCTCCTCTTCGAGGCCCTTGATCCCGCTTTCATCCATTGAGCGCTGGGACGGGAACAACCCATCCTCCCAACCGGGCAAAAACACCGCAGGAAACTCAAGCCCCTTGGCCGCGTGCAGCGTCATGA
>DFSO01000040.1:9397-18483 GCA_002378665.1 Loktanella sp. UBA3435 | reverse complement strand
ATTCTCGAAATTCTCCAAAGCCTTCACCAATTCCTTGATGTTCTCCAACCGCCCCGGTGCCTCTGGCGTCTTATCGTTCTGCCAAAACCCAGTGTAGCCGCTCTCATCCAAGATCATGCCAGCCAGTTCGACATGGGTGTCGGCCTCTGCCATCACCTGAGAATGCCAGCGGTCCAAGCCCTCGACCAATATGGTCAACTCTTTCAGCCCCTTACCGCCCAAAAGCTTACCCTCGCAAACCAGCCGCGCGCCCTCAATCAGGTTCACACCATTCTCACGCGCTGTGCGCTGAATGGTCTGCACGGCCTTATCGCCTAGCCCGCGTTTCGGCGTGTTCACAATCCGCTCAAACGCCAGATCATCGTCCTGTGACACGGCAAGGCGGAAATACGCCATCGCATCGCGGATCTCCAAACGCTCATAAAACCGCGGCCCACCAATCACGCGATATGGCAAGCCAATCGTCAGGAACCGATCCTCAAAGGCACGCATCTGATGGGACGCCCGCACCAAGATCGCCATACTATCAAGGCCGACCTTCTCAAGCCCGCGCGTACCGCGCTGCAACGCCTCGATCTCTTCGCCGATCCAGCGCGCTTCTTCCTCGCCGTCCCAATGACCGATCAAGCGAACCTTTTCGCCCTCTTCACGGTCCGTAAACAACGTCTTGCCAAGCCGCCCCTTATTGCCCGCAATCACGCCAGACGCCGCGGCCAGAATATGCGGCGTCGAGCGGTAATTCTGCTCAAGCCTGACAACAACAGCCCCCGGAAAATCCTTCTCGAAGCGCAAGATGTTGCCCACCTCGGCCCCGCGCCAGCCGTAAATCGACTGATCATCATCGCCCACACAGCAAATATTCTTATGTTGCGCCGCCAAAAGCCGCAGCCACAAATACTGCGCCACGTTCGTATCCTGATATTCGTCGACCAGAATATACTTAAACCTGCGCTGATATTGCTCCAAAATATCCTGATGCGTCTGGAAAATCGTTACCATGTGCAGCAAAATATCGCCAAAATCGACAGCATTCAGATCACGCAATCGGCTCTGATAGGCGGCGTATAGCTCGATGCCCTTATGATCAAACGCACCACTATCCGCGACTGGCACCGCATCAGGCACCAACGCACGGTTTTTCCACCCGTCAATGATCCCCGCCAGCATCCGCGGCGGCCAGCGCTTTTCGTCAATATCCTCGGCTCGGATCAACTGCTTCATCAACCGCTGCTGATCATCGGTATCCAAAATCGTAAAAGTCGACTTCAAACCAACCAATTCCGCATGGCGACGCAGCAATTTTGCGCAAACCGAATGGAACGTGCCCAGCCAAGGCATCCCCTCCACCGCTTCGCCCATCATGCGCCCCACCCGCAACTTCATCTCGCGGGCGGCCTTATTGGTAAACGTCACCGCCAAAATCTGATCCGGCCGCGCCGTCCCCGTGGCCAACAAATGGCCGATCCGCGTGGTTAGCGCCTTGGTCTTGCCCGTGCCCGCGCCCGCCAACATCAAAACAGGGCCCTGCAAGGCCTCAACCGCCTCGCGCTGCGCAGGGTTCAACCCCTCCAAATACGGAGCAGCACGGCCAACCATCGCACGTTGGCTCAAAGGAACAGCAGCCTCAAAGGCATCATCTTCAGAATATCCAGTCATGCGGGCAAAGATAGCCACATCCGCTGGAATAGAAAACCCTTGTTCTTCTTACGTTCCACCTTTCTTTCTATGTCTTCCTAAACTCCCGCCGGAGGCTCCGCCGTGTCCTCCACGACAACATTAGCGTTATGCCCCCCCGCACGCAGCATGCGGCGCCGCAGGCGCAAACTTTCTCTTCCCACCTACCGAAAACATGCGCTAACCTCCGAACATGACACTCCACAACCGCTATCCAGCCATCTGCGACCTCAAATCCCGCGCCCGCAGGAGAATTCCGCATTTCGTTTGGGAATACCTCGACAGCGCAACAGGCAATGAGGCTACTCAAGCCCGCAACCGCACCGCACTCGACAAGGTCCTATTCCATCCGTCGATCCTCCACGGTGAATTCACCCCTGACCTTTCCACAACATTCTTATCAAAGACTTACCCGCTCCCCATCGGCATTGCCCCCGTGGGCATGTCAGGTCTGATCTGGCCCGAGGCCGAGACATTCCTCGCCCAAACCGCAGCCAAAGAAGGCATTCCCTACGGCCTCTCCACCGTGGCCACGCAAACACCCGAAGATCTGGCGCCCCACATCGGCGACCAAGGCTGGTTCCAAATCTACCCCCCGCGCGACGCCGACATCCGCGCCGATATGCTCAAACGCGCAAAAGACGCAGGCTTTCATACACTCGTCATGACCGTCGACGTCCCCGTGGCCTCGCGCCGCGAACGGCAAACACGCGGCGGCTTGCAACAACCGCCAAGGCTTACACCGCGCCTCGCGATCCAAGCAGCCCAATGTCCCGCTTGGCTTATGGGTATCCGTAAAACGGGCATGCCCCGCATGAAGTTGATGGACAGCTACGCCAGTCAACAAAGCGCTTTGCCCTCAACGCAGCACGTAGGCTACCTGCTGCGCACCTCGCCTGACTGGGATTATGTGCAAAAACTGCGCGACGCTTGGGACGGCCCGCTAATCATCAAAGGGGTCAGTCGCGCGCAAGACGCCACCGCTTTGGAAAAAGAAGGCGTCGACGCGCTCTGGGTTTCCAACCACGCAGGGCGGCAGTTCGACGGCGGCCTCGCCACGATCGAGACCTTGCCAGAGGTCCGCGCGGCCACCTCCCTGCCACTGATTATGGACAGCGGGATCGAGGGCGGGCTTGACGTCATTCGTGCCATCGCTTCGGGTGCAGATTTCGTCATGTTGGGTCGCGCATTCCACTATAGTCTGGGCGCCTTGGGTGCCGTAGGCCCTGCCCACCTGCTCGACATTCTGCGCCAAGATATGATCGCGAATATGGGGCAGCTTGGGGCAAAAACGCTCAAAGACTTGAAAAACCAGCTTGCAGCCAGCCCCCGATAACCGCAGGACAATCGCTCAGTTTTCGCAATGATAGCAAAACAATCGCCCGCCAGCGCCATCAATTTCCGCACTTTCTCTATGTTACCGCTAACATAACTTTTAATCTACCTGTTTACCTTCTGAAATTTTCTGCCTAACAATGCTGCAACTGCAAACACGAGGGGATGCACCATGGCCGACTTCAAGAAAATTCTGATCGCCAACCGCGGCGAAATCGCGATCCGTATCATGCGGGCGGCCAACGAGATGGGCAAGAAAACCGTGGCGGTCTATGCAGAAGAGGACAAGCTCGGCCTGCACCGCTTTAAGGCTGACGAGGCCTACCGCATCGGCGAGGGCCTCGGCCCCGTGGCCGCCTACCTCTCCATCGAAGAAATCATCCGCGTCGCCAAAATGTCTGGCGCCGACGCGATCCATCCGGGCTACGGCCTGCTCTCAGAAAACCCTGACTTCGTGGACGCCTGCACCGCCGCGGGCATCACCTTCATCGGCCCAAAAGCTGCGACAATGCGCAAGCTCGGCGACAAAGCCTCCGCCCGCGACGTCGCCGTCGAGGCTGGTGTGCCCGTAATCCCCGCCACCGAGGTGCTTGGCGACGACATGGAGCTGGTCAAGAAACAGGCCGCCGCAGTCGGCTACCCCTTGATGCTCAAAGCCTCGTTCGGGGGCGGTGGTCGCGGTATGCGTGCCATTAATTCCGAAAAAGAACTCGTCGAAAAAGTACTTGAGGGCCGCCGTGAGGCCGAAGCTGCCTTTGGAAATGGTGCTGGTTTCCTTGAGAAAATGATCGTGCGCGCCCGTCACGTCGAGGTCCAAATCCTCGGCGACAGCCACGGCCAAATCTACCACCTTTGGGAGCGCGACTGCTCTGTGCAGCGCCGCAACCAAAAGGTCGTTGAACGCGCCCCTGCCCCTTATCTTTCAGGCACACAGCGCGAACAGCTCTGCAACTTGGGCAAGAAAATCTGCCAATTCGTCGACTATGAATGCGCAGGCACAGTTGAATTCCTGATGGATATGGACTCAGGCGAATTCTACTTCATCGAAGTCAACCCGCGCGTCCAAGTCGAGCACACAGTGACAGAAGAGGTCACAGGGATCGACATCGTACGCGCCCAAATCCTGATCGCCGAGGGCAAATCATTGGTGGAGGCCACAGGCTGCGCCTCGCAATATGACGTCAAACTTGACGGCCACGCCCTGCAATGCCGCGTCACCACCGAGGACCCGCAAAACAACTTTATTCCCGACTATGGCCGCATCCAGATGTACCGCTCGGCCACAGGTCCGGGCATTCGCCTTGACGGTGGCACCGCCTATTCGGGCGCTGTCATCACCCGTTACTACGACTCCCTCCTTACCAAAGTGACCGCACGTGCGCCGACCCCAGAAATGGCGATCGCCCGCATGGACCGCGCCCTGCGCGAATTCCGTATTCGAGGCGTGTCCACCAACATCGCCTTTGTCGAGAACCTTCTTAAGCATCCGACCTTTCTAAACAATGAATATCACACCAAATTCATCGACCAGACACCGAGCCTGATGGATTTCAAAAAGCGCCGTGACCGCGCGACCAAAATCCTGACCTATATCGCCGACATCACCGTGAACGGGCATCCCGAAACCCAAGGCCGCGCCAAGCCGCACGCCGAGGCGAAACTGCCACGCCCACCTGTCAAACCGCAGGTCGCATACCCTGCTGGCACACGCACCCTGCTTGACGCCAAAGGCCCCAAAGCCGTCGTCGACTGGATGAAAACGCAAAAGCAACTGCTGATCACCGACACCACCATGCGCGACGGGCACCAATCCCTGCTCGCGACCCGCATGCGCTCCATCGACATGATCAACGCGGCCCCCGCTTATGCAGCCAACATGTCAGACCTCTTCTCGGTTGAATGCTGGGGCGGTGCGACATTCGACGTCTCCTACCGCTTCTTGCAAGAATGCCCGTGGCAGCGCCTGCGCGACATCCGCGCTAGCATGCCCAACATCATGACCCAAATGCTGCTGCGCGCCTCCAACGGCGTGGGCTACACCAACTATCCCGACAACGTCGTACAATTTTTCGTGGCCCAAGCGGCGACCTCTGGCGTCGACGTCTTCCGCGTCTTCGACAGCCTCAACTGGGTTGAAAACATGCGCGTCGCGATGGATGCGGTCGTGGAATCTGGCAAAATCTGCGAAGGCACGATCTGCTACACAGGCGACATGCTCGACCCCGCCCGCGCCAAATACGACCTGAAATACTACGTCGGCATGGCGAAAGAATTGGAGGCCGCAGGCGCCCACGTGCTTGGCCTCAAGGACATGGCTGGCCTGCTCAAACCCGCCGCAGCCACCGCCCTCATCACAGCTCTCAAGTCCGAGACCGATCTACCCATCCACTTCCACACCCACGACACCTCTGGTGCGGCCATCGCAACCGTGCTCGCCGCTTCTGCGGCTGGCGTGAACGTGATCGATGCCGCCATGGACGCCTTCTCGGGCAACACATCGCAGCCAACTCTCGGCTCGATTGTGGAATCCCTCAAAGGATCGGACCGCGACACAGGCCTCGACGTGCGTGCTATCCGCGAAATCTCGAACTACTTCGAGCAGGTCCGCGAGCATTACGCTGCCTTTGAGTCTGGCCTGCAAGCCCCCGCCTCCGAGGTCTACCTCCATGAGATGCCGGGCGGCCAGTTCACCAACCTCAAATCCCAAGCACGCAGCCTCGGCCTTGAGGACCGCTGGCACGAGGTCGCACAGACCTACGCCGACGTGAACCAAATGTTCGGCGATATAGTCAAGGTGACGCCATCCTCCAAAGTCGTCGGCGACATGGCTCTGATGATGGTCTCCCAAAACCTGACACGTGCGCAGGTGGAAGACCCGAAAATCGACGTGATCTTCCCAGACTCGGTCATCGACATGATGAAAGGCAGCCTCGGCCAACCCCCGGGCGGCTGGCCAACTGCTATCCAAAAGAAGATCCTAAAAGGCGAAAAAGCCACCACCGACCGACCCGGCGCGCATCTGCCTGCCGTCGATCTGGAGGCCACGCGCGCGGACCTTTCCAAACAACTCGAAGGGCGCAACGTCGATGATGAAGACCTCAACGGCTACCTCATGTACCCCAAGGTCTTCCTTGATTACATGGGTCGCCACCGAACCTACGGCCCCGTGCGCACCTTGCCGACCAAGACGTTCTTCTACGGCATGAAACCCGCCGACGAGATCAGCGTCGAGATCGATCCGGGCAAAACGCTCGAAATCCGCATGCAGGCCGTGTCGGAAAACAACGAGGACGGCGAGGTCAAAGTCTTCTTTGAACTCAACGGCCAACCGCGCACGATCCGCGTCATGAACCGCGCGATCACAGCGACCAACATCAGCCGCCCGAAGGCCGAAGCAGGGAACGCCAACCACATCGGCGCACCTATGCCGGGCGTTGTGGCAACCGTCGCGGCGCAGGCTGGCAAAAAGGTCAAAGAAGGCGATCTGCTTTTGACCATCGAAGCGATGAAAATGGAAACAGGCATCCACGCCGAACGGGACGCCGTCGTGAAAGCAGTGCATGTGCAAGCAGGCAGCCAGATCGACGCCAAAGACCTGCTGATCGAGCTTGAGTAAAGTGGCGGAGCGGACTTTCGCGGAATTAGTGCATAAGTCCGCTTCGAGCCAAAAGGCAACTTTGTTTTGTCAGTAGCTCGCTATACGCTTGCTTCATGTTAACTCAATTGTTTGGTGCCCTCTTCGGCACAAGGTCACAATCCACTTTTCAATTCCGCCCCCGCTGGAAAGAAGAACTCGTTGTGACGGGGCCCGGTGGCGTTTTTGTTCTCGGACTGCCAATGGGCGTTTATTCAGCATGTCTCCCAACTCAAGAGGTCTGGATAAACACGGCGCCTGAGTGGGCGAAGGATCTCTGGCCTGTGCTGGAAGCGGAGTTGGCGGAATGGTGCAAGAACAACAAAGCCAAACTCCACATAGATGAAACGGCTTTTGTATTCATTGTGGAATGACTAACAGCAACTTCGTCCGCGCATTCGCACTGCATGCCTCCCTTGACGATAATCGGATCAAAGCCGCTCCATTTCCATGTCCCACAAATACTCATCCCCCCTTTCACAAACCCGCCAGACCCTTTAGGCATCCCTAACTTCGCAAGTCTGGAAAAATTATGGCGCAAAAAGCCACTATCTACAAAGTAGAGCTCTCCGTTTCCGATATGGATCGTCACTATTACGAGACCCATAAGCTGACGGTGGCCAAACACCCGTCCGAGACCGATGAGCGGCTGATGGTGCGCCTGCTTGCTTTTGCGCTGAACGCCCACGAACAATTGGAAATGACTAAGGGTCTTTCCTCAGATGACGAGCCTGATATTTGGCAGAAAAGTCTCAGTGGCGAGCTGGAACTTTGGGTCGCATTGGGCCTGCCAAGCGAGAAAGTCGTGCGACAATCTTGCGGCAAATCCGACGCCGTCGTCGTCTATAGTTACGGCAAAACCTCCGATACGTGGTGGGACAAGATCAAGAATAGCACCACGCGGTTCAACAACCTTCAGGTCGTGAACTTTTCACAAGATGACACCAGCGCACTCGAGAAACTCGCAAACCGCTCAATGCGGATGCAAGTGAACATTCAGGACGGCGAAGTCATGGTCAGCGTTGACGATACAATCGTGAATCTCTCCCCTGTGATGTGGAAAGCCGCCGCGCAGTAACGCCTTATCTGTTACTATCAATCCAGCGCGACAACATATCCTTATCCTTAAAGTACTCGTCAGGCACCTGACGCCGCTTGATCATCGCGATCCGCTCGGCGTAAGCCACCTGTTTCGAGGTCGGGCGCCCGTCGCTTTGCTGGGGGCGCGCCTGCGCTTGGGTTTGAATCCATGCACTCAACTTGCGCCGATCCACCCGCAATTCCTGCGGCAAAGGCACATGATTGCGCAACGATAACGTCCGCGCAAAAGAAAGTTGCTTTTGAGTTGGTGGGAGACTGGTCTGTTCCATTTTAGAACCTCGCGATTTTGATGAGAACAAATTGGAACAAAAGTAGAACATTGTCAATCTGCATCATTTCAGTGCACGCGCGGTACACGCCCAGTGCATGTAAATCACACCCTGTTGACACGCCCGCCAAGCGCTCACATTCTTGGCCGCAACTGGGAGCGCAAATGATCAAAATTATCGTAATGACCGACATTCACATTACCAAAAAAGGTAATAAAATCATTGGGCTGGACCCGATGCGCCGATTCCAAGAGGTTTATGGCGCAGCGATAGCCGACCACCCTGACGCCGCACTTATCATCCTAATGGGCGACCTCACGCATCACGGAAAAATAATTCAATACCAGCGACTTAGCGATGCGCTTCACAATGCCCCGATCCCCGTTCTGCCAATGCTAGGCAACCACGACATCCGCGAAAACTTCCGCGAGGTGTTCTTGGACGCACCAACAGACGACGCAGGATTCGTGCAGAAAATCATAGACTTACCCGATCACCGCCTGATCACACTCGACACCAAAGACGGCCCCTTTGACCATCACGCAGGGAGCCTTTGTCCTGCACGGATGGCTTGGCTCAAGGCCGCTCTGGAACGCGCAAACGGCCGCATTCCCCTTGTTTTCATGCACCATCCGCCCTTCAAAACGGGCATCATCGGGATGGATAACATCAATCTTGAGAATGGGAGCGAAGTGCTTGATCTGCTTGCACAATACCCCACCGTTCATCTTTTTTGCGGCCACATCCATCGCACAATTTCCGGCAGCTCACGCGGTGTCGCTTGGACAATGTTCAAAAGCCCTTGCCACCAAGGCGTTTTAGACCTGCATGACCCCGACTCGTCGCTCTCTATCGATGAACATGGAACCTACGGGTTGCTATTGCTCACAAAAGATGGGGTCGTGGCACATAGCCAAGATGTTGGATTTCCTCAGAAAATACAGCGGGATGCAGGTTCCACCACACATTAATTTGCAAAAAAGTCGCCGACCCGCATTTTTGGCCTTGCGGCTCCCCTCAACTCTTTCTAAATACCCCCTACGAAACGGATGCGGGCGTAGCTCAGGGGTAGA
>DFSO01000040.1:0-9103 GCA_002378665.1 Loktanella sp. UBA3435 | reverse complement strand
GCGGGCGTAGCTCAGGGGTAGAGCATAACCTTGCCAAGGTTAGGGTCGAGAGTTCGAATCTCTTCGCCCGCTCCAGTTTCGTTAGTCTCCTTAGAGACATAGACAGGGCCGCCTTCGGGCGGCCTTTCTGTTTTTAAATGCCGACACGCGTTGGCGCTGGGACTTACCTGCATTAACTATTAATTATGTTTTCTCCGCGAAGCTGCGACAGGTAATGAGCGGTAGATACGGTGACATTTGAAAATCAAACGCTTTCCGACCTCATCATGCACCCCGGAATTGCCAGAAACATGGGGATTATCGCGGTTGTGGTGGGCTTTGGTCTCGCGGTGAAGAATTACTACATCGACGAACCACTTCTCGCGATAGTGAGTCTTGTGGCCGTTGCTTTAACCGCGCGGTTCTTGTGGACGACTGGTGGCAGTCAAAAGGAGCTGAAGTTTCGCGGCGCAATCATGCTTTATGGCAACGTATTTGCCATTTGCTATAGTATCTATGTCGTTGGACCCGCAGGCGTTTTCTGGACTTTTCCGCTGGTAATTGCATCTTACCTGCTGTTTGCGCCCAACCAAGCAAGGGTCTTCTCGGGTATCACAACACTGTGCATTGCAGGCCTTGCCGCCATGACTTGGGATCTTGGCTTAGTGCTGCGCCTCACTGCATCGCTGCTAATCGTTTCACTTTTCTTCGATCTCTTAGGGGTCCGGATGCTGGAATTGAATGCAGAGTTAATCGAGATCAATCACCGCGACCCGCTGACGGGCTGCTATAACCGCCGCTTCCTCCCAAGGGCCGCCTATGATCACAGGCTATCGGGAAAAAGTTCATTTGTATTGATGATCGATGTCGATAAATTCAAGGCCGTCAACGACACACTTGGCCATGCGGCTGGTGACAGAGTCTTACGCCAAATTGCCACGATTTCTTTCAACGCCGTGAGCGCGGGCGATAGTGTGATCCGCCTCGGGGGCGATGAATTTCTCATCACGCTGCTAAACAGCGATTTGAACATTGCGACAACTGTCGCAGAGCGAATCCGCCACGAGGTCGAAACCAGCGTGATTAACGAAATGGCGGACATCACACTCTCAATCGGCGTCTCGATCGTCGATATTGGGGGGCGGTTTGAGGATGCAATAGTAGTTGCTGATGAAAACCTCTATTCAGCCAAGAGTCTCGGCTGCAATCGTGTTGTCTCGGGTCTTTTACACGCGCCCCCCGCCTTCGCCTAGAACGCCTTAAACGTGAGGGTCGTCAGCGTGCGCTCAATCCCATCAACGCCCATCAGGTTATCGTTAAGGTATTTCCCGACATCTTCGCCGTCTGGAATATAAAGCTTCATCAGCAGATCATGCTCGCCACTGGTTGAATAAAGCTCTGAGTGAATCTCTTTCAGCGCGATATCATTGGCAACCGAATAGGTTGTTCCGGGGCGGCAGCGAATTTGCACAAACACACAGGTGGTCATTGGATTTCCTTATTTGATTGCCCTTAAGCTGACATAGCGGGCACAGGTCGCGCAATCCCTGAAACGAGACCTTGGCGCAACTGTCCCCGCCCCCTATAAGCGCCCTAACTAGCTTTCGGAGACAGATATGCGCAGCGCAACAATCACCCGCAAAACCGCCGAGACGGATATCACCGTCACCCTCAATCTGGACGGCACAGGCGTTTATGACAACCAGACTGGCGTTGGCTTTTTTGACCACATGCTGGACCAGCTGTCGCGCCATGCGCTGATTGATATGACCGTCCGCGCGTCGGGCGATTTACACATCGACGATCACCACACGGTTGAAGATGTGGGCATTGCCATTGGTCAAGCGCTGACCCAAGCGATGGGCGACAAAAAAGGCATTGTGCGCTACGGCTCTTGCCACCTTGCGATGGACGACGCGCAGGTGCGCTGCGCCCTTGATCTGTCCGCCCGCCCCTATCTGATTTGCAACCTTGATCTGCCGTTCGGCAAGATCGGCACCTTTGACACCGAACTGGTGCGCGAGTTCTTTCAGGCGCTGAGTACTCATGGTGGCATCACGTTGCACATCGACAAGCTGCACGGTTTTAATGCCCACCATATCGTCGAGGCTGCGTTTAAAGCTGTGGCGCGCGCATTGCGTGACGCTTTGGAAACCGACCCGCGCAAGGCGGATGCGATTCCATCGACCAAAGGTATGCTATGACCACGGTTCTTGTCGATTACGACAGCGGCAACCTGCACTCGGCGCAAAAAGCATTCGAGCGGATGGCTGTGGAAGGTAACGCGGGCGCGGTCATCGTCACCTCCGACCCCGACGTCGTGGCAAAGGCTGACCGTATTGTCCTGCCTGGCGACGGCGCGTTCCCGCACTGCAAGAACGAGTTATTCAGCCGCACGGCCTTGGCCGAGGCGATCATCGACTCCGTGACCAAACGTGCAGTGCCTTTTATGGGGATTTGCGTCGGCATGCAGATGCTGGCGACGACGGGGCATGAATATGAGGAAACCGCTGGCTTTGGCTGGATCGCAGGCGATATCCGCAAGATCACGCCTGCCGACCCTGCGCTTAAAGTCCCGCATATGGGCTGGAACGACTTGATCATCGACACGCCCCACCCTGTGCTTGCGGGCATAGAGACGGGCGAGCACGCTTATTTCGTGCATTCCTATGCGATGGATGTGGCCAACCCAGCCGAGCGGCTGGCGCATGTGGATTACGCGGGCGACATCACCGCCATCGTGGGTCGCGATAATATCATCGGGATGCAGTTCCACCCTGAGAAATCCCAAGACGCAGGGCTGCGCATGATTGGTAACTTCCTGCGCTGGAAGCCGTAACATGGATCTCGGCGCGATCGTGGCCGAGATCGGCGCGGAAATGGCCGCAGCCGAAGACCGTGGCCGCGTGGCGGACTATATTCCAGAGCTGGGCCGCGTAGATTGCAACCAATTTGGCATGGCGATTGTGACGGCAGAGGGCGAAACCCACCAGACGGGCGACGCCCTTACCCCATTCTCGATCCAAAGCGTCTCGAAAGTTTTCACACTGGCAATTGCCTTGGGCCGTTTGGGAGAATCTTTGTGGCGGCGTGTCGGCGTTGAACCCTCTGGATTGGCGTTCAATTCAATCCTGCAATTGGAGACAGAATCAGGCATCCCGCGCAATCCGTTCATCAATGCGGGCGCATTAATCGTCACGGATTCGATTTTGGCGGGTCACGCGCCGCGCGAAACATTGGGCGAACTTCTGCGCTTTGTGCGGATGTCCGCTAATGACGACGACATCCACATCAACGAAAACGTCGCGAAATCCGAAGAAGAAACGGGGCATCTCAACCGATCTTTGGCGCATTTCATGGCATCTCACGGGCGACTTTTGAACGCGCCAGAACTGACATGCGGGACGTATTTCCACCAATGCGCCATTGAAATGAACTGCGTTCAACTGGCCAACGCTGCGCGATTTCTGACAGGCGCAAAATCCGCGCCGCGGCTATTGTCGCGCCAAAAAATACGGCGGATCAATGCGTTAATGATGACCTGCGGCCATTACGACGGTTCGGGAGAGTTCGCATTCCGCGTGGGTTTGCCGGGTAAAAGCGGTGTTGGCGGTGGCATTATGGTCGTGGTCCCGAACAAGGCCTCGGTCGCTGTCTGGTCACCTGGATTAAACGCACGTGGCAATTCCCAATTGGGCACTTTGGCGATGGAACGGCTCGCGCGCACCACAGGCTGGTCGATCTTCGGATAAATTTACTGGCTAGACAGGTTTCCAATCCCGCGACAATGTCCGCCCAAATTAACAACTTTTGGTTTTCTCATGTCGTTCAAAATACCTGCCACGCTTGTCGTTGGTCTTTGCGCGGCGCTTAGCGCCTGTTCCACAACCCCACTTCAGCCCGATGCAGGTTTGGCCACAGCGGCCATGAACTTCGCTCAAATTGCACCAAATACACCGCGCAACCAACCAGCCCTCTTTCCTGGTGAAACTGCCGAGATGCGGGCTCTGGTCAACAAATACGCCCAAATCCACGGTATCCCAGCCAGCCTTTTGCACCGCGTGATCCAACGCGAGAGCGACTACCGCGCGGGCGCCCGCAATGGCCCTTACTACGGCTTGATGCAAATTCTGCCCGCAACAGCGCGCGGCATGGGATTTAAGGGCGACGCAAGCGAATTGCTGAACGCTGAGACAAACCTGATGTGGGCTGGGAAATACCTGCGCGGGGCTTGGTTGCTGTCAAATGGTGACGAGGCGACGGCCGTTGGTTGGTATGCGCGCGGCTATTATTACGAGGCGAAACGTCAAGGTAAGCTGGTCGAAACAGGCCTGCGTGCAGGCTAACAAGTTTGAGCCTCGGAGCGACACTGCCCCGAGGCTCGTTTTACTTACTGAACGCGAACCCAGTTTTGCGATGAGCACAGCAGACCGCCAGCAACGCAGCCTTTCAATGTCAAAGCGTTGCCGCTGACCGACATTTTGCCTGTGTAGGTTTTGTTGTTGGACGGACGCCAAACTTGGCCCGCATAGGAACCGTCACCGGCTGGTGCCATGTTGATCACGATCTGACGGCCAATGTTCTCGGACTGATACTCTGTCCCGCCATCTTTGAACGTGCGCGAGATCTCGCCGCAAATCGCAGCGCCACATGGGGCCATAGTGATGTAAGCGAAAGCGCCGTCATCTGGCTCTGTCTGCCAAGTGCCCTCAGCTGGATCAGCGAATGCAGGTGAAGCAAGTGCGATCAAGGCCGCTGCGGTTTTCAAAATAGATTTCATTGTTGTCTCTCTCCCTGAGTGATGGCCCACATTGCCCGACCCTTGTGATTCCAATCAAGTCTAACGTTGGGTCCGTTGCAATCTTGTGCCCGCTATGCATAAAGCCCTTAACCTCTGCAACGATAGGAAACCCCATGATCCTTTACCCCGCAATCGACCTCAAAGACGGCAACGCTGTGCGCCTTGTGCATGGGGATATGGATCAAACGACGGTCTTTAACGACGATCCAGCGGCCCAAGCGCGTCTGTTCGTTGAGGCTGGCTGCGAATGGTTGCACCTTGTCGACCTCAACGGTGCATTTGCGGGTGAGCCTGTGAACGCGGCCCCTGTTGAGGCGATCCTTAAGGCCTGCCCCGTCCCTGCCCAGCTAGGCGGCGGTATCCGCGATATGAAAACGATTGAGCGCTGGATTGATAAGGGTCTCGCCCGCGTCATCCTTGGCACAGTGGCTGTCGAGAACCCTGATCTTGTGCGCGAAGCGGCGCGTGAGTTTCCGGGTAAAGTCGCCGTAGGCTTAGACGCCCGTAACGGATTTGTCGCGACACGCGGCTGGGCCGAAGAAACCGACATCCAAGTCGTCGACCTCGCAAAGCAATTCGAGGACGCAGGCATTGCGGCCATCATCTACACCGACATCCTGCGTGACGGGGCGATGAAAGGCCCAAATATCGACGCCACAGCCGCCCTCGCGCGTGCGGTCAACATTCCTGTGATTGCCTCTGGTGGTGTGTCGTCGATGGATGATCTTACTGCGCTGAAAGCAACTGGTGTGATCTCTGGCGCGATTTCAGGTCGGGCGCTTTATGACGGGGCGATTGACCTTGCCGCTGCTCTCGCGCTACTGAAATAGCATGCTGAAAACCCGCATCATCCCCTGCCTTGACGTCGCCGAAGGGCGCACTGTGAAAGGCGTGAACTTTGTTGATCTGATCGACGCGGGCGACCCTGTTGAACAGGCGATTGCCTATAATGCGGCTGGCGCTGACGAGCTGGTGTTCCTTGATATCAAGGCCACACATGAAAACCGTGGCACCATGTTTGATCTGGCGACGCGGACAGCCGAACAATGCTTCATGCCGCTGACCATTGGTGGTGGCGTGCGTACGCATCACGATGTGCGCGATTTGTTGTTAGCGGGCGCCGATAAGGTGAGTTTCAACTCCGCCGCTGTCGCTGATCCGAATGTGGTTGCCGAGGCCGCGATGCGGTTTGGTAGCCAATGTATAGTCGTGGCGATTGATGCCAAAACTGTCGCCCCCGGAAAGTGGGAAATTTTCACCCATGGCGGACGTCGCGCGACGGGCATTGATGCCGTGGAATTTGCGCGCACAGTTGTTGCAAAAGGTGCGGGTGAAATCCTGCTGACCTCGATGGACCGTGATGGCACAAAATCGGGCTTCAACCTGCCACTGACCCGCGCGATTTCTGACGCCGTGGATGTGCCTGTCATCGCTTCTGGTGGCGTTGGTACGCTTGAGCATCTTGTTGAGGGCGTCACAATCGGCGGCGCATCTGCCGTGCTGGCCGCGTCAATCTTCCACTTTGGCACCTTCACTATTGCCGAGGCCAAAGCCCATATGAACGCTGCTGGCGTACCCGTGAGGATGACATGACCCTAGACGATCTTGAGACCATCATCGCCTCACGCAAATTGGCTGACCCTGAGAGCAGCTGGACCGCAAAACTGCTGTCCAAAGGCGTGGATAAATGCGCCGAGAAGTTTGGCGAAGAGGCTGTTGAGGCGATTATTGACGCCGTGAAGGGCGACAAAGAAGGGCTGACATCTGAGGCGGCTGATGTGCTTTACCACTTGATGGTCATGCTTGCCGCAGCTGAGGTGCCATTGTCGGATGTCATGGCCGTTCTGGACAAGCGTCAAAGCCAATCAGGTATCGCGGAAAAAGCCTCGCGCTAGATCCCGAGCCTGCGTGCCTCGATCTTTGGGCAGCGGTTTGTAATCACATCAACACCCCGCGCCGTGGCCTTTGCCGCCGCCAAATCGTCTTGCACGCCAAGTTGCAGCCAGATGGTTGGCAAGGTGTCGAACCGCACGAGCGCCGCATCGACAATGCCAGCAACCGCGTCTGACTGCCTGAAAACATCGATCATATCAACGCCATCTGGTAAGTCTGCAATCGTAGCCACGACGGTTTCATCAAAGAAATCCTGCCCCGCCAGCCCGGGATTGATGCCAATCACCCGCGCGCCGCGATCGGCCCAAAACTTGGCGACGCCGTGGCTTGCGCGATCAGGGTTAGCGGAAAATCCAACAATGGCGATGGTTTTACTACGGTTCAGAATCGCAGTGATTTGGGTATCTAAATTTGACATGGGATGAACTTAAGCAAAAAGTTGGAAAAAAGAAGCGCCCAGACCGAAATCTGGGCGCAGTGTTGGAACGAGGGACTGATCGTCGAAGTGCATTGTTCCAAAATGCGTCTCCTCAACCTGATATAGGTGCGGGCCGACTGGTTCCAAGACTACTCAGGAAATCGTGAACGACCCGTTAACTTACTTGTCTAAAATTGCGGGCCAATTGGCGTCAGCAAGCGCAATATTTGCAGGGATATCTTGCGACCAAACCCCACGCACCTGGTCGGAATAATTAAGGTAGAGCTTACCTTCGTAAACGGTCCAAGCCTCAGGCACTGTCTTTGCAACGGCCCCCTTGGACGCCGCATAGGCACAATAGCCGCCGTATTGTGGCGCGTAAGCCTCTGGGTTGGCTTCAAATTTCGTCATGTTTTCGGCGCTGCTAAAATGCCAATAAGCGCCTTTCCACATGAGAGCATGATCGCGGGAGCCCTCAACAGGGGCGCTTTGGTCAAAATAGGCCACGGGATCGTATCCGTTGATGGCAATGCCATCGACGACAAATACCTCGGGCGAGGCCGCAAAAGCGGTGCTGACAAAAAATGGTGTCGCGGCCAAACTGGCCAAAACTGTGCGGCGGGTGAACATCGGCGTCTCCTCATTTCGGGTTGAACCTAAAATGCGCCCAGAAATCAGAAAAACCAAGCCCCCTCGCCAAGCTGTGACCAGAGTGCGCTAATTGTTTCAGTCGAAAATATCTTCGACAACATCCCAGACTTCTTCCATCGCCTTACGCCCCAAGTATCTGAATTTGCTTTTCTTCTTGGGCTTGTTACGTTGCTTTTTATCGCGTTTTGAAGAGGGCCCAACAGGATGCGAAAACGACAAGGGTCGCTCTTGGCTTGGTGCGGCAGCCACCTGTTTTGGTAACATTTTGAGCTTGCTCAGCGGCGCACCGCAACTGCCGCAGCTTAATTCGTGGCTCACTTTGCCCGTCAGAACGAGCGCGGCTTTGGTCCCGCAATAACAGCATGTTGCAACTTTTATTGCGGGCATTGTCTCTCGTCCTTACTGACCTCTGGCAGCATATAGGGCCACGGCGGCCGCATTTGAGACGTTGAGCGATCCAAATCCGCCTGCTGCGTCAATTCGCACCAAGGCATCGCAGGTTTCCAAGGTTTTCTCACGCAAACCCGGCCCTTCTGCCCCCATCACAAGGGCGATGGCACGGTCACGTTTACCTTCTACCGCTTGGTCAATCGTCATCTCGGCCTCTCCATCAAGGCCAAGCACGAGATAACCCATGCCTTTGAGCGCGATCATCGCGTCGGCAAGGTTGCGCACCCGCAAATAAGGCTGGCGCTCTAGCGCACCACTGGCGGTTTTCGCCAAAGCCCCTGTTTCGGGCGCAGAATGCCGCTGCACGGCGATCACGGCCTGTGCACCAAACACTTCGGCAGAACGCAGAATCGCACCTACGTTATGCGGATCAGTCACGCGGTCGAGCAAAACAACGCGGGGCGCTGTGGTGCCTGCACGCAAAGCCACGTCTTCAAGACTGCCCCAATCGAGCGGTTTGACCTCCAAAGCGGCCCCTTGGTGCACGTTTTGCGGATCAAGGGGGGCTGCGAATTTGCGTGGATCAGAAATCTCGGGCTCCATCCCGCTTTGTGCAACCGCATCGCCCAGTTTTTCCAAGGCGTTACGTGTCACAACGAGGCGAATCCGTGCGCGGTTCGGGTTCAAAAGCGCATCGCGCACCGCGTGCAGACCAAACAACCAGACCGTCTCATTGGCCGCCTGCCGCTTGGCTTGTTCTTTTTCGATCACCCACTTTGGCTTTTCCATCTCACATCATCCTTTTGCACGCAGAACACCTGCGAAATTTGCCCCGCGATAGCCTAGTTTGCACCTCCTGTGAAGGACCACGCAAATATCAGCATTTTACGGTTGACGCCCCCCGACCTCACGTTTAATCAGCCCCTTGTTGGGCGACAGGCCGCAAGGTGTGGCAGGGGACTGTAACTCCC
>DFSO01000065.1 GCA_002378665.1 Loktanella sp. UBA3435 | reverse complement strand
AAGCTGTAAATTTAAACGGGTGAGAACTGATGCCTGGTATGCTATCCAGTAGATTGCTTGCCTTCCAAACCAGCATATCTATTGCGTGCATCAGCGTTGTGCCGATTGAGCGACTGACGACGTTGTCATCTGTGGGTTGGGATCACTTCAAGGTCCACCGCACCGCCGCACTCGCCGAGTGGCGCGGTCCTTGTGCGGCATAAAATGGCAGGGGTTCTAGCCTATTAGAGACGAGTTCGCATTCGTCTGATTAGGGACCCGGCACGCAGACTTCATCAGGGCCAGCGGTTATAGGCACCGCGCACAAAGGCCGGACACATGACCGCAACCTTCAACGATCAATATAAGCTCAAATCAACCCTTGCGTAAACGGAGCAGTCCACACATGACAGCACCATTGGGGGCAGAAGCTCCGAACTTACCTTACAGCTCTGTTGTCGTGGACGAAGGGCAGGATATGGGGGAGCAAGCCTTTCGGCTTATTCGCGCGATTGTCCCAGCAGGGCCAGACGATGACAAGAACTCCATCTTTATCGTAGGCGATGCACATCAACGCATCTACGCGCGGCGTGCGAGTATGTCCGCGTGCGGCATCAATATTCGTGGAAGATCGCGGAAACTTCGCCTCAACTATCGCACCAGTGACGAGATCAGAACATGGGCAGTGTCCATCCTTGAAGGTATCTCTGTTGATGATCTGGATGATCTGGATGATGGGCTGGATAGTCTCAACGGATACACCAGCGTGTTCAAGGGCCCATCGCCGGAGCTTGTCTCTTATGCGAGCCAAGAGGAAGAGATCGCGGGTCTCGCGGAATGGCTTAAGGGGTTAGGTGCTGCTGGGATTGAACTTTCGGATGTGGGTGTACTCGCTTCGACCAATAACCAGTTGGAACTGATAGGAGCCCGATTGTCTGATGTAGGGGTAGAGGCAGTGTTCCTGAAGTCCAACCAGGCAGATGACCGTGGAAGGGCCGGGGTTCGACTAACGACGATGCACCGTGCAAAGGGGCTTGAGTTCCACGCTGTCGCTCTTCCCTTTCTTTCAAAAGGGGCGTTTCCGTCCAAGGCCGCTTTGCGGTCTGCCGTGGATGACGTGGATCGAAAAAACATCATTCAGCAGCAAAAGTCCCTTCTTCATGTCGCAGCAACAAGAGCAAAACGCGCTCTTCGTGTTTCGTGGTCGGGTGAACCAACAGAGCTTTTCACGATTAAACTTTAGTTTTCCCACCTATATAGAGCAGCTCCGGACCGATTGACTGAAATGAAAAGCATCTCGCGCGCCTTCATTGGCACCGCGCTAACAATTTTAAAGAAGCTAATAGGATAGAATTTTGGCCACACAACGTTATTCCGTCGCACCGCACCCGATCGAAACCCTTTTGACCTGGGTGAAATCCGGCGAGATCGCAATTCCCGAGATTCAAAGGCCCTTCGTCTGGAACGCCACCAAGGTTCGGAACCTAATGGACTCGCTCTATCAGGGGTACCCCGTTGGGTATCTTATCGCTTGGCGAAACCCTTCAATAAGATTGAAGGACGGTTCGACTTCTTCCGGAAAGCGGATCCTTATCGACGGACAGCAACGCGTCGCAACCCGATATGACCGATGCCCCAAGGTATTCCTGTCAGCCATTGCCCTGGCAGCAGCAGTCATATTCTGGTTATGAGTCCTGAACCTAGGTTCGACGTTCACCTCGCCGTTGCTGATGAACGTCTTGAGCTTATCCATCACCGCATACTTGCTTTCCAATGGAACACGGATTTCTTCAATTGCACTAAAGAGTTTGTTCGCCGCCCACCCCGTGAACCGTTCTGCTACTGTCGTACCCGCGACTTCACCCGCGTTGTGGCCAAGTAACCCCTCCATCAATTCGACCCAAAACGATTTGCCATTGCCCTGAATGCCAAACAACAAGATAGCCCATCGCACCCGCTTGCCGGGGTTCTGATAAACATACGCCAAAAAATCCAACAGGAGCGCGGCTTCGGCAGGTTCGCTTGTGAGAAAATGTGCATGATTGACAATACGCTTCACTGCAGCTTCAGCTGTGGGACTTGCAGCTGCCGCAGGCACTACATCGTGCTTCCGATAGACGTTCACATAATCGACACTCTTGTGCGTAATGAACTGATCGTCACAGGGCCAAATTTGCTGTTTACGGGTGTTCAAGTTTTTCTGATAACACCGACCAACTATCATGGCCTAAGAACTGATGGCGGCTTTGCCGCAGGCTCGCCACAAAGTGTTTCTGCGAAGCAAAAGGCGGTCGAAGATGTCTTGAATAAAATGGATTTTTGCAGTGGCGTTGGCGGAAGCGTTGACAAACGTGTCGTTTTGCGCGCAGCAATTAACAGACCCGCAACGTTAATTCCTTAAGAGGAGGGATGTTTTTATGGAAAACGAAGCAGCGGTGCGAGCCAAGATTTCCCGACTTGGTTTTACGACGGATGCAGGGGCTGGAGCGCGGGCGCGCATCGGTTTGTTGGTGCTCGAATCCGATCAAACCATGGAATGGGAAATGCGCTTGATGACGCACCTTTCTGGTGTATCGGTCTATCATGCGAGGCTTGCGAATGATGTTGTTGTGACGCCTGAAACACTTGCGAAAATGGAAGCAGAGCTTCCTGTTGCAGCAGGTTTGTTGCCGCAATATCTGGGTCTGTCAGCCTTGGGATATGGCTGCACCTCGGGGTCCACAATCATCGGCGAAGACCGCGTTGCTGCGATCCTTGATTCCGCACACCCCGGCGTCCCGTCATCAAATCCGCTCACCGCAGCCAAGGCGGCATTGAAAGCGATGGGCGTTCGCCGACTTGGCCTTGTTACGCCCTACACACCCGATGTGACGCAGGCTATGCAGGATAGGTTTGAGGACGCGGGCGTTCAGATCACCACAGTCGGTTCTTTCTTTGAGCATAGCGATAACGTTGTCGGGCGCATTGAGTCTGCTGCAATCCTTGAGGCCGCAATAACTGTGGGCCACTCTGACGCGGTCGATGGTGTCTTTATTTCTTGTACAAGTCTGCGCGCCGCAGGGATTATTGAGCAGGCCGAAACCGCGTTGGGCAAACCTGTCACCGCAAGCAACCATGCCCTTGCGTGGCATCTCCTACGCTTGGCGGGTATCAAGGACGAGGTTGAAGGCTTTGGCCGTTTATTTGAGACGCAACTTGGATCGGACCCCACATAATGAGTTTTGAACGTGGCTTTCCAGTATCAGAATTTGAAACACGGGTGCAAAAAGCCCAAGGTATGATGCGCGATGCGAAAATGGATGCATTGCTGTTCATGACAGAGCGGGAGTTTACATATTTCTCGGGCTTCCAGAGCAATTTTTGGCAAAGCCCCACACGGCCGTGGTTTTTGATCATCCCGGCGCAGGGCAAACCCATCGCAGTGATCCCCAGCATTGGAGAAAATGCGCTGTTGCTCAGTTGGATTGACGATGTGCGCATTTGGGCATCGCCCAACCCGCAGGACGAAGGGATCAGCTTGCTCGCAGATACGCTGAAAGGGTTGGCGAACAACAGGGTCGGCGTGCCGATGGGGGCGGAGACGCATATGCGGATGCCCGCCAATGATGTGGAGATGTTGCGCAGTTCCTTGGGTGCGGTTCAAATGGTGGATGCCACCGACATCGTTCGTTCTCTACGCATGGTTAAATCGGAGCGTGAGATTGCCAAGCACAAGCATATCTGCGGCCTCGTCTCGGACGCATATGAGACTATCGGCGCGCGTGTGCGTGCTGGCATGTCAGAACGTGAAATCCTTGCCGCGCACCGCTTGGATGTATTAGCGCGGGGAGCGGATACGGTGCCCTACATCGTAGCGACCGCTGGTGTGGATGGCACGGATGACGCGATCCGTTTTCCCAATGACCGCCCCTTGAATGTGGGTGATGTGCTTTTCATCGACACGGGTGCTGAGATTGACGGCTATTACTGTGACTTTGATCGCAATTTTGCCATTGGCCGCGCAAGTGATGCCACCAAACGTGCCTATGATCTGGCCTACCGCGCAACGGATACAGGCATTGCCGCCGTCCGCCCCGGTGTGCGTGCGTGCGATGTGTGGCAGGCCATGGCGGATGTTTTGGCTTCGGGTGGCGCGCAAGGCGGCGGTGTCGGGCGCATGGGGCACGGTGTTGGTTTGCACAATACGGAATGGCCCTCCTTGATGGCGACGGACCGCACGGTGCTGCAAGATGGTATGATTTTGGCGATCGAGCCGGGCTATGACTTTGCGCCGGGCAAGATGATGTTGCATGAGGAAAACGTAATTGTGCGTGCGGATGGGGCGGAGTTGATCTCCCGCCGCGCACCCCGCGATATTCCGATCCTATGAGCAAAATCAAGATTGATCGCGATCAGCTTATCGCAGATTTGTCTGCAATGATCCGCTGTGCGAGCGTCAACACATTTGGGGTGCCTTCGGATGTTGGAGCCGAAGCCGCGATGGCCGATCTGTTTGAGGTAAAACTGCGGAGCTTGGGTCTTGAGATCGGCTCTCATGAGGTTGTAACGGGGCGCCGCAATGTCTGGGGAACGCTGAAAGGCACAGGGGCCGGGCCCACGATCCTGTTGGCCGGACACATGGATACGGTCGGGGTTGAGGGCTATGCCGACCCGTTCGAGCCGGCCGTGAAAGACGGCAAAATCTATGGCCGCGGATCGTGCGATATGAAAGCGGGCTTGGCGGCGTATTTTGAGGTGATACGCCGCTTGCAGCGCATGGACACACCTCTGTCTGGTGATTTGATCGTCGCGGGCGTGATTGATGAAGAGCACGCGATGACGGGGTCACGTCACTTTGGGCTTCATGGACCCAAGGTTGACTTTGCCATCGTGGCAGAGCCTACTTTATTGAAGATCAGCACAGCGCACAAAGGTCAGATGCTGACCTCTATCAGGACAAAGGGCCTGGCCGCGCATTCCAGTATGCCCGACAAAGGCCGTAACGCAATCTATCACATGGGAGCTGTCTTGGGCGCTTTGCAGGACTATGCGCACGATGTCTCGAAGCGCGCCCCTGATGCGATTTGCGGCAGCCCGAGTTTCAGCGTGGGTGTAATACGCGGCGGCGACAATGCCTGTTCTGTCCCTGATTTTTGCGAGATTTATGTGGATCGACGCACAATTCCGGGTGAGACGTCTGCCGTTGTGATGAAGGAGCTGCATAGCGCAATGGCACGAGCAAAGGCGAATGCACTAGAGCTGGAATACGAGTTTGGCACGCCGTTTCTGGACCTGCCACCGCTCGATACACAGGCGGATGCGCTGGTGACGAAGTCGGTCGTTTCAGCCTGTAAAGCTGTGATCGGCCACGTAGACGTCTCCGCGTTCCCCGGCTCGACAGATGCGCCCAACTTCGGGTGCCCAACTGTGATTTGTGGACCCGGTGATTTGGCGCAATGCCATTCGTTGAACGAATACGTTGCCCTTGAACAGATCGAGGATGCCGCGCGGATTTACATCCATGCAATCCTATCAATGCAGACTGAAACGTGAGGAGAAGATCATGGACTGGCGGACAAAATTGCTCGACCCGAAGCCACAGGCGCGACAGGATTATGCGTCATTGGCAACACCTGTCTATCGCGGCTCAACTGTCGTATTCGAGAGGCAAGCCGCAGTCACCGATGATTGGCGACAAGCGGAAAACGGCTATTCCTACGGTCTGTACGGGACACCAACTACGCTGGAACTGGCATCACGGATTGCAGGCATTGAGGGCGCGCGCGAGACTTTCATTGTCCCCGGCGGGCAGGCCGCAATTGCGCTGATTTATCTGTCTTATTGCAATGCAGGCAGTCACGCGCTTGTCCCATATTCTGCCTACGGCCCGAACAAAGCGATGGCCGAAGGGTTGATGCGCGGCCTGAACGTCGAGGTGGAGCCGTATGACCCGTTGATCGGCGCGGGCATCTCGGCGTTGATCCGCGACAACACAGCGCTAATTTGGTGCGAAAGCCCCGGTTCGGTTACGATGGAAATTCAGGATGTTCCAGCGATTGTCGCGGCAGCCCACGTCAAGGGTGTGGCAGTTGCCTTGGACAACACCTATGCGGCGGGGGTGATGTTTGACGCCTTCGCACATGGCGTAGACGTCAGCATGCAAGCACTGACCAAATATGTGGGCGGGCACAGCGATCTGCTGCTTGGGTCTGTCTCGGCGAGCGGTGATGCGGCTTATGCAAAGCTCGGTCCGATTTATCAACAACTTGGCCTTGCCGTATCGCCGGACGATTGCAGCCTTGCCTTACGCGGTTTGCAGACCCTCGCCGTAAGGTTGGATGCCTTGGAAAAAGCCACCATGAAAGTCGCACTTTGGTTGGCCGATCATTCGCTTGTGAAAGATGTCTATCACCCAGCACTGCCATCCTGCCCCGGTCATGATATTTGGAAACGGGACTTCACAGGCGCCACAAGTGTTTTCTCTTTTAGTTTCAAAGATGACATTCCTGCTGAACATGTCGTTTCATTTATAAATTCGCTCAAGATTTTTAGAATCGGCATGAGTTGGGGCGGGGTGAATAGCCTTGCAGTTGTGTATCCAGGGCTGGACCGCCCGACCCAGGATTTTGGCGGGCGTATCGTGCGGCTG
Organism: Loktanella sp. UBA3435; assembly: GCA_002378665.1. GTDB lineage: Bacteria > Pseudomonadota > Alphaproteobacteria > Rhodobacterales > Rhodobacteraceae > Yoonia. The sequence goes on along the minus strand of DFSO01000065.1, from coordinate 4,229 downwards.
AACATCGGGCTGGAGACACCCGCCGACCTGATTACAGACCTTGAAACCGCAATGGCGGTCATGGCCACCATCCGCTGAAAGGGTAGATGCTCTACGTTTTTGGTGGCAAGCAAAAGAGGTGTAAGTGGTCTGACCTATCGATACGTTGGGTCCCAATTCCATCGAATTCGTCGGTATCGAATGCAACCTGTCGCTTTCAACTTAAAGTTTCGGGCGAATCGTGTTTTCCTATTTATTTAACTCCTTCATTTCTTGAGAGGAGAGCCAATGGGAGAATATAATGAAAAATTTACTAACGGGTGCAGCGACGGCTGCGGTCCTTTCAATGGGTGCAACTGCGGCACATGCTGATTGCGGAGAAGTTTCAATCACACAAATGGATTGGGCTTCTTCGTCGGTTGTGACTGCTGTTTCTAAGTTCCTGATGGAGCAAGGGTATGGTTGTGATGTGCAGGTTGTTCCTAGCTCGACCGTTCCAGCGCTGACGTCGCTTGCGGAGACGGGCGAGCCTGACATTCTGACGGAAGTTTGGGCAAACTCAACACCCGCATATGAGCCTTTGTTGGCGGACGACAAACTGGTCGAGCTGGGCAATGTCCTGTCTGACGGCGGCATTGAAGCATGGTGGATTCCTGCCTACCTCGCTGAAAGCAACCCGGAGCTGACGACATGGGAAGGCATCATGGCCAATCCTGCGGCAGTTGGTGGCAAATTCCACGATTGTCCGTCGGGCTGGGCGTGTGACATCATCAACAACAACAACCTGAAAGCTGCAAATATCGAAGGCTCCGGCCTTGAGCGATTCCAGCACGGTTCCGGTGAAACACTGCAAACCTCCATCGCTGCGGCCTATGCTGAAAAAGCGCCGTGGTTCGGGTATTACTGGGCGCCAACAGCTGTCTTGGGCAAGTACCCGATGGTTGCGGTTAAGGTGCCTGAATATGACACCGAAAAACACGCATGTAACGGCAATGTTGATTGCGCAACACCCGGTTTCTCTGCGTACCCTGCGGCCAAAGTTGTGACAGCTGCATCCAAAGCTTTCGTCGATGAAAACCCCGACATTGCGGCATTGATGGGTAATGTTTCTTTCACGAACACCCAGATGGGCGAAGTGCTGGCATGGCGCCTCGACAACAACGCATCCTACGACGAAGCGGCGGTGTACTTCCTAACCAACAACAAAGAAACTTGGGCAGGCTGGTTGAACGACGAAGCCAGAGGCAAGCTATCGGCACTTCTGCAGTAAGTTGACGTTTGAGAAAACATGAGCCTTTCCGCCTGTTTGGCGGGAAGGCTACAGTATAAGAATAACAGGTTTCACAGAAGCCGGGGGAGTTGAAAAAATGGCCTTTTACGATAGTGTTTTCAAGGCCCTTGGCCTGTCGGATTGGTGCGGCGAGGAAGCCTCCAGCGCCCCAATGTCGATGGCAGATCTGCTGGCACAGAGCAGTGGTACAGCAACAAAGGAAGAGTTTTTCCCGTTCCCCTCCTTGGACAATCTTAATGAAAGCTGCCCGGGCATCATTCAGTCGCGCGATGTAACCAAAGGCATCGAAGAAGGATTTCTAGCTGCCAAACCAATGCTGAAAGCCATTCTCGATCCGATCACCCAACCGCTCAGCTGGCTTCTTGACGGAGCGCTTTGGACCTTTGCGGCAACGCCATGGTTTATCATGGTGCCCATTCTGGTGGCCATTGCATGGTTTGCATCCCGTTCTTTTGGCGTGACGGTTTTTGTTGCCTTCTCGATCTTTCTTTTGGGCCTTGTGGATCACTACGATGTGGCCATGCAGACACTTTCGATTATTTTTGTCTGCACAGGAATATCCGTGATGTTGGGCGTGCCCATAGGTATTGCAATGTCGAAATCCGACCGGTTGCAACGCTCATTGGTGCCGGTACTTGACCTGCTGCAAACACTGCCGACTTTTGTTTATCTGATCCCGCTGATTTTCCTGTTCTCGGTGACGGAATCAAAGCTTTACGGTATTGCGATTATCCTCTATGCGATCGTGCCCGTTGTCCGCCTGACCGACCTTGGTATCCGCCTTGTGGATCAGGATGTGATCGAGGCTGCTGACGCATTTGGCATGACATCGCGCCAGAAATTGCTGGGTGTTCAATTGCCACTGGCGTTGCCAAATATCATGGCGGGGATTAACCAAACCATCATGATGTCGCTGGCAATGGTAGTTATCGCCTCGCTCGTGTCGGCGCCGGGCCTTGGCGTCAACGTCCTTCGCGGCATTCGGAACCTTGAGTTGGGCGTGGGGATCGTTGCGGGCATCGGCATCGTGCTGCTGGCCGTCATTCTGGACCGTGTGTCAAAAGCAGCACTGTCTCGGGTCGATATGACCCGCGTGAAACACTAAGGGGCTGACAATGGCTACTGAACCAAAAGTCCGCCTGCGCGGCCTCTATAAAATCTTTGGCGCACGTGACAAAGAGGTGCTGCACCACGTCAAGGAGGGCATGGGTAAAGAAGACCTCCTGGAAAAGCACAAGCATGTGCTGGGACTTCAGGACATCAACGTTGATATGCAAGCGGGCGAGATTACCGTTGTGATGGGGCTGTCGGGTTCGGGTAAATCGACGCTGATCCGACACCTGAACCGGTTGATCGAACCCACAGCGGGCGAGATTCTGGTGGACGGGATCGACGTGATGGGCCTGTCGGAGCCTGAGTTGCGCGAAGTGCGCCAGACCAAGATGTCGATGGTGTTCCAGAAATTTGCGCTATTGCCGCACCGTACCGTTGTACATAACGCGGCGATGTCACTTAAAACGCGTGGCTTTAGCGAGGCGGAGCAACACGCCGAGGCGATGAAGTGGTTGGCGCGGGTGGGTCTTCAAGGCTATGAAAACCACTACCCCGCGCAACTTTCCGGCGGCATGCAGCAACGGGTCGGGATCGCACGCGCGTTGACGGCCAACACAGACATCATGCTGATGGACGAGGCGTTCTCGGCGCTTGATCCGTTGATCCGCACAGACATGCAGAATCTGTTGCTGGAACTCCAGGACGAGCTGCAGAAAACCATCATCTTTATCACCCACGATCTGGACGAGGCACTAAAGCTGGCGGACCATCTGGTGATCCTGAAGGGCGGCGCAGTGATCCAACAGGGTGAGCCGCAAGGCATCTTGATGAACCCTTGTGATCCCTACATCGAAGACTTTGTAAGTGACATCAATCGCGCGCGTGTATTGCGTGTGAAGTCAGTGATGGAGCCTTTGTCGGGGTCCAAGTTCGCAGGTGACGTAGATGTGGGTGACAATCTGGAATCACTGATTGCGCTGTCCGAGGGCGACACGTCGCTGCATTACCGTGTGATGAGCGGCGGGACAGCTGTAGGTGAGTTGCACATGCGTGATCTGGTCAAAGCGCTTGTTCCTCGCCTTTCCTCATAAGAGAATGTACCCCGATCTAAGGGCTAAACAAATATTCTCAAACATTGTCTATTTCCTGACCCGAGGCTGAGTGACCCGATTTTGAACCAGATATTCTTGCTCTGACAAGGGGAAATATCCGTTCCCACCATGCTTCAGATCTGACACTTTGGTATGTCAAATATGAAGCTGAACATTCAATTATCGCATGCGCGATTGCGTTGAAGATCATTGACAAGACGGTAGTCCTTGGCAGACCTACTAGAGACCTAAAGCCAGTGTGCATGAAGGCGGATGGGAAATCTACGCATTACAGATTGTAGTGCTTCGCACGGGAAGAACAGCACTGTAAAAAGTTTTGTGGCTGGTAAGTGCTGTATTCGGCTTCGGCCTGCAAAATTCCGTCGCAATGCGATTTTGGGCTGGCACAACTGGCTACACGTCTCAGGCTGGCCGACACTCCTCACGTTAGCATTCCTGAGGGCGTTTTGGTCGCAACCCGTGGGACCAGAATAGGTACTTCCGCTTCGGGCTGATTATGTTGAAAAACTCCGGTTCTGGCTCGGAATGACGAATTTTCTCGCCGTACAAGCCGACGAGTTTTTGGTGGCGGGGGTTAGACCCAATTGGCATATTGCCGCTCATGTGTCAGCTCACTTTGCCTCGCGATGGATCTCATCTGACTTCTTTGCATAAGGGGCTTTCGCCGAAAAATAACGGTGTGCAAATTTTGGAGTTTTTAACAAAATTGGCCTAAAGCCGCCGTTCGTCGAGGGTAGCGATGCTACGGCGCAGCTTACCTGAAAGTAGTCATTGGCCACGCATCGGTTGCCGAG
>DFSO01000056.1 GCA_002378665.1 Loktanella sp. UBA3435 | reverse complement strand
GCTCGTTTTGTCTGACAGTACCAACAGCGGGAATGAGCCCAAAGTACCATATGCTGCAATGCCACGGAATGGCCGCGATCTGTGTAGAGCGGGCTTTTCCGTGGCCGAATTCAGATCTTTGTCAAATTTGATTGTCCCGCTGGATCGTCAAAGGGATTGCCGTTGGAGACATTCGGCAAAACTATCGCTCAAATTTCCTTCCGGATAGCGAGGCAGCTGACCCGATGACCTGATCCCTGGGACTCCAGTCGCGGTGCCAGTGACCGGCATTCTTCCATAGCGATGGGGCATCTAGGATGGAACCTACAGCCTGACGGGGGCGACAAGGGCGAAGGCAATTCTCCTTCTAGTGCATGTTCCTCGGACAAGGTTTGGTCCAGTGTGGGAACTTCGCTTAGCAAAGCCTGTGTATAGGGGTGTAGGGGGTTTTCCAAAAGATCAGAGGCTCGCGCAATTTCTACAATCTGCCCAAGATACATTACTGCAATCCGATCGGAGACATGTTCGACCACGCTGATGTCGTGGCTGATGAACAGATACGACAGGTTCAAACTGTCGCGCAGATCAAGAAACAGGTTGATGATCTGCGCCTGAATGGAGACATCCAGCGACGCCACAGATTCATCACAGACGACGACTTCGGGATTGACCGCCAACGCCCGTGCGATGCAGATCCGCTGGCGCTGCCCTCCGGAAAACTGATGCGGATAGCGGTCAAGTGCGTCCTCTCGCAGTCCAACCCGATCGAGCGCCTCTATCGCGAAAGAACGCGCCTGCGACCTTTGGATCAGCCCGTGGGCGATGGGGGCTTCGGTGATTGCATCGAGAATACGCTGACGTGGGTCCAATGCGGCAGCGGGGTTCTGGAAGATCATCTGGACACCCAAACCTTTGCCGATCTTTTGACTTGTCTTGTCCACCATAGGCTTGCCGTTGAATAGCACATCACCAGAGTCGTGCGGCAGGATACCCGCCACAAGCCGGCCGAGTGTGGATTTCCCACATCCGGACTCGCCTACAAGGCCCAGCACTTCCCCTTGCTCGATCGCAAGATCAACGCCGTCGACGGCCCGTAAAAGTTTGGCCGTGGATTTCGCCCCAAACGCGGTCGCGATACGATCCGCCAGATCAGGCTTCTTTCCAAAGCTGCGACACACAGATTTAAGTTCAATGACTTGTGGCATGTTAGCTCCTTTCTTGAAGCGGAGAGACACAACGAACGGCGTGGTCGGGCGAGGTTGGGGACAGTTCGGGCAGTACATCACAGGCCGTGGTAGCGTGAGCGCAGCGTGGAGCGAAGGAGCAACCCTTTGGCAGGTTCGACAACTGCGGAAGACCACCAGGAATAGAGACCAAGCGTTGCCCGCGCGGCGCGTTCGCAGGCATGCTGGCCATCAACCCCGCAGTATAGGGATGTGATGGTGATTTCAGCATCACCTCGGTTGCCCCTTGTTCTACGATGCGGCCCGCGTACATCACGGCCACACGATGGGCGATCTGCGCCACGACACCCAGGTCGTGAGAGACCCAGATCAACGCCATACCGGTATCGCGGCAAAGACGCCGCATATCGCGCAAGATTTGCGCCTGCACGGTGACGTCCAACGCCGTAGTTGGTTCATCCGCGATGATCAAATCGGGCTCGTTCAAGAGTGCGGTGGCAATGACAACTCGCTGCCGCATACCGCCGGAAAACTGGTGTGGATAGGCTTCCAGCCGTTCATCGGGGCTGTTGATCCCGACACGCACCATCGCCTCGCGAACGATCTGCCGCGCGGCATCGGTAGAGACGTCTCTATGGGCCTGAATGGCCTCAATCATCTGTACACCAATGCGCTGCACCGGGTTAAGGCTAGTGGTTGGATCCTGAAAAATCATTGCAATTCTGTTGCCGCGCAGGCCTTGCCATTGCGCCTCAGAATAGTTGGTGATTTCGGTGCCACCGAACGCAATGCGCCCCGCTGTGACGCGGCCCGGCCGGTCGACCAATCCCATGATGGACAGTCCAAGAACGGTTTTGCCCGAGCCGGACTCCCCCACGATGCCGAGAACATCGCCGCGCGTGACCTCAAGATCGACGCCATTCACGGCCGCCAAGGGCCCGTCGGGCGTGGGAAATTCTGTGCGCAGTCCTTGAATGGACAAAAGCTTTAGCTGGTTCATTTTGAAAGCCTTGGATTGATGATTGCGCGCAGCTGGTCACCGAAGATGTTGATTGCCGCAACGGTCGCAAGCAGCATGATGCCGGGAAAAAACGTAATCCAATACGCACCTGACAGGATGTAGTCGAAGCCGTTTGAGATCAGTGATCCTAGCGATGGCTCAGTGATGGGCACGCCTACGCCGAGGAAGCTGAGGGTTGCTTCAATCGAGATGGAGTGCGCCGTTTGCAAGGTTGCCAGCACAATCAGCGACGAAACGCTGTTTGGCAAAAGATGCTTCCAGATGATACGGGCGTTGCTGAGTTCCAGGCAGGTCGCTGCCTCGAAATACTCTTTGCGACGTTCTACCATGGCGGCTGCACGGACCGTGCGCGCATAAAGTGCCCATTGCACGATCGCTAGTGCAATGATGACCTTGTCGATGCCTTTGCCCAGCAACGCGAGCAACACGAGCGCAACCAGAATAGCCGGGAAAGAGAGCTGAATATCGACAACCCGCATTAAAAACGCATCGATCCGACCGCCATAGAAGGCGGACGTCAGCCCAACCGAGAGTCCTATTGCCAACGCGATTAGGGCGCTGCTGATGGCTACGGTCAGGCTGGTACGCAATCCATAGAGGATCGAGCTAAGAACATCCCGCCCCGCCCCATCAGTGCCAAGCCAGGCGATCGTGCCGTCAAACATCTCTTCACCGGGCGCAAGCCGTCCGTCCATGATGCTGACGGTAGACAGATCATATGGGTTGGTTGGCGCGATAAGGGGCGCGAATATCGCAGACGCGACGATTAAAATCAGCAGAAAGCCCGAGATTAAAGTTGTGGGCTTTGAAAGTACTGCCTGCATGGTCTTAAAAATGCCTTCGTTGCGAAGCCTCAAAGCGGATATTGCTTTTAAGTTGCTCATCCTCCTTCTCCCTGCAAGCGCACGCGTGGATCCAGCACCGCGTAAATGATATCGACCACCAAGTTTAAGACGAGGAACAGAGCCACCACGAAGAGCAGATAAGCCACGACAATGGGGCGATCTAGGTTAACGATTGCGTCGATCACAAGCTTGCCCAGACCGGGCCAGGCAAAGATGGACTCCGTAACAGTCGCAAAGGCTATTAACGTGCCAAATTCTATCCCCAGCACAGTGATAATTGGTATAAGGATATTAGGCAGAAGATGAGCGCGAACGATACGCTTGGAAGATAACCCCTTTGCGCGCGCAAATTTGATGTAGTCTTGTGCCATCACCTCCTCAGTCCCTGCCCGCGTCAGACGTATTACCATTGCGATCTTGAACAGAGCGAGGTTTGTGGCGGGGAGAATAAGGTGCTTGAGGCCGTCAAGAGTAAATAAGCTGCTCTCAATCCCAAGGAAGACGGCCGTCTCTCCTCGGCCCGAAACTGGTAGCCATCCAAGGATGACGGAAAAAACAATGATCATCATAAGCCCAAGCCAGAAAGTTGGAACCGAAATCCCAAGTACCGATCCACCCATTATGATGCGTGTGCCCCATCCATTGGGACGTAGGCCCGCGTAGATTCCCAATGGTAGCCCCACCGTTATAGCGATTATCAGGGCACTCGTAGCGAGTTCGAGTGTGGCCGGAAAACGCTCGACCATGAGTGCTAGTGCGGGTCTTCCAAAGATGAAGGAATTGCCCAGATCACCCGCTAACGCGCCTGTCAGAAACTTCCAGTATTGCACATAGGCAGGTTGATCGAGGCCGAAGTCACGGCGCACGCGGTCGATTTCTTCGGGTAGGCTTTCTGGATTGACCAGCATGTCGACCGGATCACCGACCAGATTGATCATAGAAAACACAACCAACGACATGACAAAAAGGACGACCACGCTTTGCATCACGCGTCTAAGAATAAAGGCTAGCATGGAAGGTTCCTTTTAACGGTTGGCCCGCCTGGGATAAATGACAGGCCAACCTTATATTATTATTTCGAGCGGATGTTGTGGATAAAAGTACTATCCAAGGCTCCGTGTTTATAAGCAATGCCGTCACGAGCTGCCCAGGTCGCGATCTCATGATGAATAGGAACAAGCGCGTATTCTTGCATCGCGATTTCGGTCGCCTCAATGAATAATTTTTCACCTATTGTGATATCCAT
>DFSO01000090.1 GCA_002378665.1 Loktanella sp. UBA3435 | reverse complement strand
GGTGAAAGCGTGACCCTGATGCCAGGCGACTGGCACGCGTTCTGGGGCGAGGGCGGTGATGTGTTGATCGGCGAAGTCTCGACCGTGAATGACGACGAAACCGACAACATTTTCCGCGAACCCATCGGCCGTTTCGCGCAGATTGAAGAAGACGTTCCGCCCACGCATCTGCTCGTCAGTGACTATCGGACATGGCTCGCGTGATCGCCGATCCACGCGCCTTTCTCACCACGCTTTTCGAGGCAGCCGTGGCGCGTGCCGACCCGATGTTGTGCCTTGCAGAACATTTGCCACCCAAACCCAAAGGTCGCCTCATCGTCATTGGCGCAGGCAAGGCCAGCGCGCGCATGGGCGAAGTGTTAGAGGCAGTTTACGGCCCTTGCGAGGGCTTGATCGTCACCCGTTACGGATACGCGCGACCCTGCAAAGGGATTGAAATCGTCGAGGCCGCGCACCCTGTCCCTGATGAGGCGGGTGTTTTGGCAACGCAGCGCATTCTGGATCTGGTCCGCGACCTTGGCCCCGACGATCAGGTGATTGCGCTGATTTCTGGTGGTGGCTCCGCGCTTTTGTGCGCCCCTGTTGATGGGCTGGAACTTGCCGACAAAAAGACTGTGAACGCCGCACTCCTCGCCTCAGGCATGCCAATCTCGCAAATGAATATCGTGCGCAAACAGGTCTCGGCCGTCAAAGGTGGCAAGCTCGCGGCAGCCGTCTATCCCGCTAAGCTCTTAACTCTCACGATCTCGGATGTGCCCGGCGATGATCCGTCCGAAATCGCATCAGGGCCGACTGTCGGCAGCACCGCAACAGCGGCAATGGCCCTCGCGGCGTTGAAGCAATGGAAGGTCGCGCTGCCCGATGACATCATGCAAGTGATCACCAATGCACCCGCGCCAATCGCGCCCAACGACCCACGCCTTAGCACTTCCGAAACCCGCATCATTGCCGCCCCCGCACAATCCCTCGCTGCTGCTGCCCAATTGGCTGGCGACATCGACGTCCGTATTTTGGGCGCCGCGATTGAGGGTGAAGCGCGCAACCTTGGCCAAGCTCACGCGGCCCTTGCCATGCAAATTGCAGCTGAGAAAAACACACGCCCCGTGTTGCTTCTTTCAGGCGGCGAATGCACCGTAACACGACGCGGAAGCGGGATTGGCGGGCCAAATGCAGAATATGTTCTGGCGGCGGGTCATGTGCTAAACGGACACCCGCAAATCCACGTGCTGGCCTGCGACACCGACGGCGTTGATGGCGCAGCTGAGGTGGCGGGTGCCTACGCTGGCCCCGACATGCAAGACTTGGCGAAGGCCCAAAGAGTGTGTTCGCAAGCAGCACTTGAAGAAAACGACGCGCATAGCTTCTTTGACAAAATCGGCGGGCAGATTGTAACAGGTCCCACCCTCACGAACGTCAACGATTTTCGGGCGATCTTGATCTTACCTTAGCCGAATATTCTTTGGGGGGTGAGGCACAACGGTGCACGCGCAGTGCACGCTTGGTGCACGGATAAAACACATGAAATTTGGTACGATAGTCCTGACGTCGTTGCGCGATTGTCAAAGCGAATTTGAAAGACCCTCTCGCAGGCCGCTGGCGGATTTTCGTTGGAAAACTATCCCAGAGAGGGTTGGATGTGTATGAAGGCAGAAACTCTGGAAGGGTCACAATGTCGAAGAATTCCTATTACGCGCCATCAGGCGGTCTGCCGCCACAAACGCAAATCCTGACTGATCGGGCGATGTTCACCGAGGCCTATGCGGTTATTCCCAAAGGTACTTTTAGCGATATCGTCACCAGTTTTCTGCCATTCTGGAAAGACACGCGGTTCTGGGTTTTGTCCCGCCCGTTGTCAGGTTTTGCCGAGACGTTCTCGCAATATATCGCAGAAGTGCAACCAAACGGCGGCTCTGACAAGCCCGAAACTGATAGCAGCGCCGAGGGCATTTTGTTTGTCGTCGAGGGTGAGATCACACTTACCATCGCGGGCCAAGTGCATGTGTTGGGCGAGGGGGGGTATGCGTACCTGCCGCCAAAGTGCGACTGGACCATTCACAACAAAAGCAAGGCATCAGCCAAGTTTCATTGGATCCGCAAGGCCTATGAATACGTCGAAGGTCTGGACGCACCAGAGCCGTTTGTGACCAACGAAAATGACGTGGCACCTACGCAAATGCCCGACACAGGCGGCGTTTGGGCGACGACCCGTTTTGTCGATATGGCCGATATGCGCCACGATATGCACGTGACAATCGTGACCTTCCAACCGGGTGGTGTGATCCCCTTTGCGGAAACCCATGTGATGGAACACGGGCTCTATGTGCTTGAAGGCAAAGCAGTTTACCGCCTCAACCAAGACTGGGTCGAGGTCGAAGCGGGCGACTATATGTGGCTGCGCGCGTTCTGCCCGCAAGCCTGTTACGCAGGTGGGCCGGGTTCGTTCCGTTACCTGCTTTATAAAGACGTGAACCGCCACATGCGGTTCTCTGGCGGGTTCGCGAAATAAATAGGAGAGACGACATGTCTGGATTTTTGACAACTCACGTTCTTGATACGGCACGCGGTTGCCCTGCGGCTGGCATGCGCATCGACCTTTTCAAGATTGATGGCGAAACACGCGTCCTCGTGCGCAGCCTGACCACCAATGCCGACGGCCGCACCGACAGCCAGATTTTGCCAGCGGCAGAATTCACGACAGGCACGTTTGAGCTGGTATTCTTTGCGGGCGACTACTTTGACGCAATCGGAATGGAACTGGCGGAGCCAAAGTTCGTCGATCAAATCCCGTTGCGATTTGGTATGTCAGAGGCGAGCCATTATCACGTGCCGCTCTTGCTTTCGCCGTTCTCGTTCTCGACCTATCGCGGCAGCTAAACCAAGGTCTTGGTTTGGGCCAAGGTTCTGGCGATATTTTCGGCTAGATAATCAATGAACAAGCGGATTTTCGGGTCTTGCCCGCGCCGATGAGTGAACAGGCAAACAAGCTGGATCGACACAGGCGGCTGGTGGGTCATGACAGGGACCAGCGTGCCCGCCTCAATATAGCTGGCAACCTCAAACAGAGGTTTCAAAATGATACCATTGCCGTCCAACGCCCATTGGGTCAGCACATCACCATCGTCGCATTCCAGCGGGCCAGAGATGTCGATACGTTGCACGCCCGCTTCCGTCTGCAACGGCCACTGAAATTCTGGCGCACCCGGATAGCGTAGATTAAGGCAGGCATGATTAGCCTTTAGATCGTTGATATCTTTGGGCGCGCCGCGCTTTGCAAGATAGGCAGGGGCGGCACATAGAACCCTAGGGCAGTCGGCAATCTTGCGGATTTTGAGGCTGGAATCCTCGGGGATGCCAAGGAAAAACGCGACATCCACGCCCTCCAACGCAAGGTCAACGCGCCGATCCGACAGGCGAAGGCGCACGTTGATCAGCGGGTATTCGACCTGAAACCTTGGTGCTGCGGGTGCGATAAACCTGCGCCCCACACCCAACGGCGCAGAGACATGGATCGTGCCACGGGGAACCAATGTGATCTGGTTGATCTCGGATTCCGCATCCTCGACCGCTTCCAAAATCTTTTGCGCATTGGGATAAAAATTCTTGCCCTGCTCGGTGGGGTTCAGGGCGCGGGTTGTGCGCTGGAATAATCTGACGCCGAGGTGATCCTCAAGTTGCGATATCCGCGCGGAAACCACAGCCCCAGACACCCGCATATCACGCGCCGCCGACGACATATTTCCATGTTCATAGACTCTGACGAAAGTCAGGATATTATCCAAATAGGCCAACGTATTCTTCGCTTTTTTTTGATACAACTTGACGCCATTGACCAATACAAGACAATTCAAATTCAAGCTAGTCTGGTTCTAAGAAATCAACGGGAGTTCACAATGTACGATCTTGCTTCAATCTGGGAATGGCTCGGTTTTGCCGTTCGCTGGCTTCATGTCATTACAGCAATGGCGTGGATCGGAGCGTCGTTCTTTTTCATCGCCCTCGATTTAGGCCTGAAAAAAGTACCCAATATGCCCCACGGCGTCAGCGGCGAAGAGTGGCAAGTGCATGGTGGTGGCTTCTATCACATCCAGAAATACCTCGTCGCCCCAGACAATATGCCCGAGCATCTGATCTGGCATAAATGGCAAAGCTATACGACATGGCTGTCGGGTGCTGCGCTTTTGATGATGGTTTATTGGGGTGGCGCGCATCTATATCTGATCGATGCGGCTAAGGCTGACCTCTCGACTTTTCAAGCGATTTTGCTGTCCGCTGGCTCGCTTACAATCGGTTGGTTGATCTATGATTTCTTGTGCAAATCCAAGCTCGGCAATCAGCCCACTGTGCTAATGGTTCTGTTGTTCGTGCTGCTCGTCGCGATTGCGTGGGGCTATAATCAGGTCTTCACAGGCCGCGCAGCCTTGCTGCACCTTGGCGCGTTTACGGCCACGATCATGACGGCCAATGTGTTTTTCATCATCATGCCAAACCAGCGCATCGTGGTGAAAGACCTGCAAGAGGGGCGCACCCCTGACCCGAAATACGGCAAGATCGCAAAGCTCCGCTCGACCCATAACAACTATCTGACGTTGCCTGTCATCTTTCTGATGTTGTCCAACCACTATCCGCTCGCTTTTGCGACCGAATATAACTGGTTGATCGCCGCACTCGTGTTCCTGATGGGCGTCACCATTCGACACTACTTCAACACGCTGCATGCAACGGGCAAAAGTGTGCATTGGACGTGGCTTGCGACGGCGCTGATGTTTATCATCATTATGTGGCTCTCCACCGCGCCAATGATGCAAGACACTTATGAGGAATCGCAAGCGCGAGACCTAAGCCCCGTGGAGCAGGTCTTCGCAAATGCCGACGGGTTTGAGACCGCAAGCTCAATCATTCCAGGTCGCTGCGCGATGTGCCACGCACGAGAGCCAAACTACGAAGGCATCTATCATGCGCCTAAAGGCATCTTGCTTGAAACGCCCGCCGACGTCGCGAAAAATGCGCAGCTGATTTATATTCAATCGGGCATGAGCGTGGCGATGCCGCCCGCAAATGTCAGCATGATGGAAGACCAAGAGCGTATGGAAATTCGGCGTTGGTATGACAATGCGATGAGTGATGCGCCAATGATGATCGCGAGCCACTAGCCCGTCATAAACACATCTTAAGGTAAGCTGGCCTAGTCTGGTATTTTGCCCACTGCGCGCGCAATAGGCTTTGACGCCTCTCCCTGTTTGACGCGATAGTAAAACAGGTTTCATATGGTGCATTGCGGCGGACTGCTTTGACATCTCATTTCTGATCCAAAGGCATAGGCGCTATGAAATACCTCGCATTGACCTACGTGATTGCGGGCATTGGCGTCGGTATTTTTATTTGGTTGCAACTGCCCTTGCCATGGCTTCTTGGTCCGATCTTTGCCTGCTTGATCGCCGCGCTCGCGGGTGTGCCGATGAAGGGAAACAAGCTGATCAACGACGCGATGCGATCTATCCTTGGGGTTGCTGTCGGGGCGACGTTCACCACCACATTGCTCATTTCCATGGCGGCGATGTGGCCGACGCTTTTGATGATCCCGGTGATGGTCGCTTGTATTGCCGTGATCGGCGTGCCTTATTTTCAACGGGTCTGGGGGTTTGATTTCGCGACAAGCTATTACTCGGCGATGCCCGGAGGGTTGCAAGACATGCTGGCCTTTGGCGAAGAAGCGGGCGGCGATGTGCGCGCGCTTTCTCTCATCCATGCGACCCGCGTGATGGTCGTCGTTGTGGCCTTGCCGTTCATATTGCAGGGGTACTGGGGCGCGGACCTGACGAACCCTCCCGGTGCGGCGGCATCGACAATTGATCCTAGCCAAATGTTGTTGATGGTTTTTTGTGGCATCGCGGGCTGGCAGGGCGCCAAGGCGCTGGTCATGTTCGGCGCGTCCATATTGGGGCCGCTGATTTTGGCTGCGATCATGGCGCTTTTGGGCGTTCTGCAACACCGCCCACCCGCCGAAGCAATCTGGATGGCACAATTCTTTATCGGCATGACCGTTGGTACGAAATACGCAGGCGTCACTGGCGCGGAGGTCCGCAAAGATGTGGCGGCGGCACTGGGGTTCTGCCTGATCCTCATCGCGCTGACGTTCGTGTTCGCCGAAGCGGTCCACCTGTTTCACCTCGCCCCACCTATGGAGACGCTGCTTGCATTTGCGCCGGGCGGTCAGGCTGAAATGACGGTGCTCGCGTTGATTGTTGGGGCCGACATGGCGTTTGTCATCGCCCATCACGTCTTGCGCATTTTTGTGGTGATCCTCGGCGCACCGATTGCCGCGCGATTGTGGAAAGCGAAATAGCACCCAAAGCCGTCGCAGCGGATCAATTACCGCAGCTGCACATCTGCGATGACTGGATAATGGTCTGAAGGCCATTCATCCTCAAATTTTTGCCGCAAGACCATCGGCTCTCCAACGGGCGTGACCCCTTTTGATAGCCCGATGTGATCAATAGCGCCAAACAAATTGAGGCCACGGTTCAAGTGATATGTGGTGCCTTGCACATCGAGGAACTCTAGCCCCATGTGTGCGAGGATTTCCTGCGTCGCGGCACCATGGCGGGCATTCAGATCTCCGAGAAATATAACCTTCTCTCCGGCTGCGATCAGCGGGCCAACCCGATCGACAACAAGCGCGGCCGATTTAAGCCGATTTGACCTGCTCTTATATTCAAAGTGAACGTTCACGACGTGGAACGTCTCGTCGGTCTCGCGGTCTTTGAACACGGCAATGCTCGCAAACGCAGGATAAGAGCCATTGAACGTCCGTGCATAGATCACGTCTGGCGTGTCTGAGAAAAAGAACCAGTCCTGCGACAATAGGGTAAGCCGCGAGGTGCGATATAGGATCGGTTGCGTCGATGGAAATAGTGCAGTGTCGCCCACGGCCGCCGCCGCGAATTCTGGGTTCTGAGCCAAAAGCCAATCGAGAGTCAGATTAGTATCAGTTCCACTACTGCCGCCAAAACTCTCCATTTCCTGAAATGCCACAACATCGGCTTGTAGGGCCTTGAACGCCGCATCTAGCGGACCTTTGCGTCGGTGCCAGTCGCCAACAGACCAAGCCCCCGTTTCCTTTTTCAAGATGATGTAATGGACGTTATAGGTGCCAATGCGCAGGGCATCAGCATTCGCGGACGCAAGGACAACAGGTGCAGAACGAGGTGAGCAAGCAACAACAGCAACAGCTGCGGCACAGGCCAACAGACAGATAACGAGAAACCTCTTAGTCATTGGTTGGCCCCGTATTCTCTTCATTGGCGTGGTTTTCAGTGTCGCAAGCTTAAAGCTAAACGTCAAACGCCGCAGTCGGAAGTGAGCGCGACTGCGGCGCAACTCTTTTTCATTGAGAGATTAGGCCCTGACGCGGCTCATGTCTGGATCATACAGCGCGCTATTGGTGACAGTCGCGCTAATCTCCTGTCCCAACATATCAATCACAAGCGGCTGGCCCTCCGTGGCGAATGGGGCATCAAGGAATGCATAGGCAATGTTTTTGCCAACGCGGTGCCCATAACCTCCCGATGACACCGTCCCCACAACAACGCCGCCATCCATCACCGATGCGCCGCCGCGGGCAGGGGTTTTGTCGCTGTCAACGATCAGCGTAACCAGCTTCTTTTTAGGCGGGGTCTTGGCCCGCTCGGTCAGTGCGGCTTTGCCAATGAAGTCAGACTTATCCAAATGCACAAAACGGTTGAGGCCCGTCTCAAACGGATCAAACTCCGTTAGAATATCGGCCTTCCAATGCAAATATCCCTTCTCCATGCGCATCGCCTCAACAGCCAGTGCGCCGAACAGCTTCATCCCATGCGCTTTGCCCGCTTCTCGCAGCGCAGTGTAGGCCGCATAAAGTGAGGCGTTCGGCACGTGAATTTCATAGGCCATCTCACCAGAGAAGCTGACGGCAATGACTGTGGCGGGCGCATAACCCACGAAACATTCGCGCACTGATAACCACGGGAACGCCTCTTTCGACCAATCTGCACGGCTGACCGATTGCAGCACATCCCGCGCTTTTGGTCCTGCAATCACAAGGATCGTCATGTCGTTGGTCAGCGACTTGACCTGCACATCTTCATCCGCGCCAATGTGTTTCGTCAGCCAATCCATGTCGTGAAATTCAGACGCCGCAGCAGAGCCGTACCACATCCGCTCCCCTCCACGATCAGAGGCGGGCAGGTTCGCAATCGTCGCCTCGCCCTTCAACATGCCGTGGTGGTTCAGCAGATAACCCAAACCGACGCGGCCCGCCTTGGCCGTGATCTTGCCGCAGAACATGCGATCCACAAAGGGTCGCGCATCAGATCCCGTAATCTCGAAACGGTTAAACCCGTTGACCTCAGTCAAGCCCACGGCGTTTTGCACCGCGTCGATTTCGGCCGCAACGATGGGGAAGCTTTCATCGAAATGGAAGCCGTGGGTAACATGGAAATCTGGGCTTGACTTGATGAGCTCCATCCGCTCCCAGCCGTTCACCACCGTAAACTCCGCACCTTCCGCCGCCAAAATCGGGGTGAGCGGCGTTGTTTTTGCATTGCGACCTGCTGGGCGGTGCTCGTTGGGGAAGTGAAAGCGGAATTCGTTCTGGTAGTCCTCAATCGCTTTCAGCGCCGTCAATTCGACGTTTGTATGCCCCGTAAAACGACGCGGATCGATGCACCATGTGTCATAGCACGCTTCGCCATGCACGATCTGCTGCGCAAGCATCCAGCCGTGACCGCCGCCCTCACCAAGACCCGCACGCAACCCGATAATGCAAAACGCATTCCGCTTGCCAGGGATCGGACCAACCAGCGGCGCGCCGTCGATGGTATAGGTGATCGGCCCGTTCACGATGTTCTTGATCCCAACTTCGGTAAGCGCTGGCATCCGCTCGAACGCGCCTTCCAAAACATCCGTAATCCGGTCGAGATCATCAGGGCAAAGCGCGTTCACAAAATGTGGATCAATCCCGTCCATGCCCCAAGTTTTGCACCCTTGCTCGTAGAAACCAATCAGCAGTCCGTTCTTTTCCTGACGGCAATAGTAGTCACTGATCGGGCAGCGGATCAGCGGCATACGGTGGCCTGCCTCGACAATCGCAGGGATGTCTTCGGTCACAAAATACTGGTGCTCCATCGACATCACAGGGTGGTGCACGTTCATCATCGCGCCGACTTCATTCACGCGGTAGCCGCAAGCATTCACCACGATCTCGCAGGTAATGTCGCCCTGTTCGGTATGCACCGTCCAGCTATCATCCTTGTGCTGGGTTAGGCCCGTGACGGGCGTGTTGCGGTAAACTTCAGCACCCGCAAGCCGCGCACGCCGCGCCAGCGCTTGGCATAGTGACGCGGGATCAATGTCGCCATCGTTTGCATCCCAAAGGCCACCCAGCAGGTTATCGGTGGAAATCAACGGGTGACGACGGGCGCATTCTGCCGCGTCAAGAATTTCAAACTCAACACCCATACCGCGCGCCATAGAAGCAAAATGGCGATACCCGTCCATCTGTGCCTCGGTATTGGCCAGACGAATACCGCCATCGCCGTGGCGATAGCTGACAGGATAATCCGCGTCGTCGCGCAGCTCTTTATACAGGTTGATCGAATGGGTTTTCAGCCCGACCATCGTTTGGTTCATACCAAAGTTGGTGACCTGCGCCGCAGAGTGCCACGTGGTGCCAGAGGTTAGCTCGTTGCGCTCGATCAGCACAACGTCGGTCCAACCTTCCTGCGTCAAATGGTAAAGCGTGGAACAGCCAGCAATGCCGCCCCCGATAACAACAACACGTGTATGCGATTTCATGGCGTTTCCCCTGATGGATTTGGTCAGATCGAAGCAGAAGAAATCGTTTCGCGCAATCGGGTGAAAGTATAGAAAATCTATGATTTCGATTTACTGAATAATCTTGAAGCCCGACTTCAGAAACGGCAACCGCTCTGCCGCCTTGTCAACGATGCGCTCTTGCAAACAGTCTCGGATATCTTCCGCCATCCGTGCAGGTAAATCGCCCAAGGTTCCTGCCCGCGCATGCAACGCCAAAACCCGCGAAAAGGCAGGGACGTGTAACGGATGCGCACGCACCAATTCGGCCGCACGCGGTGTGCCACAAAACGCAAGCGCCGTGGTGATCGCCCAACCGCCAAGCTCTGCGGTCATGGCAAACAACGCCTGATTGGACGAAAACTCAAACCCGGCAGGGGGCTGGGCGTGTGATCTGCGCAATTGCGCCTCGATCTGTCGCCCGATCTGCAAATCCCCCGCGTAACGCACAAATGGCGCAGCCTTGAGGCCGTCACGCGTCGGCGTCAAATGCGGTGATGCGACCAATACAAACGGATCACGCAAGATCGGGTGTTGGTCGATCCAATCGACCTGCCCGACGGTATCGACGGCCAACATCAAATCGACCGCCCGCGTACTTAGCGCCTCGTGGTTCTCATGGCTTGCACCGCTGCTCAGCGTAAATCCAGCATTCGGATAGGCCTTGGTCAGTTTCAGCAACCAAGGGGCCGTGACCGTCGCGTCCAATTCCTCAATCGACGCAATCCGCACCGTCATCGGCGGCGTTTGATCCGCCATCACCAACCGCGCCTTTGCAGCACTAACATCATCCAACAACTGGCGGGCGGGTTCCAAAAACAACGCACCCGCAGCCGTTAGGCGAAACTGCCGTGCGGTGCGCTCAATCAACTTGGTGCCCAACGCGGCCTCTAGCGTGCTTAGCCCTTGCGACACAGACGACGGGCTAATCCCCAACCTATGGGCAGCCCGCGTGACGGATTGCGCCTCGACGGCAGCCACAAAGATTTGCGTGGCGCGGAAAGTAAAAGGGGGTTGGGTATTTGCCATTACGAAATCAATATTTCGGTTTTGGCTCATCTTGTCTAGGGCGCTTGTGCAAATCCCGATCTCAGCAGACGCTCTCCCCATGACAGATACATCAACAACCCGCAGAACAGGTGGCCGCGCGGCCCGTCACGCCAAACGTGCCGTGCCCGTTTCCGTAAACCCCGCGCCCGCTGGTGCGGCTGGCGGGGCCTATAAAGCTCTGTCCGAACTCGAATTACAGCAGATTTTCGACACAGCGTTGCGCCTGCTGGCAGAGCTTGGCATGGGCCAGGTGCCTGACCGGTTGGCCAAGGATTTGATCGCGGCGGGTGGCGTTGATCTGGGCAACAAACGGATCAGCCTGCCCATAGAAATGGTCAAAGGCACGATTGAAACCTCCGCCAAGGAGTTCTGGCTTTATGGCCGCGACCCGTCCCGCGATATCCATGTAGGCGGCGACCGCGTTTACTTCGGCACAGGCGGTGCTGCGGTCACGACCCTTGATCTGGAAACCGAGCGCTACCGGCCTTCGACGCTCCAAGACCTCCATGATTTTACCCGCCTGCAAGACACGCTCGACAACGTTGCATGGTTCACCCGCTGCTGCATCGCGACCGATATTTCCGATATGTATGATCTGGATGTGAACACGGCCTACGCGCTTATGCGCAACACCAACAAACCCGTCGCCACCGCTTTTACTGTCGCTGAACACGTTGATCCGATTGTGAAAATGTTCGATATCGTGGCAGGCGGTAAAGGGGAATTCGCCAAGTGCCCCTTTGTCAAAGCGCACATTAGCCCCGTTATTTCTCCGATG
>DFSO01000062.1:15431-19543 GCA_002378665.1 Loktanella sp. UBA3435 | reverse complement strand
CCCCCAGACCCCCGAGGTATTTTAAATCAGAAGAAAGAGTTAGCGCTTTTTCATCATACGAGCGGCTTGGGCTGCTGCACGCATTTCTTCGGCGATTTCTTCGGCTTCTTCGGGTTCAAAATCCATGGGGATTTCTACGCCATTAGATTCGATGAAAAGTCGCACCATACCTGTGTCGGTTGGCCCGATTTGCATGTTTGCTTCTACGTCGCGTTCGTCGTTGATACCCATAATGGTGTCCTATTTTGCGTTGTTTGCCTGATCTATCCTGCCCATTGACCGATTGGCAAGGAAAAGGCGGGTAGGGGTCTTGCAATCAAAACGGCTTGGGGCTAAATCCAACCCCGATGCCGCCTTAGCTCAGTTGGTTAGAGCACTGGTTTGTGGAACCAGGGGTCCCCCGTTCAAGCCGGGGAGGCGGTACCATCCCCCCATTTGTTAATGTCACACTGTGTGCACCGCGCGTGCACCAAGCGTGCACCGTAAATACGCCGCATGACATCTGTGATTGCAGCGGTTAGAGAGCGTGCAAGTTTAGTTTTGGAGCCTGCACATGGCCGCGCGTTTGATCGAATTTGAAATTGAAGCCAATCCAGCCCCGCGTTTGGATAAGGCGCTGGGTCGTGATGTGCCCGAGGAGGCCTCGCTGTCGCGGTCACGTTTGGCCAAGCTGATTGCCGATGGTGCGGTGCAGGTGAATGGCGTTGTTGTGACCGATCCCCGTTTTCGGGTGGAAGAGGGCGCGCAGATTGCTGTTGTCGTGGATGTGGCCGAGGAGAGCCATATTGGTGCCGAGGATATCCCGCTGACCGTGGTCTATGAGGATGATGATCTGATTGTCATAAATAAGCCGTCGGGCATGGTGGTGCATCCCGCACCCGGTACACCGACGGGCACGCTGGTAAATGCGCTGATCCATCATTGTGGCGAGAGCCTGTCTGGTGTGGGCGGCATGAAGCGCCCCGGCATTGTGCACCGCATTGATAAAGAGACGACGGGTCTGCTCGTGGTCGCAAAATCCGATAAGGCGCATCATAGCTTGGCCAAGCAGTTCGCCGATCACAGTGTTGAGCGCCGCTATATTGCGATGTGCTATGGTGTGCCTGAGGCCAATGATCCGCGTTTGCGTGGGATCAAGGGGGCATCGTTTGAGCCGGGGAATATTCTGAAGGTGCAGACGTTCTTGGGCCGTCATAAGACGGACAGGCAGCGGCAGGCGGTGTCGTTAACCACGGGCCGTCATGCGGTGACCCGCTGCCGTATTCTGGAGCCGCTGGGCACCCCTGCGGTGGCGTGTTTGGTCGAATGCTGGCTGGAGACGGGCCGCACCCACCAGATCAGGGTGCACATGGCCCATTGCGGTCATGCGCTGATGGGCGATCCGACCTACGGCGGTAAGCGCAAGATGTCGCCAAAGGCGATTGGTGAAGTGGGTGTTGAAGCGATTGCCAGCTTCCCGCGTCAGGCGTTACATGCCGCGACCTTGGGCTTTGTGCATCCGATTACGGACGAATTCATGGAATTCGAGGCGGATTTGCCGGATGATATGGTTGATTTGTTGACGGCTTTGGGCAGCAAGATGGTTCAAGCCTCGGATTAATTGATGCCGTTGGCGCGCTGCACTTCGCGGATATATGCCACGATCATGGTGACATCGCCACGGGTCAGGCCCGCGACGGGGGGCATATTGCCGAAGGGCCAGTGGTGGGACTGCACGCCGAGGGCTGCGGCGCGTTGAAAAGCTTCGTCGCCGTGGTGGTTGGGCTCGTAGATTTTGTGAATAAGCGGCGGGGCCTTGCCGTCTGTGCCTGCGCCATTGGGCCCGTGGCAGGACGCGCAATTTGCGTCGTAGGCGGTTTTGCCGATTTGTGCGTTATCCGAGAGGGTCGCGGGCAGAGTGACCTCGGCCAATGCTGTGCCAACGGCCATCGTGTCTGGCGCTTTGGTGGGCCAAAGGGCGTAGGCTGCGATGCCAATGGCTGCGACGGAGACGATAATTTTTACATTTTTCATTGTTTGCCCTTTGGTTTTTTACACCTTTGGGCCTTCCAGTGGGGGATTGGTCAAGCGATAAAATCTCAAAGTGTAGATTTCAAGCGGTCTCATGTGCGTGAATGCACTGACACATTCCTTTAAGTTCGCGTGATTGAGGTTCATATTACGTTTAAGTTTTATGGGTACACAGTCTTGAAACGAGACCGCGTTATGACCATATCCATGTTAAGCCCTTAAACATTGGGTTGGGAGTTAAGAAGAATGAGCAATTTGAAAAATCTGCCGGCACCATCACCGGAACAAGGCCTGAACCGCTACATGCAGGAAATTCGCAAATTTCCGATGTTGGAGCCTGAGGAAGAATACATGTTGGCCAAACGTTGGGTTGACCATGAGGATACGGAAGCCGCCCATAAGATGGTGACATCGCACCTGCGCTTGG
Organism: Loktanella sp. UBA3435; assembly: GCA_002378665.1. Classification (GTDB taxonomy): domain Bacteria; phylum Pseudomonadota; class Alphaproteobacteria; order Rhodobacterales; family Rhodobacteraceae; genus Yoonia. The sequence goes on along the minus strand of DFSO01000062.1, from coordinate 17,106 downwards.
CGGCCAAGATCGCAATGGGTTACCGTGGTTACGGATTGCCGCAATCCGAGGTAATCTCGGAGGCGAATGTGGGCCTAATGCAGGCTGTTAAGAAGTTTGACCCAGAGAAGGGTTTCCGCCTCGCGACCTATGCGATGTGGTGGATCCGCGCGTCTATTCAGGAATATGTGCTGCGCTCTTGGTCGATGGTGAAGCTTGGCACGACATCCGCGCAAAAGAAGTTGTTCTTTAACCTGCGTAAGGCAAAGAACCGCATCGGCGCACTTGAAGAGGGCGATTTGCGCCCTGAGAACGTGTCGCGGATTGCAACCGATTTGGGTGTGACCGAGGATGAGGTGGTATCAATGAACCGCCGCATGTCGGGTGGTGATGCCTCGTTGAACGCGATTGTCGGCTCCGACGGTGAAGGTGCGACGCAGTGGCAGGACTGGTTGACCGACGATAGTGTTGATACCGCTGGCGATTACGAGGAAAGCGATGAGCTGACCGCGCGCCGTGCGTTGATGGCCGAGGCGATGGACGTTTTGAACGAGCGCGAGAAGGACATTCTGGTGCAGCGTCGTTTGGCCGAGGAAACGATCACGCTTGAGGATTTGAGCGGCCAATATGATGTGAGCCGTGAACGTATCCGCCAGATCGAGGTGCGTGCATTTGAGAAGTTGCAAACGCGGATGCATGAATTGGCGCGTGAGCGTGGGATGCTTGCCGACGCTTAAAGGGTTTTTAGTGAGTGATAGGGGTCTCCGGTTTTCGGGGGCCCTTTTTTGTGGGCGGCCCTAATTTTATGCATGCGGCGCAGGTCTTTGGGATCGGTGAAAGATGGACGTTTTCGTTTTGGATTTGCTGGGCTAGGCTTGGGCGAAAGAGGGGGATGCTATGCAGCTAAATGATATCGTTGATCTAGAGCGGTTTGCGCTTGGGGATGCCGCGTTTATTAGGCAGTGTCGTGAGACATTGGACCGTGATGGCGTGTTAGTCTTGCCTGATTTTTTGCGGGCAGACGCCTTGGCTATGGTACATGCCGAGAGTGTCGGCAAACAGGATCGCGCGTATTTTTGTGCGCAAAACCACTCGGTGTACCTGACACCGCATAATGCGGAATTTGGCGATGATCACCCCGCGAATAGGCAGGTGGTCTCAAGCAAGGGATGCATTTGCGATGATGAGGTCGCAGAGGATTCGCCGCTGCGGTTGCTCTATGATCACCCTGATTTTCGTGGATTTGTCGCAGGCACGACGGGGCAGGCGGAGTTGCACCCCTACGCGGACACGATGTCATCGATCAATGTGCATTACGCGGGGCAGGGGCAAGAATTGGGCTGGCATTTCGACAACTCGTCCTTTGCGATCACGCTGCTTATTCAGAAACCTGATGCGGGCAGTCGGTTTGAGTTCATCAAGGATTTGCGCGACGCGAAGGCGGGGCGGATGAATTACGAGGGTGTGGAAGACTTGCTGGATGGCCGTGTGCAGCCTGATGTTTTGACGATGGAAGCGGGCACGCTTGTGCTGTTCCGTGGCCGCAATTCGATCCACCGCGTGTCGCCAAATGAGAGCGACAAGATGCGGATGTTGGCCGTGCTGGCCTATAATGCGGAAGCGGATGTATCGCTATCTGAGAATGTAAGAATGACGTTTTACGGGAGATTATCATGACATTGCGCTGGGGAATTTT
>DFSO01000062.1:0-15080 GCA_002378665.1 Loktanella sp. UBA3435 | reverse complement strand
ACATCTGATCCCGCGAAGGCCGCGCCGTTTTTGGAATTTGCCCCGCAGATTTGGGTGCATGACAGCTATGACGCGCTGCTTGCAGATCCGAACGTGGATGCGGTTTATGTACCGCTGCCGAATAATTTACATGTTGAATGGACATTGAAGGCGCTCAAAGCGGGAAAACATGTGTTGTGTGAAAAGCCGATCGCGATGCAGGCCAGCGACTTTGACGCGCTGGAGGCTGGTGCGAAGGAGGCAGGCAAGCTCTGCGCCGAGGCTTATATGATCGTGCACCATCCGCAGTTTATCCGCGCACGCGAGCTGGTGCGCAGCGGCGCGATTGGCAAGCTTGTCCATGTTGATACGGTGTTTAGCTATAACAACGCGGGCGATGTGACCAATATTCGCAACAAGGCGGATATGGGCGGCGGGGGCTTGCGTGACATCGGGGTGTATACCTTTGGTGCGGCGCGGTTTGTGTCGGGGGCGGAGCCTGTGAGCGTGCCTTATGCCAAGGTGCGCTATGGAAACGGGGTCGATGTGTTTGCCCAAGTGGCGGCGGATTTTCCTGAGTTTACCTATAGTGCTATCGTCTCGATCCGCATGCAGCCGCGCCAAGAGATCACGTTTCACGGCGATAAGGGGCTGTTGCGCCTGACCTGTCCGTTCAACGCGAACCTGCATGATCTGGCGGAATTGGTGCTGGAGAATGACGGGCAGCGGGTGGTGACAGAGCGCTGGCCTGCGGCGAACCACTATGTGCTTCAGGTCGAGAATTTCGGTGCTAGTGCCACCACGGGTGCGGCTTATCCTTGCCCGCTGGCGTTCTCGCGTGGCACACAAGTGATGATGGATATGGTATTTGAGGCAGGAGGCCCCGCATGAACGATCACGACGAAGAGCCGCATTACGAGAGCATGTGGATGCGCCTGATTTCGATGATTATCGTAGGCGTGCTGATGGGCTTTGCCCAGTCGCTGTTTTGGGTGATCGCGGTGGCACAGTTCATCATTATGTTGGTGAATAAGCGCGAACCGAACGAGCAATTGTCCGAGTTTGGCACCACGATGGGTGTCTGGATGGCCAAGGCGATCCGGTATCAGACGGCAGGGTCAGAGGTGAAGCCTTGGCCGTGGACGGAGTTGGATTGAAGCGTCAGCCACAGATATGGCTGACGCAAGAGACTGACTATCAGTTAATTTCCATCTCAACGTGCATGCCAGATTCCCGATGGCCAGGAAGTTCGCAAGAGAACTCTTCCGGGCCGTCGGTTGTCTGAACCGGCACAATAAACCACTCGACGGTCTGATGTGGTCCGACTTCGACTTCGCGAATGGCGCCTTTTACTTCAGTGATCAGGTTGCCCTCGGCGTCAGACGCCTCGATCTTGCGGGTGAAAATCCGTTCACCAATGCCGTTGAGCGCAAGCTCGTGCTTGAAGTCGTCGGTATTTGTCAAAACCATTCGATAGGCTTGGCCCGTTACAAAAGTATTGATCGAGGGTCTGATGAACATCCCATCATCATCACTCCCGAGCAAAACTGTCACATCAATAATATTGGCGCGGCTGAGGTCACCTTCAGCGATGGCAGCCCCGCCAATCGAAACCGCAATTGCGGCACAGGTCATCAAAATATTCTTCATGTTCTTCCCCTTGTTGTTATAAATTGTTGATTATCGATTTTCGAAATCTCGGCGCTATTCGGCTCATTTGTCGGCGGCAGAATTTGTCGCGTTGACACTTGACGCTAACACGGGGCAGCGACCTGTCTCAGGTTTCGGGTCGATTTAGTCGGGGAGATGGTGTGTGATGCATAAGTGCACCACACAAGCAAAAACAACTAAGGATTGATTTTTGAGCGAAAATTGGCTGATTAGCCCGTTCGCCGATTGCGGCAATGTCGGCGCGGTTACGCCTCCATAGCTTCCAATTCGTCGATCATGCCTTCGATCATCGACAGGCCTTTGTCCCAGAATTTGGGATCTGAGGCGTCGAGGCCGAAGGGGGCCAAGAGTTCGGAGTGGTGTTTGGACCCGCCTGCGCGCAGCATGTCGAAGTATTTCTCTTTAAAATCAGGGTCGCCTTCTGCGTAGACGGCATAGAGCGCGTTCACGAGGCCGTCGCCGAATGCATAGGCGTAGACGTAGAACGGCGAATGCACGAAGTGTGGGATGTAGGCCCAGAAGGTCGCGTAGCCTGGGGTGTAGTCGAAGACTTCGCCAAGGGATTCTGCCTGCACGGACATCCAGAGCGCGTTGATGTCGTCTGGGGTGAGTTCACCTTGTGCGCGGGCGGCGTGTAGTTTGCATTCAAAGTCGTAGAAGGCGATTTGGCGCACGACGGTGTTAATCATGTCCTCGACCTTGCCTGCGAGCAGGATCTTGCGCTCTTGCTGGGTTTTGGCACCCTCAAGGAGTTTCTGGAAGGTGAGCATTTCGCCAAAGACGGAGGCTGTTTCGGCAAGGGTCAAAGGTGTGGAGGACAAGAGTTCGCCTTGGCCTGCGGCGAGGACTTGGTGGACGCCGTGGCCCAATTCATGCGCCAATGTCATCACGTCGCGCGGTTTGCCAAGGTAGTTGAGCATCACGTAGGGATGGACGGTGGTGACGGTGGGGTGTGCGAATGCGCCCGGCGCTTTACCCGGTTTTACGCCTGCGTCGATCCAGCCTTTGGTGAAGAACGGCTTGGCCAGTTCGGCCATTTCGGGGGAGAAATCGGCATAGGCGTCCATAACGGTTTTTTCGGCCTCGTCCCAAGATACGGTGCGGGTCATTTCCATCGGCAGGGGCGCGTTACGGTCCCATGTTTGCATGCGGTCTAGGCCTAACCATTTGGCTTTTAACGCATAATAGCGGTGCGATAGGCGCGGGTAGGCGGCAACAACGGCATTGCGCAGGGCCTCGACGACCTCTGGCTCGACGTGGTTGGACAGATGGCGGCCCGTTTGCGGGGTCGGCATTTTACGCCAGCGGTCTTCAATCTCTTTTTCCTTAGCAAGCGTGTTGTGCACGCGGGCGAAGGTTTTGATGTTGGCTTGGAATACGTCGGCGAGGGCATGGGTCGCAGCCTCGCGCTTGCTGCGGTCTTGGTCGGTGAGCAGGTTGAGCGTGGCCTCAAGGTTCAGCGTGTCGCCGTCCACGTCAAACTCAAGGCCCGCCATGGTTTCGTCAAACAGACGGTTCCATGCGGTAGTTCCAACTGTGGATTGGTCGTGCAGGAATTTCTCAAGCTCGTCGGACAACTGGTGCGGCTTCATCGCGCGCATGCGGTCAAAGACGGGTTTGTAACGGGCGAGATCGGCGTTCTCGGCCAGCATGCCTGCAAGGTGCGCGTCGTCCAAGCGGTTGAATTCAAGGCCATAAAACACCAGCGGCGTGGTGTAGGCAGTAATTTTGTCTTGGGCGTCGGCCATGAATTTGGCGCGGTCGCTGTCGGTTGTAACCTGATAATAGCGCAGTCCCGCGTAGGACATGATGCGCCCTGCGATGATGTCGATGGCCTCGTAGCGGTGCACTGCGGCAAGCAGTTCGGCTGCGGTCAGTGTGTCGAGCTTGCCTTCATAGTCATTGGCAAACTCAGCGCAGGCCGTTTCCAGCCATCCCATGTCGCGGTGCAGTTCTGTGCTATCTTGGGACTTGTAAAGATCGCTAAGATCCCATTCTGGCAGGTTGCCAAAGGCGTTGCCGCCACTTGTTTTTGCATCAAATACGGGTGTTGGGCGTGCCATGGGAAAACCTTTTTGGTGTGTTCACATGGATATAGGCCCGCGGCTGCGGTTTTTGAAGCGGTAAAGCTGTGGAACTTAACTGTGCTGGTCGAAAAGCGCCGTTGCCGCGTCGAAAACCTGTTTCCGCATCGCTGGGGTTTCCATCATGACCTCATGGCGGGCATCTTTGAGAAGCTGCAAACTGCCATTTCCCCATTTGGCCATGCGCGTGTGAATGGCGCGCGAATCCACGATTTCCTCATCTGATCCAAGAAACGTGACGCAGGGCATTTTGGGTGATGGTATGGTGGACAGGTGCCGCATTTCGCGCAACGCTTGGCCGAGCCATCGCAGGGACGGGCCGCCAAGTTCAAGCTCTGGGTGGGCTGCGATCTGGTTGCGCATGAAGTCGAATTCTTCGCGGTCTGACGACAAAGTGTTGTCAGCGAATTTTACGCGATTCACATAGCTTTGCCTTGATTGACCAGGAGAAAGGGTTTTGTCGAACCCCGTCATCTTTGCAAGGTGTGTGATCCCCCAAGCAAAGGGGCGCATTGGCGCAGCCATATAGATGCCCCACATTGGTGCAGAGAAAGCGGCAGCTGTGACAGGCAAGCCCTCATAAATCGCCCGTAGACCGATGCAGCCACCCATGGAGTGGGCGACAAGGAAATAGGGTTTGGGTAAATCTAGCGTCTCGACATGGGCCAAGAGGGCCGCGACATCGTGTTGATAGTCCTTGAAATCAACCACATCACCCAAAAGCGGGTTGTTGGTGGTGCGGTCCGCGATCCCTTGGCCACGCCAATCAATCGCGACCATCGCGTAGCCCCGCGCCAAAAACTCGGCAGCCGCAGGGCCATATTTTTCGATATACTCCGTCCGTCCCGGAAATAGCAGGATGGTGCCTTTGAGCGTTTCGCCCCTCGCCACCCAATGTGCTGCGCGAATTTTCAGCCCATCAGCGGTGGTCAGCCAATGGGCCTCGCCGCCAGCAGGGCCGTTTGCGATGTCGTCAAAGAACGGAGCGCGGGTCATTTAGGACAAGACGCCCGCAAGTTTCATGGCCAAGCCCATGTCGCCGTCAACCTTTAGCTTGCCTGTCATAAAGGCCGCTGTTGGGTTTTGCTCGCCCTCAAGGATGGCTTGGAAGGTCTCGGTGCTGGCCGAAAGGGTCACGTCTGCGTCGTCTTCGCTTGCGCGTGCGCCGTCAGCGTCGATGATAATGCCACCTTCGCCGTCGATGACGAATTTTGCCGTGCCGTCAAAGCCCGCGCCGCCCATTTTTTCGTTCAATGCCGCGACGGCCTTTGTAATGACTTCGCTCATAATTGATCCTTTGTTTGGTTTTGTGACCAACGCCCCTCTGGCGCTGGCCGTTTGATACGCTACATTAGAAGTTATGGGCATGATGATACAAAGCTTCAAACATATCGTTACGGCATTTGCGGTTATAGTAGGGTTTTCCCTGCAGCTTCAGGCCGCGACACTGGATGAATTATACGATGAGTTGGCCAGGGCTGACGCGCCAGTGGCTGAACGCATTGAGGCGGAAATCGTGGCCGAGTGGGAGAAAAGCGGCTCGCCGAGCCTTGATTTACTGCTGCGCCGTGGTGAAGACGCGCTTGATAATGATGATCCTGAATTGGCGTTAGAGCATTTTTCGGCGCTGATTGATCACGACCCAAGCTTTGCCGAAGGCTACAATGCGCGGGCGACCGCTTATTATCAATTAAACCTGATTGGGCCTGCATTGGATGATTTACGCACTTGTTTGGGGTTAAATCCGCGCCACTTTAACGCGATGCGTGGCGTTGGGGTGATTCTTGAGGATTTGGGCCGTTCGAGAGAAGCACTCGAAGTTTACAAAACCGTGACAGGGATCAACCCGATGTCGGTGGGCGTGCAAGACGCGATTGACCGTCTTGAATTGGAATTTGAAGGTCAGGCAATCTAATTGCCCGACCCGTATTTGCGGGAAGTCAGATGTTAAATTCCCGTGTCACGGCCGTTTTGGGGCCGACGAATACTGGCAAAACGCATTACGCGATTGAGCGGATGTTGGCACATCGCACAGGTGTGATTGGCTTGCCGCTGCGTCTGCTCGCGCGCGAGGTTTACGACCGTATCGTTGCCAAGAAGGGGCCCAGTGTGGTCGCGATGATCACGGGCGAGGAACGGATCGTGCCGCCACGTGCCGCGTATTGGGTGTGTACGGTTGAGGCGATGCCCGAGGGGATGGGCTGCGATTTTCTGGCGGTGGACGAGATCCAGCTTTGTAATGACCCTGAGCGGGGGCATATCTTTACCGACCGACTTTTGAATGCGCGTGGATTGCATGAAACCCTGTTTATGGGGGCGGCAACCATGCGTAACGCGATTGCGGAACTGATCCCAACTGCGGAGTTTATGCAGCGCGAGCGGATGTCGACGCTGACCTATTCAGGCTCTAAGAAGTTGAGCCGAATGCCTGCAAGGGCCGCGATTGTCGGGTTTTCGGTTGAGAATTGCTATGCCATTGCCGAGCTGCTGCGCCGTCAAAAGGGTGGGGCGGCGGTTGTGATGGGCGCACTTTCCCCGCGCACGCGCAATGCGCAGGTCGAGATGTATCAGAACGGCGATGTTGATTATCTGGTGGCGACGGATGCGATCGGGATGGGGCTAAACCTTGATATTTCCCACGTCGCGTTTTCGAATCTGGTGAAATTTGACGGCCACCGTATGCGGCATTTGATGCCTGACGAGTTGGCGCAGATCGCGGGACGTGCGGGACGGTTTAAAGAGAACGGCACGTTTGGTGTGACGGGCGAAGCGCCTGAGCTGGACGAAGAAGTGGCGAACGCGATTTGTGAACATCGCTTTGCGCCGATCCAGAAACTCCAATGGCGCAATAGTCGCTTGCAGTTTGGGTCTACAAAACGGCTGATCGCGACGCTGGAAGAACGCACAGATGACCGACTTCTGACGCGAGTGCGCGAAAGCGATGATTTGGCCGCACTCAAAGCGCTGGCAGCGGATGAGATTATTGCCGCGCGCGCAAAGGATGGCCCATCGGTGAAACTTTTGTGGGATGTCTGCCGAATCCCCGACTTTCGTGGTATCAGTCGTGGCGAGCACGCGGGCCTTTTGACCCAGATTTTCACGGATTTGCACCAAGACGGCCATGTCGATCCCAATTGGTTTGGCCTGCAAGTCCGACGAATTGATCGCACCGACGGCGATATTGACGCATTGTCCAAGCGTTTGGCCTATATTCGCACATGGACCTACGTTGCACAGCGCAAAGGGTGGCTACGTGACGAAAGTCATTGGCGCGAGGAGACGCGTGCGGTAGAAGACCGCTTGTCAGATGCGCTACACGGTGCACTGACCCAACGATTTGTGGATCGGCGGACAAGCATTTTGCTTCGCCGACTCAAGCAGAAGGAGAGCCTTTTGGCCGACGTAAACGACAAAGGTGAAGTCACCGTAGAGGGTGAATTCGTAGGGAAACTGCAAGGTTTCCGGTTCCAAATGGACAAGGCTGGTAGCCCTGATGAAGCCAAGACATTGCGTCAGGCTTCTGTGGCGGCACTGGTCCCCCATTTCCATCTGCTCGCGGATCGTTTTTATAACGCGCCCGACCCAGAGATTGATTTCACAGAGCAAGGTGGCCTGATTTGGGGCGATACTGCTGTTGGGAAACTTGTTTCCGGCGCAGATCCGCTCAAGCCGACTGTGGTCGCATTTGTGGATGATGAAGCGGGCGAAGAGGTGGCCAAAAAGGTTGCCCGTCGTTTGCAGCATTTCATCGACCGCAAGATCGCTGCTGGGTTTGAGCCGCTGCTGAAATTGGCGGGTGACGAGACATTGACGGGGGCGGCCAAGGGCTTTGCCTTCCGCATGGCCGAGAATTTCGGAATTTTGCCACGTGGTGATGTTGCCGATGAAGTGAAGGCTTTGGATCAGGATGCACGTGGCGCATTGCGCAAGCACGGTATTCGATTCGGTCAATTCACGATCTTTATGCCGCTTCTGTTGAAGCCTGCGCCAACGCGTCTGCGTTTGGTGCTTTGGTCGCTGTCTAAGAACCTTGGTGAGTTTCCAGAAAGCCCACCTCCGGGTCTGGTCACATTGCCTGCCGCTAAGGATGCGGTTGCTGGCTATTACGCGATGTCTGGCTACCGCGCTGCGGGTGAGCGGGCGATCCGTATCGATATGCTGGAGCGCCTTGCCGACATGCTGCGCGACAAGGATAGCCGTGGCGGTTTTGAAGCCAACGCGGATATGTTGTCGATCACAGGTATGACGCTTGATCAGTTCGCTGATCTGATGACTGGTCTTGGCTATAAAGCCGAGAAGGGCGAGCGCGCGAAAGTGAAAGCTGCAAAGCCTGAAGTTGAAGGCGAAGCTGTTGAAACTGCTGAAGAAGCGCCAGAGATGGAGGCGTTTTACACCTTCACTTGGGGGGCGCGTCCTGTGCGTGCCGATGCGCGGCCAAAGCGTGAAAACGCGAAACCTAAGGGCAAGCCGCGCGGCAAGCCTGCGAAGGGCGGCGATGAGCGTCAGAAGTTTAGCGCCAAGCCGAAGGTCGAAAAGAAGATCGATCCTGACAACCCGTTTGCTGCCGCTTTGGCGGGATTCAACAAAGGTTGATCGAGGGTCGCGACACCATTCGCCTTGATAAATGGCTCTGGCAAGCGCGGTTTTTCAAATCGCGCTCGCTGGCAGCAGGGGTGGTGACGGGGGGAAAGGTCCGTATTGGGGGCCAACCCGCCGTGAAGCCTGCAAGGGCGGTTGGGGCAGGGGATGTTCTGACGTTCCAACAAAACACCGACATTCGCATCGTGAAAATTCTGGCCTGTGGGACCCGCCGTGGACCCGCGCCCGAAGCGCAAGCGCTGTATGAGGACATGTCGCCACCGAAGGTGCATGTTCCGAAAAACCCCGGATTTGAGGGAAAAGGTCGTCCCACAAAGAAGGATCGGCGGGACATGCTGTATCTTCGGGCGGGGAATGGGTCTTTCACGCTTGAATGAGCGGGCAGACTGTCCTAGCTAAGCCCTGACAAAATTCCGGATGAAATCATGACCTATATCGTCAACGACAACTGTATCGCCTGTAAATACACCGACTGCGTCGAAGTGTGCCCTGTAGATTGTTTCTACGAGGGCGAGAACATGTTGGTGATCCACCCTGATGAGTGCATCGACTGCGGTGTGTGCGAGCCTGAGTGTCCAGCGGACGCAATCCGCCCTGACACCGAGCCTGACATGGAAAAATGGGTTGAGTTCAACCGCAAGTACTCCGAGATGTGGCCTGTGATCATCACGAAGAAGGACATGTTGCCGGGTGCCGAAGAGATGGACGGCAAAGAGGGCAAGATGGAGCTGTTTTCCGAGAAACCCGGCGAGGGGGGCTGATTCGGTCTGCTTTGACCGATAGTCCTTATTTATATGAAAAAGCGCTCTGAAATGGGGCGCTTTTTTGATGTCCAAATTTGTGGTATGAAAGGGACAATGCTGCTGAATAAATAACCAGATATGTGAGACTGCAAGCCCGATAGAAACCCCATGTTTCTGTCGGCTGTTTTTGTGTCGCACTGGTCCGTCACCGAAAGGACGAAATATGTCTAAGAAGAAGAATGACTTTAGCCCAAATGAATTTGTGGTTTACCCTGCGCATGGCGTGGGCAAGATCGTGTCGATTGAAACCCAAGAGGTCGCTGGTTTTGAGCTTGAGATGTTTGTGATTGCGTTCGAGAAGGACAAGATGACACTGCGCGTGCCGACACATAAGGCGACGGATGTGGGCATGCGCGCACTTGCGACACCTGATGTCGTGAACCATGCGCTGAAGACTTTGCGCGGTAAAGCCAAGGTGAAGAAGGCTATGTGGTCGCGCCGTGCGCAGGAATATGAGCAGAAGATCAACTCTGGCGATTTGATTGCGATTGCGGAAGTTGTGCGCGATTTGCACCGTCAGGATGACCAGCGCGAGCAGAGCTATTCCGAGCGTCAGCTATATGAGGCCGCTTTGGAGCGTTTGACACGTGAGTTTGCGGCTGTGGCTGGTGACGGCGAGCAAGCTGCGGTGGATCAGATCGAATCTGTTTTGGTGGGTCGCGCGGCTTAATTGCCCCACCACTGATAAGAGAGGCCGCGCTTGGGAGGGCGCGGCCTTTTTTCGTCGAAAAAAGGGATGCCTTCGGCGAGAGTATTTTAGGACATAGAAAGCCTAGAGGGCGCGCCAGCCGATATCGGAGCGGTAGAAGCCTTCGGGCCAGTCGATCTGTTGTGTCATGGCGTAAGCGCGGTCGCGGGCCTCTTTGAGGTTCTCGCCGCGTGCCGTGACGGCGAGGACGCGGCCACCAGTGGCTACGATTTGCCCGTCTTTAGATGCGGTGCCAGCATGGAAGACCATGTTTTTGCTATCTTCGGGGAGTGCATCCAGCCCTTTGATAACTGTGCCTTTTTCGTAAGCGGCGGGATAGCCATTTGCCGCCATGACGATTGTGATCGCATGGTCATCGGCCCAGTTGACTTGGGCATCCGCGAGGCGGTGCTCGGCGCAGGCTTGCAGCAGGTCGAGGATTTGGCCGCCCAAGCGCATCATCAGGGTTTGGCATTCGGGATCGCCGAAGCGCACGTTGTATTCGATCAGTTTGGGTTGGCCGTCCTCAATCATGAGGCCGACGAAAAGGACGCCTTCAAACGGCGTGCCGCGTTTGGCCATCTCGTCCATGCAGGGTTGTACGATCTCGGTGAGTGCCTTTTGCGTGACGGCATCGGTCATCACGGGCGCGGGGGAGTAGGCGCCCATGCCACCTGTGTTTGGGCCAGTGTCGCGGTCGCCGACGCGTTTATGGTCTTGGGCCGTGCCAATGGGCAGCACGGTTTTACCGTCGCAGAGGACGAAAAAGGAGGCTTCTTCGCCCGTCAGGAATTCTTCGATCACGACTTCTGCGCCTGCTTGCCCAAAGGAGCCGTCGAACATGTCGTCGATTGCGGCCAAAGCCTCGGCCTCGGTCATGGCGACGATGACGCCTTTGCCTGCTGCCAAACCGTCAGCTTTGACAACGATTGGCGCGCCGTTTGCGCGGATGTGGGCACGGGCGGCCTCGGCGTCGGTGAAATGACCATAGGTGGAAGTGGGCGCGCCTGAGGCGTCGCAGATCGCTTTTGTGAAAGATTTGGAGGCTTCGAGTGCGGCGGCGGCTTTTGATGGTCCAAAGACCAACAACCCTGCGTCGCGCAGACGATCAGCCACGCCTGCGGCAAGTGGCGCCTCTGGGCCGATGATCACGAAGTCGATGGTGTTTTCTTCTGCAAAGGTCGCGACCGCATCGCCATCGAGGATATCAATGTCAGCTGTCTCGCACATTTGCGCGATGCCTGCGTTTCCCGGGGCTACGATGAGCCTGTCGCATTTCGGATTTTGCTGAATTGCCCAAGCGAGGCTGTGTTCACGCCCGCCGCTGCCTAAAATGAGGATGTTCATGTCCGTCTCCCGCTTGGCCTTTTGTCCCCCGCGTTCTAAGGTCGGATCAATCACACCACAAGGGCAGAGCATGGACCTTTTTGACGAACCACAGGCGACCAACGCGCCAGAGTTTACCGTTTCCGAATTAACGGGATCGGTGAAAAAGACGTTAGAGGGCACTTTTGGCCGTGTGCGTGTGCGCGGCGAGGTGGGCCGTGTGATGATCGCCCGTTCGGGACATATTTATTACGACATCAAAGACGATAAGAATGTGATCGCCTGTACCACTTGGAAGGGCCAGGTTGAGGGGCTTGGCGTGATGCCCGAAGAGGGGCTTGAGGTGATTATCACGGGCAAGCTTTCGACGTTTGGCGCGCAGTCGAAGTATAACATTAATGTGGATAGCATTGAGGTTGCGGGCGCTGGTGCGCTGATGGCGATGCTGGAGAAGCGCAAGGCGGCGCTTGCGGCCGAAGGGTTATTTGATCCTGAGCGTAAGATGGAACTGCCCTATCTGCCTGAGATCATTGGTGTTGTGACCTCGCCTACGGGTGCGGTTATCCGCGATATTCTGCACCGCTTGCGGGATCGCTTTCCGCGCAAGGTGCTGGTCTGGCCAGTCGCCGTGCAGGGCAAGGCCTGCGCGCCTGAGGTCGCTAATGCGATTCGAGGCTTTAACGCAATGACGCCGGGGGGCGCGTTGCCACGGCCTGATTTGATTATCGTGGCGCGGGGCGGCGGATCGTTGGAGGACCTTTGGGGGTTCAACGAGGAGATCGTGGCGCGGGCTGCGGCGGCTTCTGACATTCCGCTCATTTCGGCGGTGGGTCACGAGACCGATACGACCTTGATTGATTTTGTGTCCGATATGCGGGCACCGACGCCGACGGCGGCTGCTGAAATGGCGGTGCCTGTGCGGTTGGAATTGATGGCTTGGGTTGATGGGCAAGGGGCGCGGTTGAGCCGTTCATTGACCAACACGATGAGCCAGCGCAAGCAGCGGGTCGCGGATTTGGCGCGTGGATTACCGAATAAGGATAGTTTGTTAGATGGTCCTCGGCAGAGGTTGGATATTTGGGGCGACCGTTTGCCAGTGGCCCTGCGGACAGGGATTTCGGCGCGCAAGCTGCAACTCGCTGATGCGACGGGGGCCTTGCGGCCTGCGGTTTTGCGCAGCCGTTTGGTGCAGGATCGGCAAAGGTTTGAGAGTTTAAGTGCGCGGCTGGATCCTGCTTTGCAGGCACGCGTTGCGCGGGCGCAGGATAAGCTGGACGGGGCGGCGCGGGGGCTGAAAGCCGATGCAATTCAGCGGGATGTGGTGCGCAAGCGTGAGAATTTGGACAACGTCTTGCGCCGTATTTCAGACCGTGCACGGAGCCAGCAAGATGCCAGAATGGCGCGACTGACAGCGCTTGACCGTTTGCGCGAAACACTTGGCTATGTCGAAACCTTGAAACGCGGCTATGCCGTAGTGCGTGGCGACGGGGCTGTGGTCACAACTTCGGACGCGGCCAAAGCGGCCAAATCGCTTGAGATTGAATTTGCTGACGGGCGGTTGACGCTGCCTTAAGAGCTGAGGTCTGGGCCGGGGCAGTAGAGCGTGTCTTCGCTGTCTTGCGCTTGGTAAAGGGCGCTGGCGTCGGGGCGGTTCATGAATTCGGCGCGCAGGCCGTTTGGCTCGTCGTAGAACTTCCAGCATTTGGCTTCATCGTCATAATCATAGCGAAAACAGATGTTGCCTTTGCTCTCGTACCAGACGCCATTCATGCATTCGCCGCCGATGAATTGCCAGACGACGCGGCGGTTTTCTTGGTATTGCTCGATGCCGTAAGGGGCCTCACCTACATGCCCGAATGTGATGGTTTTGCCCAAGGTATAGGCGTCAAAAGCTTGCGCGTTCATCGCTTTTTCGGCGCTTGCGGGGGATGCGAGGATAGCGAGAAGGGCGAGGACGCGCATTAAGTGTCCTCCCGATCGGACCATTGAGCCGCAAGTGGATCCATAACCTTGCGCCAGCGCCGTGGGAACAGAGCAAGCGTGGCCATCATCGGCAGAGAGCGCGGCAACATCGGGCTGTCGTCTGGAATGACCAGCGTGTTGAAGGTCCGCGACGGGTGCGCGTGGTGATCGGAGTGGCGCGGCGCGTTGAGCATGACGGCGGACGAGAACCAATGTGGGCTATTCCAGCTATGGCGCGGGCCGACGGGCTCTGCCTTGCCATCGGTGATTTTGCGCATGAGGCCGTAGTGCTGGATGTAGTCCGAGAGGAGGAGTTGCGAGGTGGAGAAACTGGCAAGGGCCACGTAGATCACAGCACCTTTGATACCGCCAATGAGCGCCGCCGCGAGGATAAATTCAATCGCACCAGCGACATAGGCGACGTAGGGGTGTAGATAGATACCTGTGTCGATGCGGTTTTGCCGTTCGGTTTCGGCCTCTAATCCCTTGCGAAAAGAGCCACGCCACGCACGCAGCACGAAACGGTAGTAGCTTTCGCCGAGCCGCGAGGTCGAAGGGTCAGCAGTGGTCGCGACATAGCGGTGATGCACAAGGACATGGGCAGATGTGTGGTGGCCGAAAAGGAGCGAAATATAAACCCATTTGCCAAGGCGGTGCATGCCGCGCCCACCGCGGTGGATCAATTCATGAGCGTTGGAATTGCTGATCTGACCAAAGAAAAACCCGGCAGCAATGAAGAGGCCGATCTTTGCGGGGATGACATTGGGCTGGTTTGCAAGTGCATTGACCACAAGAAATAGCACGACAAAATGCGCGATACCAAGCGAGACCGAGAGCCATTTGGCAGCAGGGAATTCGCTTTCTGCGGTAGGGGGCGTGACGTGGTGGACGGCCTCGTCAAGGAGCGCCGTCAGCGCCGAGAGGAACAACACCGCCACAAGCACCCACCAGCCACCCCAAAGCGCCGCCGCCGCAACAAGGGCTACGGGCGTCAAAGTGGCTGCTGAAAACAGCCGCATCGGGGTGAGAATGCGCAACATGTGCATGATTTAGCACGGCTGGAACGCCACGTCAGCGGGGAAGATGTCACAGGACTGTTCAGGATCGCCGCCCAATAGGGTAGATTGCGGTATGGATATGATTTTACTCAGCATTTCAGGGGTTTTGGCGGCGGCCTACGGCGTCTGGTATAGCCCGCGCGGATCAAGTTGGGCGAAAACGGCCATAAAAACGACCAGTGTCGCCTTGCTGGCTCTGGTGGCGTGGCTTTATGGGGGGCCGTTTTTGTTGGCCGCTGGTCTGATCCTCGGGGCGCTGGGGGATTTCTGGCTGTCGCGCGACGGGGACCGCGCGTTTCTGATCGGGTTGGTCAGCTTTGCCTTGGGGCATTTGGCCTATATTGGGCTACTTTGGCAGTTCGGGGCGGTGGCGCAGATGTCTGTTTGGGCGATCGCGATTGGTCTGCTTGCCTGCGGAATGGCCCTAGTTTTATGGCCGCGTGCGGGGGACCTGCGCGGTCCTGTCTTGGGTTATGTTGCAATCATTGCCGTGATGGGCGTTCTGGCGGTTGGACTGCCTTCCCTTTGGTGGATTGGCACGATTGCGGCGCTCTGCTTTGTGGTCTCGGACGCGATTTTGGCCTGCGAATTATTCGTGTTGCCCAAGGGCGCGGCGATCAGGCCCGTTACCTCGCGTATGGTCTGGATCACCTATTTTGCGGCACAAGCCATGTTTTTGGCGGCCTTTGGCGGGCAAATGCCGCTCTGACCCTTCCCTCAGGGCCGTTTCGCGATTAGGTGGAATGAAACAGTATTTTAAAGGCTAGGCATGTCGTTTTTCAAAAAGCTCAAAGATAAACTTACGCGGTCATCGTCGAAGATTGACGAGGGGCTTGAAGCGATTGTCAGCGAGGGGACGGCGGAGCCAGAGGTTATTGACGCGCCGGCTCAGATTGAGGTTGAAGAGCCT